>DBTW01000217.1:13975-25807 GCA_002307245.1 Spirochaetaceae bacterium UBA1306 | reverse complement strand
CCGTCCGCGGACACGGCCGCGACGATGGACTCGAGGCTCGGCTTAGCCATCTTCGATCCCGCGATCTTGCCCGTGTCGACGTAGGCCCGGAGGAAGTCCTTGTAGCCGAAGGAGGCTTCGACCGCGCCCTCGGCCTGCAGGTATCGGAATAGGTCGACCATCGAGAAGGAGAAAAGCTCAGGATCGGGCTTGGGATCGCGGCCCTGGACCTTGCGCGCCGCGAGGCCCTCGAAGCCGAGCTCGGGCCGCCCGAAGAGGGCAGCCGCCCTGGCCGCGAGGCCCGAGATCCGCGCGGTCCTCGCCTCGAGCACGGCCGCGAGGAGGGCTCCGGTCGCGGCGTAGCGGCCTTGGGGGAAGTAGGCGAGGAGCTCGCTGCGATAGCCGATCTCGGGTACCGAGACGTCGATCTCGCAGGCGGGCAGGCAGGCCAGGCCCAGGGCGGCGCAGGCGGCCGCGAATTCCCCGCTGCCGTGGAGGTCGTCGTGGTCGGTGAGCGCCGCGAGCTCGAGCCCCTGGGGCGAGGCCGCGGCTGCCGCCGCCAGGGCCTCGGGCCAGAGGCTGCCGTCGGAGTATCGGGAATGCATATGCAGGTTGGCGATCATGCTATAGTCGCGATTATAGCCGAGGGCCGGTTCCGAGACAATCGAGCCCGTCGTTCTTCCCTTGACCGAAAGCGCTATGGCCCCGAAAATGGCGCCACCGGGGGTGATCCGTGTTCGAGCTGAACGAGAAGGCGGTCGAGCAGATAGTCTTCGCCATGGAGGACCAGGAGCGTTCCTCGGTCGTGGACCTGGAGACCGGCGAGGTCGTGGCGGCGGCCGGGCATGCGGGCGAAGGTTACGCGAAACCACCCGTCTGGTCCTCGCGCGAGGGCTTCAGGCTCATGGAGGACTTCCTCGCCTCGGTGCGCCAACCCTCGGCCCGCCGCGAGCTATCGGCCGCCCTGGGCCGGGGCCGCGGCGTGTTCAAGGCCTTCAAAGCGGTCCTCGCCGAGCGCCAGGACCTCGAGCGCGCCTTCCGCGACTTCAAGATCCGCGCCATCCGCCGCACGATCGCCGCCTGGTACGACGACCTGCGCGAGGCCCGGGGCCTCGAGCGCCTGGGGCCCGAGCCCGAGGACACGGACGAACTCGTCTTGAGCGACCTGGACATCTCCATCGTCGGCTTCGGCGAGGCCAGGGCCAGCGTGCTCGGCCTCGTGGCCGAGGCTGAGGAGGAGAGCCTCGAGACCCTGCCCGCCTCCCTGGCGGCCTTCGAGATCGCCCGCCTCAGGGCCGAGCTCGACTCCAGCCCGGACGCCCTCTGCGCCCTCGCGGCCGACGGCGAGGGCGGGGCCTTGGGCGCGGCCGTCGGCATACGGGGCAGCGCCGGCGACCGGAGCTTCGGGCGGATCGTCTTCCTCATGGTCGCCAAGGACTTCAGGCGGATGGGCTTGGGCAAGGCCCTCTTGGGCGCCCTCTCAAAGGCCTTCGTCGACGAAGGCATCCCTCTCGTCGCCCTGGACTCGGCCCTGCTTCCGCCAGAATTCGACCGGAGCCTCGAGGCTTCGGGCTTCAGGGCCTACGGCATCAGGGCCCTTTCCAGGCAGGATTAACGGCCCTTCCACCCGAAGCGCGACAGGTCGATCATGCCCCCGGGCGACACTTCCACGCCCTCGGCCTCGAGGAGGGCGCGCTGAAGCTCGAAACCCTCGCCGGGCGGCAGGGCTATGCTGCCGTCCTTGCGCACTAGGCGCTGCCAGGGCAGGCCATCCTTTTCAGCGCTGGAGTGAAGGACACGCACGACCTGGCGGGCGCCGTTACTCAGGCCGGCCAGGGAGGCCACGAGGCCGTAGCTGGCGACCCGGCCTTTGGGGATTTTCTTCAATACTGTCTTGATCGCGCGAGTCGAATCGCTAAGCATGCCGCTAGTATATATCGCAAAATTATAAGCTTCGTAACACTCTAGAAAAGCCGATCAGTATCTTTACAAAATGGCTGAATTTGTAAATATTGATATGCCATAATGTCCACCATCGGAGGTCCCCAATGAAGACCTGTTTTCTCTTTCCCGGCCAGGGAGCCCAATATCCCGGGATGGCCAAGGATTTTTACGAGACGAGCACGGCCGTGCGCGAGCTCTTCGCCCTCGCCTCGTCGGCCTCCGGCATAAACCTCAAGAAGCTCCTCTTCGAGGGGAGCGAGGACGAGCTCAAGCAGACCCGCAACACCCAGGTAGCCGTGGCCCTCGCGGGGTCGGCGGCTGCCACCTGCGCTCGCGAGCATGGCGTGCACCCCGAGGCCTGCGCGGGCTTCTCGGTCGGCGAGTGGCCCGCCCTGGCTGAGGCCGGGATCGTTTCCCACGAGGACATGTTCCGCCTCGTCGCCCTGCGCGGCAGGTTCATGGACGAGGCGGGGAAGCTCTCGGGCGGCTCGACGATGAGCGCCGTCATCAACCTCGCCCCCGAGGCCATCGAGGCCGCGATCGCGAAGGCTGGTCTCAAGAAGGTATGGGTGGCCAACTACAATAGCCCGACCCAGTCGGTGATCTCGGGCGCCGAGGCCGACGTGGCCGCCGCCGAGGAGGCCGTGAAGGCGGCGGGGGCCAAGCGCGCCATCAGGCTCAAGGTCTCCGGGGCTTTCCATTCGCCCATCATGGAATCCGCGGCCGAGCGCTTCGCGGAGGCCGTGGCGGGCGTCGCGTTCGCCGAGCCCAAGCTGGCCATCTTCTCCAACGTCACGGGCAAGCGTATCGGGAGCGGGGCCGAGGCCAAGGAGCTCGCCGTTCGGCAGATCGTGAGCCCCGTGCGCTGGATCGACGAAGAGGCCGCCATCTTGGCCGAGAAGCCCGTGTTCTGCGTCGAAACGGGGCCCGGGTCGGTGTTGACCGGCCTATGGAAGGCCGTGGGAGGGGCTGTGCCCTGCTATCCCTTCGGCACCCTCGATCAAGTCGCGACCCTTTCTTTATAGAGGCGGGAAATCATGGACAAGCTATTGGCCGGCAAGGCCTGCATCGTCACGGGGGGCTCCAAGGGCATAGGTCGGGCGATAGTCGAGCGCTTCGCCCGCGAGGGGGCCCGAGTCTATTACTTCTCGAGGACCGAGGCCGAGGACCCGGGAAGCCTGGACGCCGCGGCGGCCGAGGGCGGCGGCTCCATAAAATGGATAGCCTGCGACGTCTCCGACGAGGCCCAGGTGAACCCGGCCGTCGACGCGGTCGCAGCCGAGGCTGGATCGATAGCCGCCCTCGTCAACAACGCCGGCATCACTCGGGACGGCCTGGCGCTGCGCATGAGCCTCGCCGACTGGGACGCCGTCCTCCGCGCCAACCTCACGAGCGCCTTCCTCGTATCGAGGGCGGCGGCCAGGCACATGATCAAGGCCAGGGCTGGCAGCATCGTCAACATGTCGAGCGTCGTCGGCATCATGGGCAACGGCGGCCAGACCAACTACGCGGCCTCCAAGGCCGGGGTCATCGGCTTCACCAAGAGCCTCGCCCGCGAGCTTTCCTCCCGCGGCGTCCGCGTGAACGCCATCGCCCCCGGCTTTATCGAAACCGCGATGACGGATAAGATACCTGGCGAAGCGAAGGAAAAACTCAAGACGGGCATCCCGCTCGGGCGCATCGGCAAGCCCGACGACGTCGCCGCCGCTGCCCTCTTCCTCGCTTCTGAGCTCTCGGCCTACGTGACCGGGGAGATCCTCAAAGTCGACGGCGGAATGGGAATGTAGATGGATCGAAGAAGGGTCGTCATCACCGGCCTCGGGGCCGTAAGCCCCCTGGGCAATAGCGTGGCCGAGCTTTGGGCGGGACTTCGCGGCGGGAAGAGCGGCGTCGGCCCGATAGAGAACATCGACGTGACCGGCCTCGCGTCCACGATAGCGGGAGAAGTGCGCGGTTTCGACCCCTCGCTCCGCATGGACGCGAAGGAAGCCAAGAAGATGGACCGCTTCTCCCAGTTCGCGGTCTACGCCGCCATGGAGGCCCTCGGGGATGCGGGCCTGGCCGAGGGCGAGCTAGAGGCCGAGCGCACGGGTGTCTGCCTGGGCACGGGCCAGGGCGGTTCGGCCTCCATCGAGGAGGCCGGAGCCCGACTCGTGGAGCGGGGCCCGGGCCGAGTCCCCCCCTACACGATGGCCAAGGTCCTCGCCAACTTCGGCGCGGCCAACGTGGCCATACGGCTTGGCGCCACCGGCCCCTGCCAATGCATCGTCACGGCCTGCGCCGCGGGCACCGACGCGATAGGCACGGCCATGCGCTGGATCCGCGAGGGCTACGCCGACCTGGTCTTCGCCGGCGGCGCCGAGGCCTCCGTGACCCGCCTGGCCCTGGCCAGCTTCTGCATGATCCAGGCCCTATCGACGCGCAACGACGCCCCCGCGAAGGCTAGCCGGCCCTTCGACAAGGGCCGCGACGGCTTCGTGATGGCGGAAGGCTCGGGAGTCCTCGTGCTCGAGGACTACGAGCGCGCGAAGGCCCGTGGCGCCCGGATCTACTGCGAGCTGGCCGGCTTCGGCACGACCTGCGACGCCCACCATATCACCGCCCCCGACCCCGAGGGCGTGGGCGCCGCGCGGGCGATGAGCCTCGCGATGGCCGACGCCGGCCTCAGGCCGGAGGACGTCGACTACGTGAGCGCCCACGGCACCTCGACGCCCCTCAACGACCCCATCGAGACCAAGGCGATCAAGCGCGCCTTCGGGGCGCGCGCCCCCGCGCTCAAGGTCTCCTCGGCCAAGTCCATGCTCGGACACTGCATCGGCGCGAGCGGGGCCCTAGAGTCCATCGCCGTGGTCAAGTCGATCCAGGAGAGCTTCGTCCACCCGACGATCAACCTCGACGAGAGGGATCCCGAGTGCGACCTCGACTATGTCCCGAATGTCGGGGTCGCCATGCCCGTGCGCGCCGCGATCAAGAATTCCATGGGATTCGGGGGGCAGAACGCCGTCGTGGCATTCAAGAGGATCTGAGACTATAATCGACTTGGTGCAGCCTTCCATGTACGCGGTGAAGCCTGGTAGCCCCATGACCCTGGGAGCCCGGATAGAGGTCGACGGCGTGAATTTCGCCGTCTTCTCCCGCGACGCGGAGTCCATGACCCTTTGCCTCTTCGATGGCTCAGGCGACGGCGAGGCCTCCTTCGAGCACAGGCTGGATCCTCGCCTTAACCGCACCGGCGACATCTGGCACGTCCTCGTCCTGGGCATAGGGGCCGGCGCCCTCTACCTCTGGAGGGCTGACGGCCCCTACCTCCCTACCAAGGGCCACCGCTTCAACAGGCACAAGGCCTTAATCGACCCTTACGCCAAGGCCCTCAGCGGCGACTTCACCTGGGAGCTCGATAAGGCCCGCTCCTACGACCCCGCCTCGAGCGAGCTCGACCTCTCCTTTTCCAGCGAGGACGACGCCGCATACCTGCCCAAGTGCATCGTGGTCGACGACCATTTCGATTGGCGCGGCGACCGGCCCCTCAACTACCCCCTGCGCCATTGCGTCATCTACGAGACCCACGTCCGGGGGCTCACGATGCACCCGAGCTCCGAAGCCGCACATCCCGGCAGCTTCATGGGCGTCGCCGAGGCCATACCTTACCTCAAGGCGCTCGGCGTCACGAGCCTGGAGCTCCTCCCCGTCCAGGAATTCGACCGCCTGGAAAACCCGCGCTCCGACCCGGCGACGGGCCAGAGGCTGTCGAACTACTGGGGTTATTCCACTATCGCCTTCTTCGCCCCCAAGGGAGACTATTCGTCATCGGGCTCGCGCGGGGAGCAGGTGGCGGAATTCAAGGAGATGGTGCGCTCCCTCCACGAGGCCGGCATCGAGGTCATCCTCGACATCGTGTTCAACCACTCGGCCGAGGGAGGGGAGATGGGGCCCACCTTGAGCTTCCGGGGCCTCGACAACCGCATCTACTACATCCTGGACGAGGACAAGCGCCATTACAAGAACTACTCGGGCTGCGGCAACACCCTCAATTGCAACCATCCGGTCGTGCGCACCCTCATCCGCGACTGCCTGCGCTACTGGGTCGTGGAGATGCACGTCGACGGCTTCCGCTTCGACCTCGGCTCCATCCTCGGCCGCGACCAGGACGGCAATCTGCTCGAGAACCCCCCCGTCATCGAGGGCATAGCCGAGGACCCGATCCTGCGCCACACGAAGATCATCGCCGAGGCATGGGACGCGGGCGGGGCCTACCAGGTGGGCTGGTTCCCCGGCGGGCGCTGGGCCGAGTGGAACGACCGCTACCGGGACGACGTGCGGCGCTTCTGGCGGGGCGAGCGCGGCGCGGCGGGGGCCTTGGCCACGCGCATCACCGGGTCCAGCGACCTCTACCTTCGCGACGGCCGCAAGCCCTTCCACTCGATCAACTTCATCACCGCCCACGACGGCTTCACCCTGAACGACCTCGTGAGCTACGACCGCAAGCACAACGAGCGCAACGGCGAGGCAGGCCGCGACGGCTCCGACTCGAACCTGTCGAGCGGCTACGGCGAGGAGGGCCCCACCCGCAACGCGGCCCTCGAGGCCCTGCGCAACCGGCAGGCCAAGAATTTCCTCGCGACCCTCATCCTGTCCATCGGCACGCCCATGCTCCTGGGCGGCGACGAGTTCCGCAGGACCCAGGGCGGCAACAACAACGCCTACTGCCAGGATAACGAGACGAGCTGGTACGACTGGCGCTTCGCCATCGTTCACGCGGATATCCTGCGCTTCGCCCAAGGGCTCATCGCCTTCCGGATGAGGCACCCGGCCTTCCGCAGGCCCGAGTTCTTCACCGGGCTCGACGCGGACTTCAACTCCACGCCGGACATCACCTGGTTCGACGTCGAGGGCAAGAGCCCCGATTGGGCTGCGATCGACGACCGAATCGCCGCGCGCATCGACGGATCCAAGGCCGACATCCTCGCCGATCGCGATGACGCCGACTTCTACCTCATCTTCAACGCCAAGGACGAGTCGGCCGTCTTCAAGGTCGGGCCCGCCCCCCTGGCTCGGCTCTGGCACCGGGCCGTGGACAGCTCCCTGCCCAGCCCCGAGGACCTCTGCGAGCCGGGCGTCGAGCCGATCCTGTCCCCTCAGGACGAATACGCCGTGGCGCCGAGATCCTTCGTCCTCCTCGTCTCGCGTACTCCATAGGAAACCAGAATTGCCTTGCCGGGAAGATATTCCCGGCAATATCTTATCAACATGAGGAGATATTTAGGCGTAGACCAGGACCGTGATTTCCGCGCCGGAATGCGCGCCCTCGCCCATCATAGGCCCGACCTAGCCCTTCGCCGCTTCAGGGCGGCGGTCGCCTCTTGCCCCGCCGAGAGCCCCGAAGCGCTCTCACGCTACCTCTACTGGCTCGCGCAAAGCCTGCTCAAGCTGGACCAGCCCGAACTCGCCCTAAAAAGCCTCGCATCGGCCCAGAAACTCCGGCCCAGGGGCCCCGCCCGAGCGGTTTACCTCCAGAGGATCAACGACTACGGCATGTGCCGCCGAGCGAGCGTGGAACTTGACGATTTCTATGCCTTCTATTCCCTGCAGGCCTGCGCCTACTTGGGGAGCAAACCGGATAGGCGCTTCGATTCGAATACCGAGAAGGACGCCGTCACCAGGCTTATCGCCGATGCCTGGCGCGTCCTTGTCGGAACGGGCAAGCTTAAAAAACTCCCGGTCGCCAAGAAACTCAAGCTTTTCAAAGCCTATACGCTCGCCTTTCCCCTGTTCGGCCTTAGCCAAAGTCGCCGTTGCAAAACGATCGCCGTCGATTTTCGCCGAAACGTGGCCCTGAAGGGCGACGAACGCTGCTTTTGCGGCTCGGGACTGCCCTATATCCGCTGCTGCGGACGCACTGTATCGCTTCGTGAAAGCTTTTTTGAGTAATTTTGACACACTCTTCTCTCTAGCCCTCACAACTGTGTAGAAATGATACGGGCAATCCCCCTGTTTCCCTCTTTCCGTGGAAGATTGATGCATCGTTTGTCCAAATCTTGCAGATTTTGCGGATTCTCTAATTACTAAAAGTATGGGAAATCATATTTAGCACTGTACTCCTCGCTGCTTATATTATTTACCAATATACAAATAACGTTTTCAGCTCATTGATACTGTGAAAAAGCCCCCCCCATTGGCACGATCTTTGCTTAATAGAAGGTGTAGGTGGAGGTTATCATGGCACACAGGACCGCTTGCATAAACGACAGTAGCTTTTGCGACGAGAACGTCCTTTCGATGTATCTCAAGGAAATCAATCGCATTCCCCTCCTCTCCCGCGAGGACGAAGATAAGTACGCGCGCGCCGCCGCCAAGGGCGAGAAGCTGGCCAAGGATATGCTGGTCAAGTCGAATCTCCGCTTCGTCGTCAATGTCGCGAAGAAATACCAGAACCAAGGCCTCCCCCTCTCGGACCTCATCTCCGAGGGCAACATCGGCCTCATCAACGCCATCGAGCGCTACGATGTCGAAAAGGGCTACCACTTCATCTCCTACGCCGTCTGGTGGATCCGCCAGTCCATCCTCAAGGCCATCTGCGAGAAGTCCCGGATGATCCGCCTGCCCCTCAACCGGGCCAACGAGCTCGTCCAGATCGAGAAAGCCCGCAAGACCCTCGAAGGCGCGATGACCGAGGACGAGGAGATCAAGGAGATCGCCCGCCTCCTCGAGATGGACGCCGATCACGTGGCCGACCTCGTCGCCGTCAGCCGCGAGTTCGTCTCCCTCGAGACCCCCGTCTTCGACGAGCGCGACTCTTCGGTGGTGGGCGACTTCGTCGAGAACACCGCCTACACCCCGCCCGAGGACTATGTCGTCGAGCAGAACCTCAAGGAGGACATCAACGCCGTCCTCCACACCCTTTCCGACAAGGAGCGCGAGGTGATCGAGTACCGCTTCGGGCTGAACGGCAACCGGGCGATGAGCCTCAAGGAGATCGGCGACAGGTTCAAGCTCACCAAGGAGCGCATCCGCCAGATCGAGAAGAGCGCCCTGAAGCGCCTTTCCCAGCCCAACCGCACCGAGCTCCTCGAGAGCTACGTCGCCTAATACCTAAGGGGCGTTGACGGCGCCTGCGCCAAAGGCCAATACTGATGGCCATGAGGAAACCGCACGCGGCCATCCGCGATCTCATCGCTCCGATCTTCGCGGGCGATGAGCGATCGCGTTACTCGGTCTATCTGTACGGTTCGAGGGCCGGCGGCTTCGAGCGCGCCGACAGCGATTACGATTTCGCGCTCGCCGCGCCCGATCCCCTCGATAAGGCGGAGCTCGAGTCCCTGCGCGAGGCCTTGGCCGAGGCCCTCCCCGGCGACGGGGGCGTCGATTGCGTGGACATGCGGCGCATACCCCTGACCCTCGCCGTTCAGGTAATCGGCTCGGGCCTCGTCCTCCTCCCCGGCGACTCTATCATGCTGGCGCGCCTCGAGACGCGGCTTATGTCCATGTACGCTTCCTTGAACGAGGAAAGGAGCGGCATACTCGAGGACATCGTCGAGCGGGGTTCTGTCTATGCCCGATGACGTCATCATCAATAAGGCGGAAATAATCGAGCGCTGTATCGATCGGGTCAAGGACACCTACGCAAGGGACCGAGCCGCCTTGGATAATGACTTTTCCTGCCAGGACGTGATCGTTCTCAATATCGAACGTGCCTGCCAAGCGGCGATCGATATCGGAATGCGATGGGTTAGGATCGATTGCCTCGGCGTACCCAAGGATTCCCGCGAAGCCTTCACGCTTCTCGCTTCATCAGGGCGGCTCCGCCCCGAATTGGCCGACTCACTGAAAAAGATGGTCGGGTTCAGGAATATCGCCGTCCACGACTACCGGGAGATAGATTTCAACATCGTGAGGGCCATCATCGAGCGGGACTTCCCCGATTTCCGCGAGCTAATCCGCCTAAGCCTCCGGGTCGAGCCCAGTTCCCGACCTTGACTCCCACTCGCGTGCCTAGGTATAGTCAAAGCGACACACGTTAAATTGCGACTGTCGTAGATCGTCTACCAGGATTCCAAGACGATCCACGACAGTTACCAAAGATTTTAGTCGCCGAAAGGCGACGACCTTCAATTGCGACTGTCGTATGGCGACAGGCGCGTACAGGATAGGCGCCTGTCGACAAACGACAGTTACCTATATATCGTGTCGCGAAAGCGACACACGTTAAAATGCGACTGTCGTATAACGGTATTACCCGAGCTTCCCAAGCTCGAGAAGCGGGTCCGACTCCCGTCAGTCGCTACGATAAGGAAATGAGCTCCGGCGGATAGCCGGGGCTCTTTTCATAATGCCGAGGGAGGCCTCGCGATTTGACATTGGCTCCCGGCTTTTCGATATTTTCATATACTATGCCGTATCGAATCGTGTCGCTCGCCGCCCTTTTCCTCGCCTACTCGTTCCTGGGCTGGATCATCGAATCGAGCTACAAGACGATCTCCCGCCGGCGGGGATTCGTGAATTCCGGCCTGCTCTCCGGCCCGGTCGTGCCGATCTACGGCTTCGGAGCCATGGGCATCATGCTGGTAGACGACGCCACGCGCGGACTCGTCTTCCCGCTCCGCATCTTCGTCCTTGCGCTGCTCTGCGCGGCGCTCGAATATATCGTCGGCTGGCTCTTCGAGACGGTATTCAAGACGAGGCTCTGGGACTATACGGACCGCAGGTTCAATATCCGGGGCAGGGTTTGCCTATCCTTCACCCTGGCTTGGGCGGCGCTGGCGACGGTTTTCATCTATTTCGTGCGGCCTTTCTTCGAGCGGATCGCGGGGGAGCTCCTCGGCTTCGCCTGGATGCCCTGGCTGCTGGGAGCCGCCTATGCGGCTTTTCTCGCCGACGCGGCCTTCAGCTTCCGCTCCCTCGCGCTCACCTCGAGCTTCATCGCCAAGCTTCGCGCGAGGCTGGAGCCCTTCGATCTCGACGAGCTGCGCTCTTCCGCGCATGGCATGAAGCGGCGCCTGCTCTCGGCCTTCCCCAACCTCCTTAAGTCCGTCTCGGATACCATCGGCCAGGACCTGGCGAGGCGCTTGCATGAGGAAGGCGGGGATTGGTTCTTGAAGGCCTTGCGGGCGATGCGCGAGGGGACGCCCGAGTCCGAGGCGCTCGATCCCGATTACCTAAGCGCGGTGGGCGATATCCTGCTCGACGAAAAAGTGCAGAGCATGGGAGCCATCCGGCACCACGACGGGAGCCTCCTTGTCCATTCGTTGACGGTCTCCCTGGCCTCGTACTACATCGCGAGGGGCCTGGGCTACGACGCAGTTTCCGTGGCCCGCGGCGCGCTCTTGCACGATTTCTTTCTTTACGATTGGCGGACGGCGAGGGGTACCGGGCACCGCACGCGGCATCCGGGCATAGCCCTCGAGAACGCCACGGCCCGATTCAAGCTGAACGCGATGGAGAAGGATATTATCTTGAGCCACATGTGGCCGGCGGCGAAGCCTTTCTATTCGTATAAGGAATCGTTCCTGGTGAGCACGGTGGACAAGATCGTGTCGACGAAGGAAGTCGCGAAGATCTTGAAGGAGCTCATGCCCCAGGGCGTCAAGGCGTGACGGCGGCGGCGGTCAGGGCCAACTCGAGCTCGGCTAGGGCGGCGGTCTTGCGCTTTTCGTCCATGAAGGAGGCCTTGATACCGTTGCGCAGGAGCATGGCGACGCCCTTTGCGCCCAGGCCCAGCTTTTCGGCGCTCTGGCTGTACTCGTCGTTCAGCTCTATGTCGAAGAGCACGGGATCGTCGGTATTCAAGGTGACGAGGAGCCCCCGGGCGAGGAATTCCTTTAAGGGGTGGTCCTCGTAGCGGCGGACGTACTTGGCCGTGATCACGTTGCTCGTCGGGCAGACTTCCAGGACCGTGCCCCGCTCCTTGAGGAG
>DBTW01000217.1:3375-13615 GCA_002307245.1 Spirochaetaceae bacterium UBA1306 | reverse complement strand
AGGCCCCCCTCGCGGGCGGCGGCGAAGACGCTCTTGTAGGCTATGCAGGGATTGCCGATCTCCTGGCCGCCCAGGCCTATCCCGATGATGCGGTCGCTCGCGCGGCGGGACTGGTAGGTGAGGAGATGGCTTAAGTTCCGCGCGGCATTGTCGCGGCCGAAGCTGCGCGATACGTCGACGATGATCCTGATATCCGGCCCGCCCTTCTTGGCGACCGCGCCGAAGCCCTCGACGAGTGGGTCCATGATGCCCTCGAAATCGATGGCGCCCTGCTTGAGCACCATGGACGGGGCCACGAAAACTTCGAGGTACCGTATATTGTTGCGCCGGGCGTAAGCCTCGACATCGGAGACGACGCACTGGAAGTCCTCGGAGGCGCGGAACAGGGACTGCAGGTACATGAAGTTCTTGAGCATCACGCCCAGGGAATCCATCTCGAGGAGCTTTCGAAAATCCGCGGGGCTCTTGAGGGAGGCGTCTGCCTTGTATTTTTGATTGAGTTTAAAATAGCTGTCGAAGCTGACCGTCGCCTCGGCATGTATATGGATCTCGGTCTTCGGGAGCGAGGCGACGAAGTCCGAGACGCTCTGCGATGCCATAATGAATGCCCCCGGATGTTTATACTTTTCCGTTAATAGTATCGGCATAATCCTACCGCGCGCGGAGGAAAAAGACAAAACGAGGGGGCCCGGGACTGGCGCCCCGGGCTAAGCTACCGAAAAGCCGTCGAAGCGCCCCGTCGGCTCTCTCTTTTCAGCCGAGACGGAGGCGACGGAGGCCCCGGGCGGGCCCTCTGACAGCCATTCGCGGAAGTCGGCTAACGCGTCGGGCTCGCCCTCGGCCCAGACCTCGACCTCGCCCGAGTCGAGGTTGCGCACCCAACCGGTCAGGCCTAGGCGCAGGGCCTCCCGACTGGCGAAATAGCGGAAGCCCACGCCCTGCACGTAGCCCGAGACGAGGGCCCGGAAGGCGGCGGGGCGACCGGTAATTTCAGGGCCTATCGTCGGGCTCGGCCTCGAGGAGGGCCGCTATGCGGGATTCGAGGTCGCGGTAGTCGAAGGGCTTGTACACGACATCGAAGGGGATCTCGAAATCGGGTCGCAGGAAGCCCGAGGTGATGAGGATGCGCTTGGAGCCGCAGTACTTCCTGAGGAACTTTATCCAGTAGTCGCCGCCGAGCACGTCCATCCGGTAGTCGGAGACGATGAGATCGACGTCGAAATCGAGCAGCTGCTTGAGCGCCCCGACGCCGTCGGAGGCTACGAGCACCTCGTAGCCCTTCTTGGCGAGGTAGTCACGGAGGCTTAATCGGATGGAATCCTCGTCCTCGACGACGAGGACCAGTCCCTTATGCGCCATCCTTGGGCCTCGCTTTCTCGGCGAACTCGGCGACGACGGCGGTTACCGCGTCGAAGTCCAGAGGTTTCGCGAAGAAGGCATCGGCGCCCTCGGAGAGCATGGCCTGGGCTTCCTCGGGCCGATCGAGGCCGGTCATGGCGATGATGAAGGGGTTGCCGAATACCGGGTCGCCCTTGATTTTGCTGCAGAGGGCGTGACCGTCGATCCCAGGCAGGTCTATGTCGAGCACCACGAAGCCGGGCTTCTTCTCCGCGAGGAGACGCCCCGCCTCGAAGCCGTCGAAGGCCTGATGCACGGCGTAGTCGGAGAGCTTGCGCACGAACCAGCGTTTGAGCAGGTCGTTGAGCTCCGCGTCGTCGTCGACCACGAGGATCGCGCCCCAATCGATGTCGTCCTTGAAGCGCTCCTCGAGTTCCTGGGGCACTCGCATGCCTCGGGAGTCGAGGAAGCCGACGAGATCCTCGGCGTAGATCCTGTATTGGCCGCCGGGAGTGGTGAAGGCCTTGAGGTAGCCATTGCGAATCCAGTTGATGGCCGTCTGGTTGACTACGCCGCAAAGGTTGGCTACTTCGAGCGCGGAAAAGATCCTGATTTTCTTTATACTCTTCGCCATATACCATCCTGGCTTAAGGTGGGATTATTATAGCAATTATATCCAGAATGTCAAAGGGACTTTTTTATAAGTTCCTCGAAGCTTTTTGGGACTTTCGTGGTGACGCAAATCTATCCAGGTTTAAGAGTTAGCGAAGAAACGCTCCTCTCGCCCTCTCTCGGACGAACATTTCTATATTGATCTTTTGCCGTGGAGCCCGTACCGTACGGATATGGAATTGACCGAAAGCGCCATCGCTGAATTGAAAGTCGACGAAGTCGCCATCATGGACCGGATCGCGTCCGAACTCGGCATACGCACGAGCCAGGTTTCCGCGGTCATATCGCTCGTGAACGAGGGCTGCACCGTCCCCTTCATCAGCCGCTACCGCAAGGAGCGCACGGGCAGCCTCGACGAAGTGCAGGTGCGCGACTCGGCGCACAAGTTCGAGGCGGGCAAGAACCTCGAGGAGCGCAGGCTCGAGGTGATCCGGGGCATCTTCGCCCTGGGCAAGCTGGACGAGGTCCTGTACGCGAGCCTCCGCAAGGCGACGGCCCTCGCCGAGCTCGAGGACATCTGGCTGCCGTTCAAGAAGAAGAAGAAGACTCGCGGCATGCTCGCCCTGGAACGGGGCCTCGGGCCTTTGGCCGATGTCATGACCGGCGGCGACGAGGCGGCGGTCGACGAGGCCGCGCCTAAGTTCGTGCGCGAGGTGCCCGAGACGCCGGAGCTCGGCGTGGCCAACGCCCGCGAGGCCGTGCAGGGCGCGATGGACATCGTCGCCGAGCGCTTCTCCCAGGACCCGGACAACCGCGCGGCGGTCAAGCGCTTCTACGTCTCCGGCGGGCGCCTGAAGGTGAAGGGTACGGGCGACGACGCGAAGAAGGAAGCCTCGACCTATCAGATGTACTGGGACTACGCCGAGCCCCTGTCGGCCCTCAAGCCCCACCGCATCCTCGCGATCAACCGCGGCGAGCGCGAGGGCGAGCTCGAGGTCAGTCTCGAGGTCGACGAGGAGGGCGCCTCGGCGATGCTGCAGCAGCGCACGCGGACCTTCAACCGCTATCACCGCGAGGCGATCGACGAGAGCCTGCGACGCCTCCTGGGGCCGGCGGTGCTGCGCGAGATACGCGGCGAGGCCTCAGAATTGGCCGACGGCCACGGCATCGAGGTCTTCTCCCAGAACCTGCGCAACCTGCTCATGCAGCCGCCCATCAAGGGCACCAGGGTCCTCGGCGTCGACCCCGGCATACGCACGGGCACCAAGTGCGCCGCCCTCGACGAGACGGGCAAGTTCCTCGACTACTTCCTCATCAACCAGGAGCGAGACCCCGAGGGGGCCAAGAAGGCCATCGCGGCCGCGATCAAGAAATACGACTTAAGGCTCATCGCGGTGGGCAACGGCACGGCGAGCCACGAGACCCAGGAGGTCGTGGCCGCGGGCATCGCCGCCGCCGGCCTCGAGTGCGAGTTCACCGTCGTCGACGAGGACGGGGCCTCGGTCTACTCCGCGAGCGACATAGCCCGCGACGAATTCCCGGAGCTCGACCTCACGATCCGAGGCGCCATCTCGATAGGGCGGCGCCTCCAGGACCCCCTGGCCGAGCTCGTGAAGATCGACCCAAAGTCCATCGGCGTCGGGCTCTACCAACACGACGTCAACCAGAAGCGCCTTTCCGACACCCTGGACGAGGTCGTGGGCTCGGTGGTCAACAACGTCGGGGTGAACCTGAACACGGCCAGCGCCAGCCTGCTGAAGTACGTGTCGGGGATCAACTCCGGCACGGCGAAGAAGATCGTGAAGTACCGCGAGGCGAACGGCCGCATAGCCGGCCGCGACCAGCTGAAGGCCATCCCCGGCATGGGCGACAAGACCTTCGAGCAGTGCGCGGGCTTCCTGAAGATTCCCGAGAGCGGCAATGTCCTCGATAACACCTGGGTACACCCCGAGAACTACGCCCTCGCCGAGGAGCTCCTGGGCATAGTCCGCTCGGGCTCGGAGCCCGCCGCGGAGGTCCGCAAGGCGCTCAAGGAGAAATACTCCGTGGGCGACACGACGATCGCCGACATCGTGGCCGAGCTTAAAAGGCCCAACCGCGACCCGCGCGAGGGCTTCCCCAAGCCCGTGCTGCAGAAGGGCGTGATCAAGTTCGAGGACCTCGTCGAAGGCATGAAGGTGACGGGCAAGGTGAAGAACGTGGTCGACTTCGGCGCCTTCGTCGAGATCGGCATCAAGGAAAGCGCCCTCATCCACGTGTCGGAGATGTCCGACCGCTTCGTGAAGGACCCGATGGAATGCCTCAAGGTGGGCGACGTCAAGGAATTCCGCATCATCTCGATAGACCCGGTCAGGAAGCGCATCGGGCTGTCGCTTAAATCAGGCGAGGCGCGGCAGGGTCCGCGGCCCCAGGAGCCCCGGCGCGAGGCTGCGCTGGCCGGCGCTCCCCGACCCGCGGGCGGCAGGCCGGAGAAAAGCTACGACAAGCGGCCCGAGCCCCGGCGCGAAAAGGAAGACGACGGTATGACCTACAATCCCTTCGCGGACTTGCTGAAGAAACGGAAATAACGATAGCATTTCACGTCGATGCCGCCTATCCGAAGGCAATCGCTGTACGATAGGCGGATTATTCCGGGGGTCGATTTAGGTCGGCGATCAATTTCTTTTAGGATATTGTTCGTAGACAAAGCAATAAATGGCTGGTACCATGTATTGATCTATAATTATCGTTTATTAACACAAGATCGCATTCAGGCGATTTACCCGGCTTAATTAAAGAAGAATAATGCTGTTTTCAAGACCCGAGTTTTTAGTCCTCTTCCTCCCCATCTGCTATATCGTATGGGCTTGTTTTGCAGCCAGGAAGTCAAAACTAGCGACGAATTGGCTGGTATTCTGCTCGCTTGTCTTCATGGCCTGTACCGGGATAAAGCAGTTCTTCCTATTCTGCGCCATCGTCCTGATAAACTACGTAAGTGGAAGGATAATCCATGCCGGCAAAGGGCCCTGGCGAAAGGCCGCTGTCGTCTTTTTTATTGTTTTCGATGTCCTGTATCTCGGCTACTTCAAGTACACAAATTTTCTTATAGATATAGTAAACTACGTATTCCATAATGATCTGATCCACTATTCGATTTTCTTGCCGATCGGTATTTCGTTCTACTCTTTTCAAGAAATAGCATATCTCGTCGATTCCTACCGAGGGGAAACGGAAGGCTATTCGCTTCGGGATTACTTGATGTTCATTTCATTTTTTCCTCAACTGATCGTCGGTCCGATCGTTCATCACAAGGAAATAATCCCGCAGCTTCGGGAAGAAGCGCATATTGATTTTCGTAATGCTTATAGCGGCCTTTTCCTGATATTACTGGGAGCGATAAAAAAAACCCTTGTTGCGGATCCGTTGACCAATTTGGCAGTCGATATGTTCGCTTCGCCTTTGACGGCATCCTCGGGCGCGCTCTGGTTGGGCACACTTTCCTATACAGTCTCGTACTATTTTGATCTTTCTTCCTATGCGGACATGGCCATCGGGCTTGCCTTGCTATTCAATATCAAGCTTCCGTATAATTTCCATTATCCGTTCCGCGCCTGGAACATGGCAGATTTCTGGCGACGCTGGCACATCACCTTATCCCGTTTCTTGAACGATTATATTTTCCGTTCGGTGTACAGGAAGGGCAACAAATGCCGTAATTACTACTTTGCCGTGATGGTGACGTTCCTCGTGTCCGGCATATGGCATGGAGCGGGCTTCAACTTCATTTTGTGGGGAGTTTTGAATGGCGTCCTGGTATGTATCGGTAGCTATATCGAGCATAAAGAAATAAATGTTAACAAAAAAATCGGCTGGCTGGTTACTATAGCCTGCGTCGCTTTGTTGAGGGTTCTTTTCGTGAATACGATAAGTGATTCATTAGTGATCTATAAAAAGTTGTTTGATATATCCCCTTCTCCATTCTCAGGTATACACACGTTCGGGTTAAGGGTGGCGATTGGATGGGCTTTGGCTTTCTTTTTCTTGATTTTCAAGTTAGAAGCTCCGGAGGTGATGGAAAAAATGAAGCCTACAGTTTTAAATACGCTTATTGGCGTCTTTATGGCTATCATCGTCGCACTGTCGATGGGTTACACAAAAACCTTTTTGTACTTCCAGTTTTAAAATGAATATCCCCCCTAAAAAAGGCTTTATTATTATTTGGGGAGCCTTTATATTTGCAGCCTTATGCGTGGTTGGCTTTAATTTATTCGTCGATCCATATTGTGTGTTTAGCAAATCGTATAGGAATAATCGCGTTGACGGAAAGCAGTATAATGGAAACAGTAGGTATAATGAATATTACCGAATGGAATTAGGAGATTGCCAGGCTTCTACGGTAATTTTGGGTGGCTCGCGTAGTAGCGCTTTTATTATCAATGAACAAAATGCAAAGTATGAGACAGTTATTTTTTATGGAGCAAGAACCAAAGACTACTATGAATATTGCAGTTACCTCATACGCTATAATAAAAAAATAAAACAAATCTTCTTGCAAATCGATATCGATATGTTCACACCATTTAAAAAAACAATTCCGGATTCTGGTTCCTTCTTGCATTATAGCCCGAAAGTATTTGCGAATATTTCTTTTATATGGAGCAATTTATTTAATATAGATGCCAATACGTTTAAAACTATTTTATCTTCTATTTCCAGAGAAGTAAATGTTGCAATAATATATAACAAAAAATACTATAAATCTATACATTCAGACATGGAAAAACAAGCATCTTTCTCTACCTGTGATTTTAATAAGATTTCAGATGACTATTCTTATATGAAAAAAACCATAGAAATCTGTAATCAATATGGAATTCAATACACTTTCTTTTTCTGCCCTGATTCATATGTCCGGCTAGATGCGATGAATGAGCAGCAAATAGATGATGTTAAGCGTAGTTTGGTAAGCCTAACCCCATTCGTTGATCTGTTCTTCTATTCGCCGTTTACAAGAAATCTCCCAAATTACTCAGATGCTCACCATTTTCTAAAAGCTGCAGCTCGGACGGTGTGGAGTGCAATCAGCCTTAGGGACAGCGATATCTCCATGTATATAACCCAGGACAACATCGAGCAGTGCTTAGGTAAGCAAGCCGAATATAGCCAAGTGGAATTCGATCGTTCATATTATCCCTAGGTCTGTGAATCGATAAAATTTTACCCACCACCCCTTTTATTTAGGCCTTTTCGCGTGGTATCTTAATCCGGTCTCCATGATGGGGACCGGAAAGAAGGCGATCGAAATGCAGGCAATCATACTCGCCGCCGGCATGGGTAAGCGGCTCGGCAAATATACGCAAGATGGCACCAAGTGCATGGTGAGGGTGAACGGCAAGTCCCTCATCGAGCGGGCCCTGGAGGCCCTGCTCCAGGCGGGCATCAAGCGCGTGATCCTGGTGGTGGGCTACCGGGCCGATCGCCTGCGCGCCTTCCTCGAGGGCAAGTACCCCGACCTCGAGATCAGCTACGTGACCAACGAGATCTACGCGACCACGAATAACATCTATTCGCTCTACCTGGCGCGGGAGTACCTCGCCGCCGACGATACGCTGCTCCTCGAGAGCGACCTCATCTTCCAGCCCCAGATCCTCGCCAAGCTCGTGGCCGACAAGGAACCCAACCTCGCCGTGGTGTCCAAGTTCGAATCCTGGATGGACGGCACGGTGACGATGATGGACGAGGACCGCAACATCGTGAGCGTGATCGATAAGGCTTCCTTCAAATGGAAGAAGGTCGAGAAGTACTACAAGACGGTCAACATCTACAAATTCTCCAAGGAATTCTCCCGCTCCTACTACCTGCCCTTCCTCGAGGCCTACCTCGCGGCCTTCGGCCACAACCAGTACTACGAGCAGGTGCTCAAGGTCCTGGCCTTCCTGGAGGACGTGCGATTCAAGGCCTTCCCGGTCTCGGGCAAGCGCTGGTACGAGATCGACGACCCGAACGACCTGGCCGTGGCGGAGACGATCTTCTCCGAGCATGAGGCGAAGCTCGAGCGCATGCAGTCCCGCTACGGCGGGTATTGGCGCTTCCCGGGGCTCCTCGACTACTGCTACCTCGTGAACCCCTACTTCCCGCCCAAGCGCCTGGTCAAAGAGATGGCGGCGAGCTTTTATACCCTGCTCACGCAGTACCCCTCCGGGGCGGTCGTGCAGAGCGGGCTGGCGGGCAAGGTCTTCGGCGTGGAGCCCGACCGGATCGCGGTGGGCAACGGCGCGGCCGAGCTCATCGACGCGGCCGCGAGGCTCATGCCGGGAACGATCGCGATGGCGACCCCGGCCTTCAACGAGTATCCGGCGCGCTTCGGTCGCGAGGGCGCAACGTTCCTGCCCTGCGGCGAGCGGGGCTTCTCCTACAAGGCCGAGGACCTGGCGGCGGCGGCCAAGGACTCCGACATCCTGGTCCTGGTGAACCCCGACAACCCGAGCGGGCACTTCCTGGGCGAGGCCGAGACCAAGGGCCTCGTGGACGCGATGATCGCCGCGGGCAAGAGAATCATCGTCGACGAGTCCTTCGCCGACTTCGCCGAGCCTGGGCTGCGCTTTACCCTCCTCGACGACGCCTACCTCGCCGCCCGGCCCGGACTGGTCGTGATCAAGAGCATATCCAAGAGCTACGGCGTGCCGGGCATCCGCCTCGGGGTACTCGCCTCGGGCGACGCGGAGCTGGTGGCCAAGGTCCGCAAGCTCGTGCCGGTGTGGAACGTGAACTCGCTCGGGGAGTTCTTCCTCCAGATAGCGGACAAGTACAAGGCCGACTACCGCTCGGCCTGCGATCGCCTGGCGGAGGAGCGCGAGCGCTTCGCCGCGGCCCTCGAGGCGACGGGCAAGCTCACGGTCTACCCCTCCCAGGCCAACTACCTGCTCTGCCGCTTAACGGAAAGCCGGGGGTCCAGGGAGCTTTCGGCCTTCCTCCTCGACGAGCACCGTATTTTCATCAAGGACCTCTCCGGCAAGGAGGGCTTCCCCGCCAAGGGGCAGTTTATCAGGCTGGCGGTCCGCAGGACCGAGGAAAATGACGCACTGGTGAAGGCAATCGGCGCTTTACCTTGATTGTGCTCCCGCTGCGTGATACTGTTGTTCAGTAATTGAACGATCGGCCATCGGGGCAAGGCTTCCTTCCCCTTATGGGCCGTACACAGGTCCGCAGCTCTGGAAGAGCGTGTTTCGGCCGCCTTCTGTAGGCTCGTTCCCACATATAACGAGGCATTGATCCGCGAAGCTCTAGCTTCGCGGCAGGCCTCCTTTACCCCGCCGCCACCTTCATCAAAAGCAAACCATGGAATCCAATATATCCGCCTTTAACGACAGCGAACTGTCCGTCCTCCAGACTATCCGCGAGAGCGAGTCGAGCGCCGAGAAGCTCACCCAGCGGGAACTAGCCTTGCGCACGGGCATATCGCTGGGGATGGTGAACGCGCTCCTCAAGCGCTTCGTCGAGCGGGGCTGGGTCAAGCTCAGCTCGGTGTCGGCGCGGACGATGCGCTATGCCCTCACGCCCGAGGGCCTGTCCGAGCTTACGCGGAGGACGACGGGCTACTTCCGCCGCGCCTCGCGGAGCGCCGAGCTCTACCGCGACCGGCTGGAGGCCTATGCCCTCGAGGCAAAGCGCGAGGGGGCCAGCACCATCGTCCTCGTGGGCTCCAGCGAGGTGGAGTTCCTGGTGGCCTATGTCTGCGAGCGCCACGGCCTCGTGTTCGTGCGGAGCTCCGATCCGGAGAAGGCCCGGAGCCTGGGGCGCAAGGAGGGGGTCTGCCTCCTCCTCGCCGAGGGTTTCCAGGCCGAGGGTTTCCAGGCCGAGGGCCGCTTGGCTATCAGCCTCTCGTCCCTGCTCATCGATGACCGGTCTGTGGTTCCGGGCAAGTAAAGGAAAATGATAGGAGACAATCGATGAAGGGAATCGTGCTCGCGGGGGGGACGGCGACGAGGCTGTTCCCGGCGACCTTAGCCCTGTCCAAGCAGATGCTGCCGGTCTACGACAAGCCCATGATCTACTATCCCCTGTCGACGCTGATGCTCGCGGGGATTCGGGAGATTCTGGTGATCTCCACGCCGCGGGACATCGGGGCTTTTAAGGAGCTCCTGGGCGACGGTTCGGGCCTGGGCCTTAAGCTCGAGTACGCGGTGCAGGACAAGCCCCGGGGCCTCGCGGACGCCTTCATCGTGGGCGAGCGCTTTATCGGCCATGAGGGCGTGGCCCTGGTGCTGGGGGACAATGTCTTCTACGGGCAGAGCTTCTCGCAGGTCCTCGA
>DBTW01000217.1:0-3041 GCA_002307245.1 Spirochaetaceae bacterium UBA1306 | reverse complement strand
GGGGTAGTGGAGTTCGACGAACGCGGCATGGCGGTCTCTATCGAGGAGAAGCCGAGCGTGCCTAAGTCCAACTACGCGGTGCCGGGGCTCTACTTCTACGACAACGAGGTCGTGGGCATAGCCAAGGGCGTAAAGCCTTCGGCCCGGGGCGAGATCGAGATCACGACGGTAAACAACGAGTACCTGGCCCGGGGGAGCCTGCACGTAGAGCTCTTAGGCAGGGGCTTCGCCTGGCTGGATACGGGCAACCCTGAGGACCTCCACGAGGCGAGCGCCTTCATCAAGACGATCCAGAAGCGGCAGGGGCTGTACGTGGCCTGCGTGGAGGAGATCGCCTTCCACAAGGGCTGGCTGGACAAGGCCGGGCTCCTGCGGGCAGCCGAGCGGATGAAGAAGACGGAGTACGGGGAATACCTGCAGGGACTAGCTAAATAGGCTAGCGGAGAGCGCGGAGGGGCTGTCATGCCGGAAATCGATAAAGTTCGGGAGGCGGGATTCGAGCGGGAGCTTCGTGAGATCGCGCTCGCGGCCGCGTCCGGCCTCGCTTGCGAGGTTTTTCTCTTCGGCTCGCGCGCTCAAGGGCGTACGCGGCGCGCCTCCGACTTTGATATAGGAATCAAGGGACTCCCTGTGCGGGAATTCCGCGCCTTGAAGGAGAAGATAGAGGCATCGGTCGAGGAAAGTCATATTCCGCATGAGGTGGACGTGGTCGACTTCGATCAGGCGCCTGAGCCCTTCCGGTCCGTCGCGATGAAGGAACGAGTAGTATGGAAAAGCGTCTAGCTTATATTCTCGAGCAGCTTTCCTCGGCCGTTTCTGATTTCGAGAATGCTCTGACGATCGATGAAAGCTCTCTCGAAGCTACCATCATCGATACCGTTCATAACGGGCAAGCGCAGAAATTCGAATTTTCTATTGAATTATTCTGGAAGAGCGTCAAGGTTTTCCTTTTCGAGCAACATGGCCTAGATATCGCGAGTCCCAAGGGCGTCGTGAAGAAATATTTCGAGCTTGGGTATGTCGAGTATGATGGCTGTGAACGCTTGCTTCGGGCCCTCGATATACGCAACTCGCTCAGTCACGTTTATAAGAAAGAGGCTTTTATCGCACTGTACGAGGAAATATGCAGTTACAAGGGCTTCTTTGCCTCGGCCATCTCGGGAATGATGCATGGCTGATGGCTGCGGAGAGCGCGGAGGGGCTAGGCATGAAAAGAACTAGATCCGACGTGGCGAGGCTGGCGGCGGAGCTTAGGCTGGATAGCTCGAGCATCGACGCCGCGTACGATATGAACTCCCGCGCGGTCGAGCGCATACGTCATGGGGCTAATGATAGTCTCGATCATGCCGCCCTGGGGTATACGATCCATAACTTATACGGGATTATGGAGAACGCCTGCTTCCGAATTTCAAAGTTCTTCGAAAACGGTCTTTCGCCCGATGCCTGGCACAAAGAGCTCTTGAATAGGATGCTCCTCGATATCCCCAAGACGCGACCCGCATTCCTCAGTCCTGATGGTTTCGCGCTGATAGACGAGCTGCGCTCGTTCCGGCACGTTTTCCGAAATCTCTATGGCCGAGAGCTGGATAGCGACAGGCTAGCAGCGCTTCAGGCTAAGGTGCCGGCCTCGGTCGAAGCCTTCAAGGCTTCCGTGGATAGATACGTGGATTTCCTGGATCGCCTCGGCGATTCTATCGAGGAATGAAGAAATGCCCGGATTGGAGAATTCGGATATCGAATCCATCGCTGGCCGGATAAACGAGGAAAATCGCGGAGAGGATGAGCGTGCCGCGGCCCGGAGGATAGCCGCGCAGGCCGAAGCGGCCAGAATCGCCGCTGCGCTTCGGTCCGGAGATCCCGCCATACGCCGCGTATGGGGCTTCGGCTCGGTTTTCGAGGCTTCGCGGCGCTTTAGGATGGATTCGGATATCGACTTGGCTATCGAGGGCGGCGATCTTTATAGGGCGGTATCGGTGGTCGGGAATTCAAGCTTCAAAGTCGACGTCATAGATATCACGGATAGCAGCGATTCCTTCGCGCAGCTCGTGCGGGAACAGGGAACAATTCTATAACGAAAATTGAGTTTTTTGAGCAAAGTCTAGTTAAAAAAGGGGCTTGTAGACAATTGTCTACAAGAGTTTTTGCTATTTTATATTGACGGAAGGTGAAATTCGTATAGCGTTACTCCATGGAAAAGAAACACGCTATTCGTATTCGGGTCAATGAGAGGCTGTTCTGGCTAGGCGCCGCCTGCGTGATATTCACGGCGCTTCTCCTCCTGGCGCTCTTGCTCCTGGAGAGTCGGCGCTTCCTCTTCCTAAAGGAGCTCTGCGGCAGTTGCTGCCTCGGATGCTGCATCATGGGCGTCGTGTTGCTGGAACGAGGGCGCCGCGAAGCGCGGGTCCGGGAAAGCGTCAGCGCCGAGGTACTGCTCGAACTCGACAACCTAACGCGTCGAGAGAAGCAGGTCTCGCTGGCGTACATCTCCGGCAAGTCCACGAAGGAGATAGCCGCCGATCTCGGGTTATCGCCCTCCACGGTGCGCAACACCCTGCGCTCGGGCTACAAGAGGCTGGGGATAGCCGGCAGCGGGGAGCTCTTGGCCCTAGGCGCCGCCCACGACCTGGCTTCTCGGAAGGCGGGAATGCCCGAAGCAGAATAAAAGGCCTCGGGCATCCCCGCGCAGGCTATCAGGGCGCGGCCAGGGTTACGCCGTCGAGCCTCGACTCCTTAATGTCCTTGCCGTTCACCGCGGCTCGAAAGACGAGGGCGTAGCCGCCCGCGGCCAAAGCCTCGGGCACGCCGGCCATCACGGAGGCGGGCAGGATCAGGGGGTAGTAGGGAGATCGAGTCTCCTCGCCCCCGGCGGAGACGAAGAAGAGCCCCTGCTTTAGGTCCTTGGGATCGAAGCGGAGGCGCAGGCCCTTCAGCGACACGATCCCGCCGGGGCTTAAGGGCGTTCCCTGATCGCCCCCGGCCGGATCCGCGCTTTTAAGCTTGGGCGCGCCCAGGTCGGGCCGCTCCTCGCGCTCCAGCTGGAG
>DBTW01000100.1:19989-22247 GCA_002307245.1 Spirochaetaceae bacterium UBA1306 | reverse complement strand
GGTACCGTGCGCGTTTCCGCTAGCCGTGTTTGTGAGCATGCTTATGGAAGGAGCAGTGAGGATAGGGGCAGAACGGGGGAATCATGGGTAACCCTCCTCTGGGGTCTACCTCACTACGCGCACGAGCGGCCTCGGCGATTCAAAAAGTATAAATCTTCGTAACACTATCCTTTTATCGAAAGCTAACGCGAGCCTAACCGAGCCATCACGAGGATCGGCCATAATCCGCCCCATATGGAAGCGAAACGCTCTTCCCGCCTCGCGGCGTCCATGGCGAGCATCGCCTCGAGTTCGCCCTCGGAACGCCTGGTCGAAGGATCGCGCTACGTCATCGTCGCCGACCTCAGGATGGGCGATGGCGGGCCCAAGGACGAGCTCGTCCCGGGCCGCGCGGCCCTGCTCGACCTGCTGAAGCACTGGTACCTGCCTCGCGGCTACACCCTCGTCCTGGCGGGCGACGTCGAGGACCTCCGGGAATTTTGGCTCAAGGACATCAGACGCGCCTGGCGCGTGCTCTACTCAGTCTTCGACGCCTTCGCCGAGGCCGGTCGCCTCCGGAAGATCGTCGGGGAGCGGGACATGTCGCTCCTGCGCCTGCGGTCCCAGCCCTACGAGCTGTCGCACGGCCTCAGGCTCGACGGCGCGAACGGCTCGATATTGGTCCTGCACGGCCACCAGGCTTCCCTGCCCTACGCCGGGCGCGACTACCTGGGCGATTACCTGGCCGAGTGGGAGCTCCGAGGCCGGGGACGGCTGCTCGGGTCCGGGAGCGAAAGCAAGGAAATCCGAGCCAAGGCCGAGCGCCGGCTCTACAAGGCCTCTTCCCGCCTCGGCCTCGTCGCGGTGGAGGGGCATACGAGACGCCCCCTCTTCGAGTCCCGCACGACGCGCGACTCGATACGCTCGGAAATCGAGACCCTGATCCGCGGGGGCGCAGAGGACGGGATAGTCTCCCCGAGCCTCTTCTGCCCGGGGCGATTGATCGAGGGTCGGGGCCGGACTCCGCGCGCCATCAGGGCCCTGGAAATAGAGGGCGACCGCCTGAGCCTCGTCCGCTGGTGCGCGGGCCAGGGCCCGCTCTCCCTCGAGCTCGGCGAGGGCCGGTACTCGAGGAGCGCGGCCAGGGCGGCCTCGATCTCGGAGCTCCTCGGCAGCGTCGAGCTCCTGTCCTCGAGGGACGGCGGCGCGACGGCGTGGGGCCGCGGATGAGGGCCGGGGCGGCGATGCTGCTGGCGGCGGCCCTCGCGGCCTCGGTCGCCGCCCCCCTCGCGGCCGCCGACGCTCTCAAGCTGAAATACCGCTCCTTCGATTCCCGCGGCCCGACCGGGGCCGATTCCGTCCTAGTACTCCGGTCCGCGGGCGGCACGCTCGTCGGATCGTACAGCGCCACGGGCTCGGGCGAGAGGCGGGTCGCCCTGAATTTCGAGGAGGGGCGCATCGAGGCCCTCTACAGCGGCCTCGACTCGGGCAACGCGTTCAGCGCCCTGTTCTCGACGGCGGAGGGAAGCGTACGCGTGCGCTCGGGCCCCGCGTCTGCGGCGGGCTGGAAGCCCTCGCTGCGCGACGGCGACACAAGCCTCTTCTTCATCCTCCCCAGGCTGCTGGACTTGGGGGCAGGCGCTTCGCGCAGGGCCCTGACGGTGATCCGGGAGGACGACGGGCAGCGCATCACCTTCGCGTTCGAATGCCGCGGCACGGAGCGGATCACGGTCGGCGGCGAGAGCTTCGAGGCCTACGACGTCGAGGCGACGCCCGCCGATCTCCTGATCAAGATATTCTGGCCCTATGTGAATCGCTATTACTTCCGGGTAGGCGACCTGGTCATGCTGCGCTTCGAGGGCCCGGACGACAATCGCCGCATGACCCGCCTCGATTTGGAATCGGTGGAACCGGCCGATTAGGAGAGATCGCCCGCCTGGGCGCGGGCCTTCGATAGAGATGGAGGAGCACAGTGAAATTCAAGGAATTCTTCAAGTCCTTCGGCGAATTCGCGGACTCGAGCCCGAAGGAGGAGATCCGCGAGGGATCGCGCTACGTCTTCATGAGCGACCTCCACCTCGGGGACGGGGGAAAGCGCGACGACCTGGGGCGGAACGGGCCCCTCGTCCTCGAGACCCTCGCGCGCTATTACGGCGAGCGGGACTACGCCCTCGTCCTGAACGGCGACATCGAGGACCTCGACAAGTTCAAGCTGAAGGAGATCAGGCGCGCCTGGCCGGAGTTCTTCGGCCTTCTCGACGATTTCGCCGCCAGGGGCA
>DBTW01000100.1:12365-19718 GCA_002307245.1 Spirochaetaceae bacterium UBA1306 | reverse complement strand
GCGCAAGATCGTCGGCAACCACGACTTCGCCCTGCTCGACGAGCCGGGCTATCCCTACCCGCTGATCCACGGCCTCGCGCTCGACATGGGCGGGAAGAAGATCTTCGCCTTCCACGGCCATCAGGCTTCGCGCTTCTTCGTGAACTACGACTACGTCTCGAAATTCGTCGTCCGCCACGTCGCCAAGCCCCTGCGGATCCGCAACACGAGCATCTCCTCGGACTCCCACTATAGGTACAAGGCCGAGCGGCGCATCTACAAGGCCTCGAAGAGGCTCGGCATGGTCTCCATCGCGGGCCACACCCACCGGCCCCTGTTCGAGTCCCGCTCGAAGTACGAGAGCCTGCGCTGGTCCATCGAGGACCTGCTCCTCGAGTACTCGACGGCGGCGGAGGAGCGGAAGCTCGCCATAGCGAAGACCGTGACGCTGTTCCAGGAGGAGCTGCGCAGGCTCGGCAAGAAGGACCGCGAGCCGTCCCGCGGGCTCTACGAGGACCGCGACATCCTCATTCCCTGCCTCTTCAACTCGGGCTGCGCCACGGGGAAGAAGGGCTACACCGCGATCGAGATCGCCGAGGGTAACATCGAGCTCGTCCACTGGGGATCCGCCGAAAAGTGCCGCCCCTACATCGCGGAGGGCGCGGTCGAGAGCGAGGCCCTGGCCGGCACGGGCTGGACGAGATACGTGCTGCGCCGCGATTCCCTGGCCCAGGTCTTCGCCAGGATCGAGCTGCTCGGGCCCGACGACGAGGGGCTGGACGATGACGAGGGAGACGAGGGCCTCGAGTCGGCGATCGCCGCCGCGGCCATGAACGCGGCCTCCTCCTCGATGATGTAGGCGCCGCCGAAAGGCCGCGCGAAGGAGCGTAACATGGCTACATGGTACCATCGAGCGACCTGGGCCTTGCTGAAGGCTTTCTACACCCCCGCGCTATCGCGCGAGCTGGGCGTGGAGCTCAGCGGCAGGGCGGCCTTGCCGAAGCAGCCCTTCCTCCTCGTGTCGAACCACTCGCACGCCCTGGACCCCTACGTCCTCGGCGCCTTCTCGCCGCGGCCGATACGGTACATGGCGAACCTGGCCGGGGTACATCCGGTGAAGGCTGCCCTCGCCGGGCTCATCGGCGCCTACGGGCGGCGCAAGGGCACAGAGGACCTGGGCGCGCTCCAGAAGACGATCCGCCTGGCGGCCGGCGGCGACGCGATCGGCATCTTCCCCGAGGGTGACCGGAGCTGGGACGGAGCATGCGTCCCGATCAGGGCGGGGATCGGCCGGCTCGCGCGCAAGCTCGGCCTGCCCCTCGTGATAGCCAGGCAGGCGGGCAATTACCTGTCGATGCCGCGCTGGGCCAAGAGCCCGAGGCGCGGACGCTGGTCCGTCGAGTTCATCGAGTACGGGGCGGACGAGGTCGCGGCGATGAGCGACGCTCTCCTGGAGGCGATCGTCGTCAGGGCGCTCGAGCGGAACGACATCAAGGACTCGCTGCGGGAAGGCCGTTATTTCGCCGGCCGGAACGTCGCCGAGGGCGTGGAGCGGCTCCTATGGCGATGCCCGGCCTGCGGCGGCGCGGATTCCATCGTCGGGAGGGGAGACGAGATACGCTGCGACTCCTGCGGCGCGCGCTGGGGCCTGGACGCGAACCTCCGCGTACGGCCGCTGGGCCACCTTAGAGCCGGCGCGGCCGACGGAATCGCCGACCTCAAGGATTGGAACGACTGGCAGGTCGCGTCGATCCCGTCCATCCTCGAGGGGAAATCCGGAGGGCAGGCCTTCGAATCCATGGGCGTGGTCCTCAGCGAGATAAGCGCCGGGATTCGACGGCGGATCGGGCGCGGCCGGCTCGCGCTCCGGGAAAACGAGCTCCGATTCGAGTCGCCCGAAGGGAGCCTCGCCTTCGAAGCCGCCTACGTGCGCGGCTTCATCGACAACTTCAACGCCTGCTGCGAGTTCGGGGCCGAAGGGCTCCGATGGCGGCTCGAGTTCGGGGGCAAGAACGCCTCGAAGTGGGCCTACGCCCTGGCCCTGCGCGCGGCGCGGGGCGCCTCCGGCGGAGAAGGGGAAGCCGCGTGAGGCCCGGCCTGTCCGAGCTGCTCCAGACCTACTTCCCCGACATCGTCCGCGCCGCGCCTCCCGAGGCCTCGCGGGAGCTGCTCCGCGCGGCCGGCCTGCTGTACTTCGCCGTCAAGGGAGAGGAGCGCAGGAGGATCGAGGGCAGCATCGACGAGCTCATCGGGCCCGGGACGAGGGCCGAGCGCGTCAAGCGCCGGGTCTTCGAGCATATCGCCGAGCATTACTTCGAGAAGCTGCTCGTCGCCAACAGGCCCCTCGCGTTCCTGAGGCGCTTCGTGAAGGCCAGGGTCGCCTGCTCGGGGCTCGAGAGCCTCGACGAGGCGATGGCCCTGGGCAAGGGAGCCCTCGTCGTCACGGCCCATTGGGGCGCGGTCGAGCTCATCCCCCCGGTCCTCGCCTCGAGGGGCTATCCGATCGCGATCGTCCTGGAGACCAGGACGCCGAGGCTGCGCGCCGCCCTCGAGCGCGCGGCCGCCGGCTCGAACGCGCGGCTCATCATCGCCTCCCGCGGCGACAGGGTCCTGGACCGCATCTTCGAGGCCCTGAGCGAGGGCCGCGCCCTCATAACGCAGGTCGACGAAGTCGACGCGTGGAGGCGCAGGCGATCGAGGACCATCCGCCTCTTCGGCAACACCCTCTTCTTCGACCACAGCCTGGATTTCATCGCGAAGCGCTCGGGCTCGCCCTCGGTGGGGATATTCTGCAAGCGGGCCGGCGGACTCCGCTACGGCCTCCGCTGCGAGGCGATCGCCCTCGACCCTAGGCTTGAAAACGTCGCGGAGAAAGCCTTGCGCCTCTGGGAGAGGAACTTGCTCGAATCGCCCGAGCAATGGTACGAGTGGAAGAAGTGGGAGCTGATGAAGGCCGACTCGATTGCCTCGGCCGGATCGGCGGTGTAGTATCCGTCCAAGAAGTCCGCGAAAGGAAGCCTTATGGATTTCTTCTCCTACGATCCCGTCGCGCCCTCCTCCCGCTACTACCTCGAGACGGGCGGCGCGTAACACCCGCTCGCGATAATGTTCGAGGCCACGCTCCATGTGGCTCAATACCTGACGCGCCCCTATTACGAATTCCTCCGCGGGGTCATTCCCTTCGAGCTCTGCGCCCTCACCCTGTGGCTGTCCGTCGCCCTCTGCGCCACGAAGCGCAAGACGGTCTTCGAGCTCCTGTATTTCTGGGGCCTCGGCGCCCTGGCCTCGCTGGCCTTCGCGAACGACGACGGCGCGGGCCCCGATCGGTTCAGGTATTACCAGTATTTCGGCACCCACGCCTACATCTGCCTGACGATCGTCTACTTCATCGCCGTGCGCGGCTTCACGATCGAACTCAAGTCCCTGCTGAAGGCCGTCGGCATCCTGTTCCCGATCACCCTCGCCCTACGCCTCTTCGACCTGGCCTTCTCCGAGGCGCCCTACGAGTTCAACTTCATGTTCCTGATCAAGCCGCCGGAGGTCTCGACGCCCCTGGACTCGTTCGGGCGTGGATGGGGCTACTACTTCGCCTTCGTGGGGCTCTGCGCGGGCTTGATGGTCATCGCCTACCTCCCGTGGCTAGGGAGGAAAAAGGCGAGCGCAGGCTAAGGCTAGGACGTTTCCGCCTCGAGCCTATAGCCCACTCCAGCCTCGGTGACGATGAGCGTCGGCGAGGCGGGGTCGGCCTCGATCTTCTTGCGCAGGCTGTTGATGTAGACGCGCAAGGACCCTTCTTCCGACTCGCCCGCCGGGCCCCAGACTTCCTTAAGCAGCCGCTCCCTCGTCACGATCCTGCCCGCGTAGCGGACGAGGATGTCCAGCACCGCGTACTCGGTGGGAGTGAGCTTGACGAGCTCCCCCGCCACCCGCGCCTCGCGGCGCCCTGCGTCGACCTCGAGCCTCCCCGACTTGAACAGGGGCTCGCGGTCCGGCATGCGGCGGCGGTGGACGGCGTTGATGCGGGCGACGAGCTCGTTCGTGTAGAAGGGCTTGACGACGTAGTCGTCGGCCCCCGCGTTGAGCAGCTCGACGATGTCGCGCTCGGCGTCGCGCACAGACACGATGATGACGGGGATCGTACTCCACTCGCGCAGGCGCCCCAGCAACTCCGCGCCCGACATGTCGGGGAGGTTCAGGTCGAGGAGGATCAGGTCGGGCTTGGAGCCGCGAGCGGACTCGAGTCCCGCCTGCCCGTCGGAGGCCGTGAAGACTTCCCAGTCGAGGTTGGAGAGGGCTATCTCGAGGAGGCGCCGGATCTGGGCCTCGTCGTCTATGACCAGTATCCGCCTCACGTCCCCTCCCCCTCGCCGCGGACCGGCAGGCGGGCCTCCACGACGAGGCCGCCCCCGATCGCGTTCCGCGCGCGGATGCTCCCGCCGTGGGCCTCGGCGATGCCCTTGCAGATCGCGAGGCCCAGCCCCAGGCCCCCGCCCTTCGCGGCCCTCCCCCTGCGGAAGCGCGAGAAGATCGAGGCGAGATCCTCCTCGGGCAGGCCGGGGCCGCGGTCGGCGACGCGGATGACGAGCCCGCCCCCTTCGCCCTCAAGGGCGAAGGAAATCGCGGCGTCGGGCGGCGAGTAGCGCGCGGCGTTGCGCAGCAGGTTGGCGGCGAGCCGGGCGGCGAGGGCCGCGTCGACGAAGGCCGTAACGCCGTCCTCGGGCGCGGATAGCTCGAGGCGTCGCGACGCGAGCTCGGGGCCGGCTCTGGCGATCGCCGCGCGCGCGAGCTCGGGGAGCTCCACGAGGCGGCGGTCGAGCCTCAGCATGCCCGACTCGATCCGGCTGATGGAGAGCAGGTCCTCCACGACGCGGTTGAGGCGGTCCGAGGCCTCGAGGGCGTTCGCGAGCATGGCCTGCCTGGCCTCCCGCTTCTCGGCGAGGGCGTCGTCCCTGAGCGCGCTCAAGGAGCCGGTGATGGTGGTAAGGGGGGTCCGCAGCTCGTGCGACACCGAGTCGAGGAGGATGCCGCCCAGGCGCTCGGACTCGAGCTCGAGGAGGGCGCGGCGGCTCCTCGCCTCGGAGCGGAAGCGCTCGACGCTCAGTGCCAGGGTCCTGCCCAGGGACTGGAGGAGGTTGTCGTCCGCCCTCGTCCAGACCCGGCCCGGCGGGGGTACGATGCCGATGACGCCGGCGGCGCGCTCCCCGGCGGCCGCGGGGAGGTAGCGGAGCGCGGCGCTGGGGAGGGTCTCGGTCTGCGCCCCGCAGAGGACGCGCTCGGCGAAGGAGTAGGCGGCGATGTCGAACTCGCGCTCGTCGATCTTCTTGCCTGCCTTGCCGCGGGGCGCCGGGTCGAGAACGCCCTCGCCATCGTCCACGAAGACGGCGGCCTCGGTCGCGAAGTGCTCCTCGGCGAGGCGGGCGGCGGCGTCGGCGGCCGCCTCCACGGAGGCGCTCTCGGAGAGAAGCTGGGCCGCGCCGAAGAGGAAGGCGGCCGCGCCCTCGCGGTCGCGGAGGAGCCGCTCGCGGGAGCGCACCCTCGACACGAGGGAGCCCGTGACGAAGGCGACGAGGAAGTAGACGGAGAAGAGGATCCAATCCTCGGTCCTGCCGATGGAGAACGTAAAGAGCGGCGGGATGAACAGGAAATTCAGGGCCAGGGCGCTCAGGACCGCGATGGCGGCCACGGGGCCCGGGCCGGCGACGAAGGAGAGGCCGAGGACGGCGGCCAGGAAGAGGAGGGCTATGCTCCTGTAGCCGAGGGCGGGCGCGAGGATCTCTGCGAGGGCGGCGAGGGTCGCGAAGGCCGCGGCGATGAGGGCGTATTGCCGCGGGGGGGCGGCGAAGACTCGCTTCAGCCAGGCCAGGGGCCTATCCTTCGCCGGCGTCGCGGAATCCTGGACCACCGCGATGTCGATGGGCGCGGCGTCCCGCACGATCCGGTCGGAGACGGAGGCGCGTCGCGGGCCCGGGCCCGGGCCGAGCCGGGAGAGGCCCGAGCGGCCCACCACGATCATCGAAGCGCCCTTCGCGCGGGCCGTCTCGATCACGGCCTCGGCCACGTCGGCGCCGGGCACGACGAGCACCTCGGCCCCCAGCTTCCGCGCGAGGGCGAGGTTCGCCTCCAGGCGCTCCTGGTCCGCGGGGATCAGGGCCGCGCCGGTGTCGACGTGGATGGCCGTCCAGTCGGCCCTGAGGGCGTAGGCGGTCCGCCGGGACCATCGCACGAGATAGGCCGAGCCCGGGGCCGGGCCCACGGCGACCAGGATGCGCTCGCCGAGGCTGGCCTGGGACGAGACCCCGCTCTCGGCGCGGGCGTAGCCGGAGAGGCGGCGGCCGGCGGTCCGTGCCGCGAAGCGCAGGGCTATCTCGCGCAGCGAGGCCAGGTTCCTGGGCCTGAAAAAATTCTCGATCGCCTCACGCGTGGACTCGCCCGTGTAGATGTTCCCTTCCTCGAGTCTGCGGATGAGGTCCTCGGGGGCCACGTCGATCAGCCGGACCTCGTCGGCGCGATCGAAGAGGGTATCGGGCACGCGCTCCCTCACCGGGATGCCCGTCAGCTCCTCGACGACGTCGGCGTAGCTCTCCATATGCTGGACGTTGACGGCCGTCCACACGGAGATGCCCCGGTCCAGGAGCTCCGCCACGTCCTGCCAACGCTTGACGTGGCGGGAGCCCGGGGCGTTCGCGTGGGCCAGCTCGTCGACGACCGCGATCGCGGGGCGGCGGGCCACGACGGCGTCGAGGTCCAGCTCCGGGAGGACGATGCCCCGGTACTCGACCGACCTGAGGGGGATCGTCTCGATCCCCGCCACGAGGGCCTCCGTGTCGGGCCGGCCATGGGAATCGACGATGCCGATCGCGATGTCGAGGCCCTGGTCCCGCGCAGCCCGGGCCTCTTGGAGCATCGTGTAGGTCTTCCCGACCCCGGCCGACATGCCGAAGAAGATCTTGAGCGTCGCGTGGGCGAGGGCGCCTTCCTCCTCGCGGATGCGCGCGAGGAGCTCGTCGGGGTCGGGGCGTCCCTCTTCGTTCATGGCTCGATTCTAGGCCGCGATCCGATCGCCCGTCCAGGCCGCGCCGGCCGCGACGACCGCCTTTGGCCCGCATTTTAATGCGTCCTTAACCGTATGCGGCGGGCATTGAACGCCCCCTGTATTATCCTCCTCCGCCCCGCGCCGCTAATGTTGAGCGCGAGGTGGAACATGGACATCGGCATTATCGTCGGTCTCGCCTTGGCGATCTTCCTTCTCGGCTACCTGGCCTACGCGATGGCCAGGCCCGAGAAGTTCTAGGAGGGGCGCATGAAGCCGCAGGACATAGCAGAGATCGCCATCGTCGCGGCGGTCGCCTTGGGCGCGGCGCCCTTCCTCGCCGC
>DBTW01000100.1:0-12057 GCA_002307245.1 Spirochaetaceae bacterium UBA1306 | reverse complement strand
CCGGTCGAGCGCCTGCTCTACCGGGCCATCGGCGTCGACCCGCGCGAGGAGATGGGCTGGAAGGACTACGCGATCGCCCTCCTCGCCTTCAGCGGCGCCTCGGTCGCCCTCCTCTTCCTGATCCTCGTCGGGCAGGGGCATTTGCCCCTCAATCCCCAGCGCTTCAAGGGCATGCGCTGGGACCTCGCCCTCAACACGGCCGTGAGCTTCGTCACGAACACCAATTGGCAGGCCTATTCCGGGGAAGTCGCCTTAAGCTACTTCTCCCAAAGCGTCGGCCTGGCCGTCCAGAACTTCCTCTCGGCGGCGGCGGGCATGGCCGTCGCCGTCGCGGTCGTCCGAGGCATCGCCCATCGCAGAGGCGAGGGCGGGGGCGAGACGCTCGGCATCGGCAATTTCTGGGTCGACATGACGAGGAGCGTGCTCTACGTCCTCCTCCCGCTGTCCCTCGTCCTCGCCCTCGTCCTCGCGAGCCAAGGCGTCGCGCAGAGCCTCTCCGCCTACGTACCCGCGGTCTCCCTCGAGGGCAAGGGGGAGCTCCTGCCCATGGGGCCGGCCGCCAGCCAGGCCGCGATCAAGCACCTGGGCACGAACGGCGGAGGCTTCTTCGGCCCCAACTCATCCCATCCCTTCGAGAACCCGACTCCCTTGAGCAATATCGTCGAGATGATCGCGCAGATCCTCATTCCCTTCGCCTTTCCCCTGCTCTACGGCCGGATGGTCGGCAAGCGGCGCCAGGGCCGCGTCGTCTTCGCCGTCATGCTCGCCCTCCTCGCGATCGGGGTCTGGGCCTGCGTCGGCTCGGAGATCAAATGGGGCACGCTGGAAGGCAAGGAGACGCGTTTCGGGAAGAGCGATTCCGCCCTCTTCGCGGTCCTGACGACGATCACCTCCTGCGGCGCGGTGAACGCGATGCACGACTCCCTCTCGCCCCTCGCCGGCATGGTCCCATTGATCAACATCATGCTCGGCGAAGTCGTGTTCGGGGGCGTGGGCTCCGGCCTCTACGGGATGCTCGCCCTCGTCATCATCACGGTCTTCATCGCCGGGCTCATGGTGGGGCGCAGCCCGGAGTACCTGGGCAAGAAGATCGAGTCGAGGGAGATCCAGCTCGCCATGCTGGCGATCATAGCGCCCAACTTCCTCATCCTCGCCTTCAGCGCCCTGGCGGTTTCCCTGCCCGTCGGCTTGGTGAGCCTCGCGAACAGGGGGCCCCACGGGCTCTCCGAGATACTTTACGCCTACTCCTCGGGAGCGGGTAACAACGGTTCGGCCTTCGGCGGCCTCGCGGCCAACACCCTCTTCTACAATCTCACGCTCGCGACCGACATGGCCATCGGGCGCTTCGGCGTCATGGTGCCGATGCTCGCGATCGCGGGCTCCCTCGCGGCGAAGAGCCTGGTCGCGCCCAACGCGGGCACCTTCAAGACCGACAACGCGACCTTCGGGACCCTGCTCCTCTTCGTCGTGATCATCATCGCGGGCCTCACGCACTTCCCCGCGCTCACCCTCGGCCCGATCCTGGACCATTTCCTGATGACAATGGGGGCGGCGCTGTGAAAAAGAACGGATACGGCATTTCCCGGAAGACCCTGCTTTCCGCGGCCGGGGCGGCCTTACGCAAGCTCGATCCGCGGGTGGAGATCAAAAATCCCGTCATGTTCATCGTATGGGTAGGCACGGTCCTCTGCACCGTCTTCGCCCTCGTCGGGTGGATAGGCGGAAAGGGCGTGAGCCCCTTCGTCGCCCAGGTCCTGGCCTGGCTGTGGTTCACCCTCGTCTTCGCCAACTTCGCCGAGGGCATAGCCGAGGCCCAGGGCAAGGCGCGGGCGGATTCCCTGCGCTCGATGCGCGACGCGGTGATAGCCCACCTCCTCGACGGGAACGGGAAGGTCAAGGACCTCCGCTCGTCGGAGCTCCGCGCGGGCGACCTCGTGGCCTGCGAGGCCGGCGACCTCATACCGGGCGACGGCGAGGTGGTCGAGGGCGTGGCGAGCGTCGACGAATCGGCGATCACGGGAGAGTCGGCCCCCGTGATCCGCGAGTCGGGGGGCGACCGCTCCGGAGTCACGGGCGGGACGCGGGTGATCTCCGACCGCATCGTCGTGCGCATCAGCTCCGATCCCGGATCGGGCTTCGTCGACAAGATGATCGCGATGGTCGAGAACGCCACGCGCCAGAAGACGCCGGGCGAGATAGCCCTGACCATCCTCCTCGCGAGCCTCGCGATGATCTTCCTCATGTCGGTCGTGTGCCTCCATCCCTTCTCGCGGTACATAGCCGCCGAGTCCAAGTCGCGCGACACGCTCGACCTGCTCTCGCTCACCGCCCTCCTCGTCTGCCTCATCCCCACGACCATCGGCGGCCTGCTCTCCGCGATCGGCATCTCGGGCGTGTCGCGGCTCATGCGCAAGAACGTCATGGCCCTCTCGGGCCGCGCCATCGAGGCGGCAGGGGACATCGACATCCTTCTTCTCGACAAGACGGGCACCATCACCTACGGCAACCGCATGGCCACCGAGCTCATCCCCGCCTCGGGAGTATCCGAAGCCGAGCTGGCGGAGGCCGCCCTCGCGGCCTCCCTGGCCGACGAGACACCGGAGGGGCGTTCCATCGCGGCCCTGGCCGCGAGCGCCGCCCTGGCCCGCGGCGCGACCCGGGACTCCCTGACCGAGGGCGGGGCCTTCGTGCCCTTCAGCGCGGCGACCAGGATGAGCGGCGTCGACTTCCCCGGCCCCGACGGCCTGCCCGACCCGAGGCGCTCGATCCGCAAGGGCGCGCTCAGCGCCGTGCGCGAGATCGTGGAGGGGCAAGGCGGCAGGGTGCCGCACGAGGCGGCGGCCGCCTGCGAGCGGATAGCCCGCTCGGGCGGAACCCCACTCGCGGTCTCGGTAGGGAGCCGCGTGCTCGGCGTCATCCATCTGAAGGACGTCGTGAAAGAGGGCATCCGAGAGCGCTTCGCGGGCCTGCACGCCATGGGGATACGCACGGTGATGATCACCGGTGACAACCGCCTTACGGCCGCGGCGATCGCCGCGGAGGCGGGCGTCTCCGACTTCATCGCCGAGGCCAAGCCCGAGAGCAAGCTTGAGGCGATCCGGAAGGAGCAGCGGGAGGGGCATCTCGTCGGCATGATCGGGGACGGCACCAACGACGCGCCCGCCCTGGCCCAGGCCGACGTAGGCGTCGCCATGGCCTCGGGCACCCAGACCGCCCGCGAGGCCGGCAACATGATCGACTTCGACAACGACCCCGCCAAGGTGATCGACGTCGTCGAGGTAGGCAAGCAGCTCCTCATCACGAGGGGCTCGCTCACCACCTTCTCGATAGCCAACGACGTCGCCAAGTATTTCGCTATCCTGCCCGCGGTCTTCGCGGGCTTCTACTCGTCGGACGCCGCGGCGAAGGGCGCGAGCCCCTTAGGCGCCCTCAATATCATGAGTCTCGCGACCCCCGAGAGCGCGATCCTGTCGGCGGTCGTCTTCAACGCCCTCATCATCATCGCCCTCGTCCCCCTCGCCCTGCGGGGCGTCAAGTTCAACCCCAAGGGCGGGGCCACGCGGACCCTGCGGCGAAACCTGCTCGTCTACGGGCTCGGCGGCCTGGTCGCGCCCTTCGTGGGGATCAAGCTCATCGACATGCTGTTCCGGGTCCTGGGCCTGGCCTAAGGATGGGAGGGAATATGTTCCTAAAGAAGATTCCGAAATCCATAACTTTCCTGTTCTGGATGACCGTCATGCTCGGAGTCGCCTATCCCGCCGTCGTGACCTTCGCCTCGCAGCTCATCTTCCCGAGGCGGGCTAATGGCAGCCTCATCGTCATGAAGGGCGAGGTCAGGGGCTCTAGCCTCCTCGCGCAAAAGTTCGAGTCGCCGCGCTTCTTCCAAGCAAGGCCCTCGGCCAGCGATTACGCGTATGTCGGGGCGGGCGCATCCAACCTCGGCTCGGTCAGCGCCGACCTCGCGAAGGCGGTAGCCGCCAGGCGCGCGGCCTGGGAGAAGGGCTTCGGCGCCCCCGCCCCCGAGGACATGCTCTACGCCTCGGCCTCGGGACTCGATCCCGACATCAGCCTGGAGGCCGCCCTGGCCCAGGCCGGCCGCGTGGCGGCCGCCAGGTCCCTGGGGCCCGATGCCCGCGCCGCCCTCGACGCCGCCATCCGCGCTGCGGCGGCCGGCGCGGCGGGCCCCATCGGGCCGCCTCGCGTGAACGTAGTTTCGCTCAACGCGCTTCTGGAAACCGACCCGGCCTTCGCCGCGGCTCGGATAGGAGGATAACATGCCGAACGAAAGCGATCAGCCGGAAGGCCAAACGAGGGGGCCCGTCGTCGCGGCCCTCGGCTACGGCGAAGAAGGCATAGGAATCGTCCGCGCGGCGAGCGCCATCGCCCGCGGCGAGGGGGCCGCCCTGGACTGCGTCACCGTGGACACGGGCGAGGCCCCCTCACCCGAGGAGGGCGAGCTGCTGGCCGAGGCCCAGCGCGTGGCGCGGAGCCTCGGGGCGCGGGTGGAGAGCGAGCCGAGCCTCGACCTCACGGCCGGCGTCCTCGCCTACGCCCGCAGACGCGGGGCCTCGACGGTCGTCGCGGGCTCGGGCGCGCGCAAGGCCTTCAGGCGCGGCTTCTCCGATCGCCTGCGCGCCGAGCGCGGGGAGCTCCGCGTCGTCGCGATCGCCGAACCCCGCCCCTTGGGTCCCGGCGCGCGCCCGGGCGCCCGCCGGCAGGCCGGCGCGGGCGGCCAGTACCTCGCGGCCTTCCTGATCGTCGCGGTCGTCACCGTCCTCAACTTCTTCCTCGCCGACTTCGCGGGATACTGGGCCGCTGCGATACCCTTTCTGGCCGCCATCAGCCTCTCCGCCCTGTCCCTCGAGAGCGGCCCCGTCCTCCTCGCCGCAATCCTCTCCGGCCTGGCCTGGGACCTACTCTTCATCCCGCCCCGCTACACCCTCCACATCTCGAGGCCGGAGGACGCCTTCATGCTCGGCCTCTACTTCCTCGTCGCCGTCCTCTCGGGCCTGATGACGGGCAGGCTCCGCTCGAGCGCGCGCCTCCTCGCGGGCAGGGAGGCGCGGATGTCGCGCATCAGCTCCCTCGCCTCGGCCCTCGCCGGCGCGCGCGCGGTTGAATCGATGCTCTCCTTGGGCGTCGAGGCGATCCAGGAGGCCCTCGGCGTCGAAGCCATCGTCATCCTCCGGGAGGGGGGCGGCGGCCTTAAGCAACAGGCCGAGAGCGGATGGGAGCCCCTCGACGAGAGCGCGCGCGACGCCGCCAGGAGCTCGTACGAGGAGGGTAAAAGCGCGGGCAGGTACACGAAGCTCCGCCCCGATTCGGAGTGGCACTTCGTCCCGATGGACAGCCCCCGGGGCCGTCTGGGAGTCATCGGCGTCCGCGCCGCCCACGACCGGGCCTGGGACGAGGGACTCGAGTCCCTGCTCCGGACCATGGCGGCGACGCTCTCCATAGCCGCCGCCCGAGAGCTCGCGGAATGACGGACAGCGCCCAGGCGAAGAGGAGCGGGCTCGCGCTCTCCGTCGGCGCCCTCGGCGTCGTCTTCGGCGACATCGGCACCTCGCCGATCTACGCCCTCAGGGAGTGCTTCTCCCCAGCCCACGGCGTCCCGGCGGCGAACGAGAACGTCGTCGGCATCGTCTCATTGCTCATCTGGTCCTTGAGCCTCGTCGTCTGCGTGAAGTACCTCGGCATCGTGCTCAGGGCCGACAACAAGGGCGAGGGCGGTATCCTCGCCCTCGTGGCCCTCGTCGCCCGCCGCCTGCCGAAGGGCTCGGCCCGCCGAGCCTCCTTCCTAGCGGTGCTCGGCATCCTCGGGGCGGCCCTGCTCCTCAGCGACGGCATGATCACGCCGGCCGTCTCCGTGCTCTCGGCGATCGAGGGACTCGAGGTGATCACCCCGCGCTTCGGGCCCTACATAGTCCCGCTCTCCCTCCTCGTCCTCGTCGCCCTCTTCCCGGCGCAGCACCGGGGCACGGCCAAGGTCGGCGGCATCTTCGGGCCGATCATCTCGATCTGGTTCCTGACGATCGGCGCCCTCGGCCTCACCGCGATCGCCCGGAGCCCCGGGATACTCGCCGCGCTGAACCCGCTCGAGGCCGCCGGCTTCGTCGTCCGCAACGGCCGCTTGAGCTTCGGCGTCCTCGGCTCGGTCTTCCTCGCCCTGACCGGCGCCGAGGTGCTCTACGCCGATTTAGGGCACTTCGGCGCGGCGCCGATCAGGCGATCGTGGTTCTGCCTCGTCTACCCCGCCCTCCTCCTGAGCTATGTGGGCCAAGGAGCCTTCCTCCTCGCCCACCCGGGGGAGGTGGAGAACCTCTTCTTCCGCCTCGCCCCTGCCTGGGCCCACTACCCCCTCGTGATCCTCGCGACGGCCGCGACCATCATCGCCTCGCAGGCCGTCATCTCGGGCGCCTTCTCGCTGGCCCACCAGGCCGTCCAGCTGGGCTTCTGGCCGCGCATCCACGTGCGGCATACCTCGAGCAGGACCATCGGCCAGGTCTACGTGCCCATGGTCAACGCGACCCTCCTCCTGGGCACGGTGGGCCTCGTCCTCGCCTTCAAGTCCTCGAGCCGGCTCTCCAACGCCTACGGCATCGCGGTCTCCGCGACGATGCTGATGACGAGCTGCCTGATGATCGTTCTCGCCCGCAAGGCGGCCCGGGTAAGCCTCTGGATCGTCGTCCCCGTCGGCATCCTCTTCCTGCTCATGGACCTGTCCTTCTTCCTCTCGAACGCCGTCAAGATCGTGTCGGGAGGCTGGATCGTCGTCGCCTTCGCCGCCGCCCTCTTCATCCTCATGAAGACCTGGATGGACGGGCGCAAGCTCTTCAGCCGCAAGATCGAGGCCTTCAGGATCGACCCCGAGACCTTCGGCGCCAGCCTCGCCCTCAATCCCCCGCACCTCGTCCCCGGGACGGCCGTGTTCCTGACCGCCGACCCCAAGGGCATCCCCAAGGCCCTCCTGCACAACCTCAAGCACAACAAGATCCTCCACGAGATGACGATCGTGCTCTCGGTCCAGACCGTCGATGAGCCCAGGATCGACGAGTCCGCGCGCATCGCGGCGCGCGGCTCCGCGGGCGGCCTGTGGTTCGTCGTCATGCGCTTCGGCTACAGCGAGACCCCCGACGTGCCCAAGGCCCTGAAGGGCCTGCGCATCCCGGGCTTCGCCCACGACGACATGAAGACCAGCTACTTCCTCGGCCGAGAGTCGATCACCGTCGGCAGGAAGGACGGCATGGCCCATTGGCGCAAGAGGCTCTTCGCCTTCCTCTTCGAGAACGCGGTCAACCCCACCGAGTTCTACCGCCTGCCGATCGACAGCGTCGTGTCCCTGGGCTCGAGGACCGAACTCTAGCGGGCCGGGCCCCAGACCTTGAAGGCCGCGAGCCGCGAGGCCATACTCGTGCCCGAGCCGGAGGGGATGGACCGATGACCAAGAGGAAGGACGTACTCGATATCGCGCATCGCGGCTGCCGCTCCTTGGCCCCGGAAAACACCCTGGCCTCCGCGCGCGCGGGCCTCGCGGCAGGCGCCCCGATGTGGGAGCTGGACGTCGCGGCCAGCTCGGACGGCGAGCTCGTAGTCCTCCACGACGACAGCCTCGCCCGCACGACGGACGCCCGGGAACGCTTCCCCGGCCGCGCGCCCTGGTGCGTCTACGACTTCAGCCTCGCGGAGCTGCGGAGCCTCGACGCCGGCTCCTGGTTCGGCCTGGCGGACCCCTTCGGCCAGGTCGCGGCGGGCAGAGTCCCCGGCCCGGCCCTCGAGGCCTACCGGGGCGAGAGGCTGCCGACCCTCCGCGAGGCCCTCGAGTTCACCAAGGCGAATCGCTGGAGGGTGAACGTCGAGATCAAGGACGCCACGGGCCGCGGCTGCGACCCCTGGATCGTCGAGCGGACGGCCGCGCTCATAGCCGAGCTCGGTATGGTCGATTCGACCTTCATCTCGTCATTCAACCACGACTACCTTCGCAGGATGCGCGCGGCCGAGCCTAGGCTGCCCATCGGCGCCCTCGTCGACATCGAGGAGCGCGGGCCCGTCCCACCCGAGGCCACCGTGGCCCGCTTGCGCGAGCTTCGGGCCGATGCCTGGCATCCCGGGCTCAAGCTGCTCGACGAGGCCTCGGTACGCGCCGCGCGCGAGGCGGGCTTCGGCGTGAACGTCTGGACCGTCAACGACGAGGCGGACATGGAGCGCCTCATCGCCTGGGGCGCGACGGGGCTCTTCACCGATTTCCCCGACCGCCTGGCGGCCCTGCTCGGTCGAGGCTAGCCTTCGGGGGCTAGGCCGGGCGAGGCCTTAGGGGCGCTCGACCGCGCAGGACTCGGGCGCGAAGGTCAGGCTCAAGTCCGCCCCTATGCCCGGCAGCTCGAGGCTCCGGTCGTTGAAGCAGTCCACGAGTACTTCCTGCCCGCCGACCCGCGCGACGAGGCGCACGATTGCGCCGTGGAGCTTGACGTTCACGAGCTTGGCCGCGAGCCGGTTCGAGCCCGGGCCGCCGAGCGAGAGGGCCTCGGGGCGGAGGCGGAGACTCCGCGCCTCGCCCGGGCGCGCCTCGAGCCTCCTGCCCACGCGGACGACCTGGCCCTCGACGAGGAGGCTCCCCTCCTCGGGGTCGAGCGCCGTGGCTTGGAGCAGGTTGAGCGTGCCGATGAAGCCGGCCACGTAGGGAGTGGCGGGCCGGTCGTAGATCTCGAAGGGCGCGCCGATCTGCTCGATGAGGCCGTCGCGCATCACGGCGACCCGGTCGGAGATCGAGAGGGCCTCTTCCTGGTCGTGGGTGACGTAGATCGTCGTGATGCCGAGCTCGCGCTGGATGGCGCGGATGTCGTCGCGCAGGCGCACGCGGATCTTGGCGTCGAGGGCCGACAGGGGCTCGTCGAGCAGCAGGGCCCGGGGCCCCGGGGCCAAGGCGCGGGCGAGGGCCACGCGCTGCTGCTGCCCCCCGGAGAGCTGATGGGGATAGCGCTCGCCGAACTCTCCCAGGCCGATGAGCTCGAGCATCTCGTCCACGCGCCGCTCGACCTCGGGGCCCTTCTTCCCCTCGACCCTGAGCCCGAAGGCGATATTCCGCCGCGCGGTCATGTTCGGAAAAAGGGCGTAGTTCTGGAAGACCATGCCGAGCCTGCGCCTATTCGGGGGCACGCGCGAGAGCTCGGCCCCCTCGACGAAGATCGAGCCCTCGGTCGGCGCCTCGAAGCCCGCGATCATCCGCAGCGTTGTCGTCTTGCCGCAGCCCGAGCCGCCGAGGAATGAGACGAACTCGCCCTTCTCGACGCTTAAGGACAGGCCCCGCACGACCTCGTTGCGCCCGAAGCTCTTTACGACATTGCGAAGCTCGAGGAATGCCATGCGCGTATCTCCTATGCCGTTCAATGCTTTTCGCCGAGCGCCTGCATCAGCGCGATGGCCCCCCAGGTGAGGCCGAAGCTCAAGATGGCGAGGGCGGCCGGCTCGTAGGCGAGGTTGCGGCCCATCAGGGCCATATAGGGACCGAAGGCGGGCCAAGCCAGGAGCACGGCGAGGGTGAGCTCGCCGACCACGATGGCGAAGGTGAGGAAGAGGGCCGACAGCAGGGCAGTCCGCAGGTTCGGGAGGATGACCTTGAAGAGCAGGGTCGGCCAGCCCGCGCCCAGGCTCTGCGCGGCCTCGGTCAGCCCGCGCAGGTCCATGGAGCGCAGGCCCGCGTCCACGGCCTTGTAGATGTAGGGGAACGAGATCACCACGTAGCCCGCGACGAGGATCGCCGGGCTCGAAATCCAGGCGAAGGGCGGCCTGGAGTAGGTCCGGATGAGGCCGAAGGCCAGGATGATGGGCGGGATCACGAAGGGCATGAGGGTGAGGAGCTCGATGACCGGCTTGGCCTTGGGAAGCTTGAGGTAGACCCAGATCGCGGTGGGCACGATGAGGGCGAGGCCCGCGACGACCGTGCAGGCCGCCATACCGAGGGAGAAGCCGAAGGTCTTCAGGAACTGCGGATCGGCGAAGACGTGCCCGTAGGCGACGAAACTCAAGGCCCCCTTCTTGCCCCGGAGCGAGAAGAGGAAGGTGGCGAGCAGCGGGATGAAGAAATAGAGCAGGCCTATCGCGAGCCAGATCCATGAGAAGGCCTTGCGGATCGGCTTGGCGTCGCTCATTTGACCCACCTCGAGGAGAGCTTCTGCAGCCAGGAATAGGCCAGGAGGGTGACGGCCATCACGATGACCATGCCGAAGGCCAGGGCGTAGCCCAGCTGGGCGTCGTGGAGGACATTGCCGCGGATCTGCGCGCCGATGAGGATCGGCACCAGGTTGATGAGGCCGCCCGTGAGGGCGTAGGCCGTCGCGTAGGCGCCGAAGGCGTTGCCGAAGAGGAGGATCAGCGAGGCCAGGATCGCGGGCAGGAGGACGGGTATGCCCACGTGGAGCCAATACTGCAAGGCCGAGGCGCCCAGGTTCTCGGAAGCCTCGCGCCACTCCTTCTTCATGCCGTCGAGGGCGGGCAGGATGATGAGGACCATCAGCGGTATCTGGAAGTAGGTATAGGCGAGAGTGAGGCCCCAGAAGCTGTAGAGGTTGAAGCCGGAGTCGTAGAGCTCGATACCGAAAACCGAGCGCAGGAGGACGGTGACGAGGCCGACCCTTCCCAGCGTGGCGATGAAGGCGAAGGCCAGGGGCACCCCGGCGAAGTTGGAGGCGACCCCGGAGAAGGTGGACATGAAGGCGCGCAGGGGCTTAGGCAGGCCGCCCAGGCTGATCGCGTAGGCGATGAGGAAGCCCAGGAAGCCGCCCAGGAGGGCCGTGGTCGCGCTCACCTTGATCGTGACCCAGTATGAATCGAGGATGTCCGGCCGCAGCAGATGGCCGAAGTTGGCGAGGGTGAGGGCCCCCGCGGCGTCCTGGAAGCTTCCCGTGAGGATGGAAGCCGCAGGCAGAAGCATGAAGGCGAAGGCGAAGAGGAAAAAAGGCGCGAGCCCGAGCCAAGCGAGGCCGGGACCGCGCCATATACGTAGCTTATCCATTATTATGGTTTCTCGAAGCCAGAGACTCCCTACTTCTTCTGAATATTGGCTCCGACAACCTTGTCCCAGCCCTCGGCGATAGCCTTGCCCTCGGCGCCTTGCTGAGCGAGCGAGGGGAAGACGACCTTCGCGTAGGCGGAGGCGGGGGGAAGCTTGGCGGCGAGCTCCGCGGGGACGACGCCGCGCTTGGCGAGGTCGTTGTAGCGGATCGGGTGACCGTAACCCTTGAGCCAGAGGAGCTGCCCCTCGTCGGAGTACAGGAACTCCATCCAGAGCCTCGCGGCGTTCGGGTGCGGGGCATAGGCGCTGATGCCCTGGATGTAGACGCCCGCGACGACGCCCGTCGCGGGGATGACGACCGAGACGTTGGGGTTGCCCGCGAGGGTGTCGCGGTTGGCGAGGGCGTTGTAGTCCCATTCGATCGTGATCGGGGTCTCGCCCGAAGCCACGGTGCCCGTGACCGCGATGAGGGGCACGAGATTGCCGGCCTTGTTCATCTTGGCGAAGAACTCGAGGCCCTTGCCTACGTCGTCGAGGCTGCCGCCCTGGGAGAGTCCGGCCGCGACCACGGTCAGGAAGGCCTGGTTGGAGATGCGGGGATCGCCGGCGAGGGCGAACTTGCCCTTGTACTCGGGCTTGAGGAGATCGGCCCAATCCTTCGGTGCGTTCTTCACGATGTCGGCGTTGACCTCGAAGGCCAGGGCGCCGTAATAGTCGCCGTACCAATAGCCGTCCTTGTCCTTGACGTTATCCGGGATGGAGGCCCAGGTCTGGACCTTGTAGGGCGCGAGGAGTCCCTGGGCGACGCCCTCGGGGCCGAACTTTAGGCCGACGTCGACGACGTCGGGCGCCTGCGGGCCCTTGTTGTCCTTGTTGGCCTTGATGGCCTCCATCTCCTCGGCGGAGGAACCGTCGGGATTGAGCTCGTTGACCTTGATGCCGTATTTGTCGGAAAATTTCTGGATCATCTCGCCATAGTTGACCCAGTTGTGCGGCAAGGCGATGACGGTGAGCTGTCCTTCCCTCTTGGCCGCGGCCGCGAGAGCGAC
>DBTW01000090.1:5030-10684 GCA_002307245.1 Spirochaetaceae bacterium UBA1306 | reverse complement strand
CCGCCCTTGTGCTCGTCCTCGCCGATCTTGGCAGCCTTGGCTGCGGACCTCTGGTCCTCGGCGGCCGCGGCGCGGGCGAAGAATTCCTCGCTGGTCGGCTCGAGGACCTTGCCCTCCTCGAGAACCTTGCAGCGGAACACGAAGCCGCCCTTGGTGGCTATCTTGGAGGCGCGGGCGAGCTCGACGCCGTCGGCGAGGACTATGCTGACCCCAGTCGCCCCCGCGCGGCCCGTGCGGCCGGCTCGATGGGTATAGATCGTGGGCTCGTCGGGGAGGTCGAGGCTGAGCACGTGGCTAATGCCCGGTATGTCAAGGCCGCGGGCTCCCAGGTCGCTCGTGAGGAGGTAGCGAACCTCGCCCGAGGAGAAGCGCTCGAGGGCGACCCTCCTGGTCTCCTTGTCCATGCCGGAGTGGATGGCCTCGATGGGCAGGCCGAGGTGCTCGAGGGCTTGGGCGGCCTTCTCGACCCTGGTGGCCATCGTGAGGAACATGAGGCAGCGGGAGGGCTTCTCCGCGGCCTCGAACCTCCGCGCGAAGTCGAGGCGCTTGCGCCCGTCGCAGTAGAAGCACCAATGCTCGATGCTCCCCGACATGACCGCGTCGCCGACGGGGCATATCTCGAGGGCGTCGCGGAGGAGGGGCCGCATCTCGCGGCGGGCCTTCTCCGGAATGGTCGCCGACACGAGGGCACGGACGCAGGACGAGGGGGCGCTCTTGATGAGGGCGCGGGCCAGCTCCTCGGTCTCTCGGGCGAAGAGCCTGTCGGCCTCGTCTAGGACCAGGATTTTCAGGGAGTTCGTCCGCAGCTTGCCTAAGGCCACGAGGTCGGCGAGACGCCCCAGCGTGCCCACGACGATCTCGGGCTTGGCCTTGAGCTTCGCGGCCTGCTTCTCCATGGCCGAGCCGCCGAGGAGGACGACCGTCTTGATCGGCAGGCCTGCCGCCTTCGCGAGCCGCTCCGATTCCCGCCCGATCTGCACGGCCAGCTCCTGGGTGGGCGCGGCGATGATGGCCCCGGGCTCGGCCGATCCCTTGCGCTCGAGCGTGGAGACGAGCTGGAAGGCCGGCGCGAGGTAGGCGAAGGTCTTGCCGGTGCCCGTCTCGGACTCGATTATCAGGTCGCGGCGGGAGAGGATCGCCGGTATCGTCTCGGCCTGCACGGCTGTCGGGGTCGCGAAGCCGAAGGAGGCGAGGGCTTCGGAGAGGGGCTCGGCGAGGCCGAGGCGGGAGAAGGATTCCATGCTCTGATGATCGCATGCGGCGAGGCATCTTCACAAGGTCCAGGGCTAGCAATTGCCCAGGGCGCCCCTTTCCGTATATAGTCGCACGCGATGAATTTAGAAGCCTTCGTCCTCGGCTCGGGCGGAATGATGCCCCTGCCTCACCGCAGTCTCACGAGCGTCCTCCTCCGCCGCGAGGGGGAGCTCTTCCTCTTCGACGGAGGCGAGGGCACTCAAGTTTCTATCCGTAGGCTCAATCTGCGATGGAAGAAGATCACGACGATCTTCGTCTCGCATATGCACGCGGATCACGTCACGGGCCTGCCCGGCATCCTCATGCTCTCGAGCCAGGTGGACAGGTCGGAGCCCCTCACCATCATCGGGCCCCCCAGGATAGCCGACTATATAGAGACGAACCGGCGCACCCTCGACATGTACATCAACTACGAGATCGTCGTGCGGGAGATCACCGAGCCCGGCGTCGTCTGGGAGGGGGATGGCTTCAAGGTCCGCGCCTTTCCCCTGCGCCACACGAAGACCTGCTATGGCTACGCTCTCGAGGAGGACCCGCGGCCCGGCGCCTTCCACCCCGAGCGCGCCTCCGAGCTCGGCGTGCCGCGTGGCCCCCTATGGTCGGTCCTGCAAGGCGGCCAGAGCGTGGAATTGGCCGACGGCCGCGTCGTCCGGAGCGAGGACGTGATGGGCGCGCCCCGCTCGGGCCGCAAATTCAGCTACGTCACCGACTCGCTCTATTTCCCCGATATAGCCAAGGAAGTGGCGAATTCGGACCTCCTCGTCTGCGAGGGCATGTTCGAGACCGCGCTCGAGGGCAGCGCCGTCGAGAAGAAGCACATGACCGCCGCCCAGGCCGCCCGCATCGCCCGCGACGCCGGAGGGGTCAAGAAGCTCGCCCTCATCCACTACAGCCCCCGCTACGCCGAGCGCGACCTCAAGAAGCTCCTCGACGAGGCGCGCGAGACCTTCCCCGGCACGATCCTCTCGAGGGACCGCCTCAACATCCCCATCGAATACGAGGATTGAATGCCGGACGCGTAACCATCGCGCCCGCTAGGTTGTTTGGCATAGATTCGCGCGAAAAAAGGAGAGCTGTCCGTGATAGAACTACGCGAACTCCGTAAAAGCTACGGCGGCGTCGAGGCGGTCAAGGGCGTCAGCTTCGTCGCCGAGACCGGCTCGGTCCTGGGCCTCCTCGGGCCCAACGGCGCCGGCAAGACCACCATCATGAAGGTCCTCACGGGATACCATTTCCCGAGCTCGGGGACCGCCCTCGTCGACGGCATCGACGTGTCGGAGGACCCGATTGCGGTCAAAGCCAGGGTCGGATACCTGCCCGAGTCAGTGCCCCTGTACCAGGACCTCACGGTCGCCGAGTACCTCGACTTCGTCGCCGACGCGCGGGGCCTGGCGGGAGGCGAGCGCGCCTCCGCCATCGAGCGCGCCGTCGCGTCCTGCGGCCTCTCGGGGGTCTACCGCAAGAAGGTCGAGGACCTGTCCAAGGGCTACAAGCAGCGCACGGGCCTGGCCCAGGCCATCCTCCACGACCCTCCCATCCTCATCCTCGACGAGCCGACCACCGGCCTCGACCCCAATCAGATCATCGAGATCCGCGCCCTCATACGCTCCCTGGGCGAGAGCAAGACCGTCATCCTCTCGACCCACATCCTCCAGGAGGTCGAGGCCATCTGCTCCCGCGTCATCATCCTGAGCGAGGGTAGGGTGGCCGCCCAAGGGGCGCCGAGCGAGATCGGCGACGCCCTCAAGGGAGAGGAGCGGATTGTCCTCAGGCTCAAGTCCGCATCCAGGCCCGTCGACCGCGAGCGCCTGTCGGGCATCCCGGGCCTGCGCAGCGTAGCCTCGCTGGAGAGCGAGTCCCCCGGCGTCTGGGCCGCCGAGATCGCCATGCCTCCCGCCTCCTCGGCCTCCGGCGCAATGGAGGCCGGCGAGCTGGTCTTCGACTGGGCCGTGGCCAACGGCCTCAAGGTGCTCGAGCTCGAGAGGCGTCGCCTCTCCCTCGAGGAGATATTCGTCAAGCTTACCCAAGAGGGAGACGGACGATGAAAAACGTCCTCGCAATAGCCAAGCGCGAGCTCCGCAGCTCGTTCAACTCGCCGGTAGCCTACGCGGTGATCCTGGGCTTCCTGCTCTTCACCGGCGTCTACCTGTACTTCATCCGCGGCTTCTACGCGGTCGGCCAGGCCGACCTGCGCGTCTACTTCTCCATCATGCCCATCGTCCTCTGCTTCCTCGTACCCGCCCTCACGATGCGCTCCTGGGCCGAGGAGAGGCGCCTGGGCACCTACGAACTCCTCCTCACCCTGCCCTTCTCCGAACGCCAGCTCGTCCTGGGCAAGTTCCTCTCCTCCTTCGCCCTCGCGGCCCTCGCCCTGCTCCTCACGCTCCCCGTGCCAATCGCGGCCTCCATGCTCGGCTCCTTCGACGCGGGCATGCTCGCCACCCAGTACCTGGGGGTCCTCCTCGAGATGGCCGCGGCGGTCGCGATAGGGGAGTGGATATCCTCCCTGGCCAAGAACCAGGTCAGCGCCTTCATCGGCGCCGTCCTCGCCCTCCTCGTCCTTGTTCTCGTGGACAGGGTGGCCAGCTTCCTCGGCTCGGGCGGCCTCGTCGCCTCCTTCCTCAACTGGCTCTCCCTCTCCTTCCACTACGATTCCTTCTCGCGCGGCGTCGTCGACAGCCGCGACCTCGCCTATTATCTCTCGGCGGCCGTCCTCTTCCTCTACCTATCGGCTTGGGGATTGACTCGCCGGAAGTGGAGCTGATCGCCATGGAACAGAACATCCGCAAGCGCCGCTCCCTCGTCATCCTCCTCCTCAGCCTGGGCGTCATCGTCGCCGCCGTGCTCGCGGCCGAGCGCTTCTCCTTCCGCCTCGACCTCTCCTCCGACCGCGCGAACACCCTGTCCAAGGCCACGCGCCAGCTGTACAAGGAGATCCCCGAGCAGGTCCGTCTGACCTACTACATCACCGCCTCCCTCTCCGACCGCCACCCCGGCCCCCGCGCCATCGAGGGCTTCGTGCGCAGCCTGGCCTCCGCCTCCCACGGCAAGATCGTCGTCGAGGTGGCCGACCCCGCCTCGGGCAAGAAGGAGAGCGCCGTCCAGGCCCTCGGCCTCCAGGCCCAGCGCATGCAGGTCGTCGAGAAGAACGAGCAGCGCGTCGCCCTCGTCTACTCGGGCATCGTGGTCCAGTACCTCGACCGCACCCAGGTCCTGCCCTTCGTCATCTCGACCGACACCCTCGAGTACGACCTCGTCAAGGCGATCAAGGCCGCCCTGGCTGACAAGAAGCAGGTGGCCTCAATCCTGATCGGCGACTCCGACAAGAGCCTCTCGAACGACTACAAGACCATGAGCCAGGCCCTCTCCGAGTCCGGCTGGGAGACCAAGGAGCTGCGGCCCGGCGACGAAGTGCCGCCCGAGACCGCCGTCCTCCTCGTCCTCGGGAATACCGGCCTCGACGACTACGACGCCTATCGCATCGACGCCTACCTCGCCGGCGGCGGCAAGGCTCTCTTCGCCGTGAAGGGCGTCGACGTCCAGATCAAGCAGGGCCTCTCCGCGACGCCCCTCAAGAACGACGCCCTGCTGCGCGCCCTCGAGGCCTACGGCGTCAAGGTCGACCGCGACCTTGTCCTCGACCAGTCCTCGCTCACGGCCCCCTTCCAGATGGCCTCGCCCTACGGCGGCCAGACCATCAACTACGTGCGCTACCCCCATTGGATCATGACCCGGCCCGAGTTCCGCGACGCCAAGAGCCCCCTCACCGCCCATTCCGAGGGCCTCGACCTCTTCTGGCCCAGTCCACTCGAGCTCCTGCCCAGGACGGGCGTCGAATCCGCTTCCCTCGTCAAGACCACGCCCAAGGCCTGGCTCCAGAAGGAGCGTTTCGCCCTCTCCCCCGAGGAAGCCTCCCAGTACGCCGCCGAGGCCGGCTCCACAACGGGCCAGTACCTCCTCGTCGCCTCCCTCTCCGGCAACCTGCCCTCCGCCTACGCCGGCAAGCCGATACCCAAGCGCGAGGGCGCCGCGGCCTTGCCCGCCCTGCCGCAGGGCTCCCGCGCCTCGCGCATCATCGTCGTCGGCTCCTCCGATTTCGCGAACGACATTATGACCATCTCCCAATCGACCTTCAACGCTAGCTTCATAGCCTCGGCCGCCGATTGGCTCTCCTCGGGCGACGACCTCGTGTCCATCAAGACCCGCGGCAGCCGCGACACCAGGCTCTCCAAGGTCGAGGACCCCGCCGCCCGAGCCATCCTCATCACCCTCACCTACGTCATCAACTTAGGCCTCGTGCCCCTCCTCGTCGTGGCCTTCGGCCTGACGCGCTCCCTCAAGCGCAAGCGCCTAGCCAAGGATGAAGCGCTGCTAAGGAATGGCGCGCTCTCGGCGGCCCA
>DBTW01000090.1:0-4730 GCA_002307245.1 Spirochaetaceae bacterium UBA1306 | reverse complement strand
GCCGCAGCGGACCATGGGAATGGCGACAAACCTACCGAAGGAGGCAAGTGATGCGCTACGAAAAGAAAGTCATCGTCCTCTCGAGCAGCCTCGCCGTCCTCCTCCTCGCCTGGGGAGCGGGCATGATCTTCTCGCCCGAGCGCGTAGCCGCCCGCGCCGAGTCGGCCAAGCTCATCGCCGGCAAGAGCGCGGACATCGCCGCGATCTCCATCAAGAACGGCGCCGTGGCCATCGAGCTCGCCAAGTCCGGCTCCTCATGGGCCATCGTCGACGGAGCAGCCAAGCTGCCGGCCCAATCCACCCGCGTCTCGAGCTTCCTAGACGACCTTGCCGCTATCTCCCGCCTTCGCGTCGTCGCGAAGTCCAAGGAGTCCTGGGCGGGCTTCCAGCTCGACGATGCCAAGGCCAAGCGGGCGACCCTCAAGAACGCCGCGGGCAAGGTCGTCGCCGACATCTACCTGGGCGGCTATGGGCCCACGGGCTCCGAAGTCTACCTGCGCAAGGGCGGCTCAGATTCCTCCTACCTCGTGGAAACCGGCCTCAATTCCTATCTGAACGCCAGCCGCTCCTCCTGGCTGGACCTCCGGGTCCTGGGCGGCCTCAAGGAAACCGACCTTCAGTCCATCGCGCTCAAGAGCTCGATCGCCCTGGACGGCAAGGGCAAGGCTCCCTTGAAGCTCGATTACAGCCTCCGCCGCGACGGCAAGGCCTGGAAGTCCGGCGCGGCCGCGATCGACGCCGAGGCCGTCTCGGCCCTGCTCCGCTCGGTGATCGGCCTCCAGGGCGAGGACTACGTGACCAGCCCCCCGCCCGAGGCCTTCGCCGCGATCCAGGCCCGCGTCGGCCTCGAGCTCGGCAACGGCATGAGCCAGGCCATCGAAGTGGGCGCCCTCGAAGGGAATGAGCGCTTCTACGCCCGCGTCTCAGGCGGGGCCAGCGCTGCCGCCTCTCCCGTCTTCACCGTCTCGGCCTATAACCTGCGCTCGATACTGAAGAGTCAGGCCGACTTGGCCGCGAAGAAGTAGAATCGCGTAATGAATCGGGCGGGAGGACAACCTTTCTAAAAGGTTTTCCTCCCGCTCCCTCTTTTCCAAAGACGCGCCGCGTTAGCGAAGCGGGCGCGCCTTTAGCGCCTCGCCCTTGTCTCGAAGCCTCATTGAAGAGGCTGGCCTCGCGCGGCCCCGATAGCCGCCTCAATCGCCGCCGCGAGCCCTGCGCGGTTTTTGGCTCCCGTCTTTCTCAATAGGGCGGAGACCCTGCTCGAGACGGTGCGCGGGGATACTTCGAGCGAGGCCGCTATCTCCTTGTCGCTTTGGCCCGACCGGATGAGGCGGACGAGCTCGATCTCGCGCCGCGCGAGTCCGAGTCTCGCGGCCGCGGCCTCCCAATCCTCCGAGCCGCCGTCCGGGCAAGGCGCGCTCTCCTCGCGGAGCGCCGACGAGATCTTGCGCTCGATCCTATCCTTCTCCGCCATGCGGGCGGCGATGAGGGAATCGAGCTTGGCCTCGAGCTCATCGAGGGAGAAGGGCTTCGCGACGTAGTCCACTGCCCCGGCCTCGAGCCCTTCCAGCCTCGAAGCGCGGTCCGATTTCGCCGATAGGAAGATGAAGGGAATGCCGGAGCAGCGATCGAGCCGAGCGACTCGCCTCCTGAGCTCGAAGCCATCCATGCCCGGCATCATCACGTCCGCGACTATCGCCTGGGGAAGCGGGCCGTCCGATAGCGCGCCGAGGGCTTCCTCGCCGGAATGGGCGCGGCCGACGCGGAATCGCCGGGAGAGGGAATCGGCGAGGAAGGCGGCCATGTCCCGGTCGTCGTCGACGACGAGGATGGCCGGCCCCTGGCATCCCGCGCGCCCTTTCCCTCCCTCCGGCGCCTCGCTCGGCGCGGCCCCGTAGTCCGCTACCCGCCGGCGCGAGGGCCGAGGCGAGGCCTCGACGGCGCCGACATGCGCGGGAAGGATTATGCGGAAGACGCTGCCCTCGCCGACGGCGCTCTCCACTTCGATCGAGCCGCCCATGAGGCGCGCGAGGCCCTGGGATAGCGGCAGTCCTATCCCGAAGCCGGAATAATCGCTTCGGCTCTTCTCGCCCGCCGCCGCATAGCGCTCGAAGAGCCGAGCGATTCGCGTCGCCTCGATCCCGGGGCCCGTATCCGCGATCTCGATCCAGGACCTATCGCCTTTCGTGCCGGTCGCGATGGTGATCCGGCCGCCGGGCTCGGTGAACTTCATCGCGTTCGAGAGGATGTTGAGGAGGATCGTCTCGAGGAGCGAGGCGTCGACCAGGGCTTTCGCGGGCTTCCCCTCGTCGAAGGCGAGGGCGAGCCCTCGCGCCTCCGCGAGGGGGGCGAATTCCTCGGCGTAGGGCCGCGCTAGCTCTCGGAGATCGAAGGCGCCCGGAGAGGGCCTTACCTTGCCCTCATCGAGGCGTAGGAAATCGAGCAGGCCGTCGGCGAGGCGCCCGAGTCTGTCGGCGTTGCGCTTCATGAGCGACAGGACCTGCGCTTTCCGCGGTATGGACTCGCCGTAGCGCCCGGCCATGATCGCGTCGAGCGGGGCGGCGATGAGCGTGACGGGCGTGCGCAGCTCGTGCGAGGCGTTCGCGAAGAAGGCGGTCTTGGCCTCGTCGAGCTCGCGAAGGCGCATGTTCCACTCGGCCAGGTCCTCGGCGCGCTTGCGGTCGCGGGCGACGCGCCTGGAGAGGGCTACCGCCTGGATGAGGATGAATCCCGCCTGCCCGAAGGGAATGAGCGCGATCGTCGGGGCGGAGAGATCGACGAGGGCGATATCGTTGGCCACGGCGAGGACCAGCACTCCCAGGCTCGCGAGGAAGAAGCGCGCGTCCTCGCTGCCCTTTCGCGCGGCCCTGGCCAGCAAGAGGAAGGCGGCGGCCGCGCATGCGAGCGAGTAGAGCTGGATTGGGAGCAGCAAGGCCGTGAAGGCGGGGATGGGCAAGGCGACGATGGCGACCGCCGATGCGCATCCGAGGGCGACGAGGACGAGCATGACCCTGCGGTCGAAGTCCTCCGGGAATAATTTATAGAACAGGAATAGGTAGAGGGGCACCTGGCAGAAGGCGCTCAAATACTCGATGCGGAAGGCGCCTCGCCAGCCCAGGCCGGGAAGGGCTAGCCGCATGAGCCGCTCTCCCGTGTCGAGCTGCCTGATCATGAAGCCTAGGCAGATAAGGGTGAATAGGAGCAGCGTGCGGTCGCCGCGCCGGAAGAGGCGGATGGCGAGGAAGAAGACGGCGATGCCGAAGAGGATGCCCGAGATGAAGGCCTCGATCGCCGAGTCCCGTATCCTGGCGCCCTCGATCGCCCTCGGGCTGCCGAGGATCGGGACGTCCCATATCCCGCCCCCATGCGAGTCTTCGAAATTCGAGACGAGGAGCTCGAGCCTCAATTCGGGGCTCGGCGCCTCGATGTCGAAATAGGCGGCGCGCGCGTCGGGAATGGCGGAGAGGATACCGCGGCCCCCGACCGGCATCCCGTTCGCATAGAGCTCGTATGCCGTGCCGACATCGCCCATTCGGATGCTGAATTTGCCGAGAGCCGGAAGGCGTACGAGGAGATCGTACCTGGCCGCGCCGAAGGGGCCGGCCTTTGCCCCTCCTGTCCTGGCTCCCGTCCAGGTGGAGGGCACCGAGATAAACGAGCCATCGCCGCCCCTCGCTTGGCCGACATCGACCGGATCGTATGAAAAGGCCCATTCGCCGCGAAGCGGAACCCCGGCTTCCTCGGCGAAATTCCAGTCCCTCAAGTCGAGGACGCCGTCCTTCGCCAGAGGAACCCGAGAGGGCGAGCAGGAAGACAGGATCGAAATCGCCAGCATGGCCGAGAGCAAGGACAGCGCCCGATGTAATGGTTCTTGCGCAGCGGGGTGCATGGTGGCCCTACTATAACATGGGCCAGGAAGGAAACAAGTTGGGCCTTCGCGGGAAGCTTGCTAGCTGGCGCCCTTCGAGGCCAGGAAGAGCCGGTACTTGTCGGGGTCGGGCCTGAAGGCCACGATGTGCGAATCCTTCTCGTAGTGAGCCCGCTCGATCGCCGACGAAGCCTCGTCGCTCAGCCTGGCCCCGTCGACCAGGCGCCCTGCGCGCGAGGATATGCCCATGTAGAGGGGCAGGAGGTCGAGCTCGGCGTAATCGCCGTCGGCCAGGAAGACGAGCTTCTTGAAGAACTCCTCGGCCATCCTGATCGCATGGCTCGAGTCGATGTTCGGCAGTATGACGGCGAAGCCGTCGTCGCCGCGCTCGAAGGCGAGGTCGCGGAAGCTGAAGAACTCCCGGATGGCCTTCCCTATCTCGCCGTAGGACCTGTCTTGAGAGCTCAGGCCGTCGTAGGCGATCGCGAGGAGGCTCAAGTCCTGTTCGAAGGAGGCCGAGCGCGAGATCTCGGCGTTGAGCCTTTCCTTCATATATTCGGCCCATCCCAGGCCCGAGGCGGGCGAATAGAGCCCGGCGGGCGAGGCTTCGGCCGGCGCCTTCGTCGCTGGAGGCAGTTTCCCGAGCGCGACCAGCTCGGGCTCGGCCTGGGGCCCTTGCTCCGGCTCCGCTGCAGGCGGCGCCATGCTTTGGCCCATCTCCATGATCGGTATGTCGAAGGCTTCGTCCTCGTCCTCGCCCTCGCCCGGGCCCACGCCTGAGGCGACCATTGTCTCGTACTGGTAATGCGCGGCTTCCGCGGCCGCTTCCGAGGCGAGGCGCGAGGGCTCCGCGCCCGCCTCG
>DBTW01000108.1:3267-4103 GCA_002307245.1 Spirochaetaceae bacterium UBA1306 | reverse complement strand
AAGAGACAGGACGGGCTTTATCATTCTTCTTGATAGATTACACCCTCGCCGCGCGCGGCCTCGTGATCTCGCATAAAGGCAGGCGCGGCACGAGGCTCAGCTCCGAAGGTAAGAGTCTTTTACTGAAACAAGTTAATGGGCTAATAGGTTAATGGGTCGCCCGATCTGTCGCCAATAACCCGTTATTGCTTGTAGAATCATACGGTCCGGTGGCTTTGCCAGCTTTTTTTATCGCGGCATGGCTTTTTTGCCGCTTGGCACAATTCATGCATTAATCGGGATATCCAAGAGTCGAGGTTTAGCCTCGAGATCAAGCTGAAGAGGTGCCCCAATGAGCGATGCTGTCGGAAAGCTCCCTGCCCAGAAAGCCTGGCGCGTACCGCACACCTACGTCATCATTTTCTTCGTCGTGCTCGTCGGGTGGATCCTCACCCTCCTCGTGCCGGTGGGTCTCTTCGACACCCATAAGGTGAGCTACAAGGACGCGAACGGCAAGGAGAAAACCAGGACCGTCCTCATACCCGAGTCCTTCCGCTACTCGTACAAGGCCTTCGACCTGCCCGCCCTCAAGGCCAAGCTCGGAGTCCTCGCGGCCGACGATGCCGCCATCCAGGCCAAGTCCCTGGACAAGGCGAAGCTGCAGGCCCTCGCCGCCCTTCCCGATGCCCAGCTCGGCGCCGCCGCCCTGACGGACGCCGGCCTCACCGAGCCCGTGGTCAACCAGCTCTGGGGCAAGGCGGTCTACGACCAGTCGACCAAGGTCCGCAAGGCGCCCAACGTCTGGGGCACCGACGACTACTACGGCTTCGGGGTCCTCAACTACGTGTTCGAGGGCC
>DBTW01000108.1:500-3023 GCA_002307245.1 Spirochaetaceae bacterium UBA1306 | reverse complement strand
ACTACGTGTTCGAGGGCCTGGTGACGGGCGATAAGAACGGCTCGGCCGTCGGCATCGTCGCCTTCATCCTCGTCATAGGCGGCGCCTTCGGCATCATCATGAAGACCGGGGCCATCGACGCGGGCATCTACGCCTTCATCCGCAAGGTCGGCAAGGCCGAGGTCGTCGTCCTGCCCATGCTCTTCATACTCTTCTCCTTGGGAGGCGTCGTCTTCGGCATGTCCGAGGAATGCATAGCCTTCGCCACGGTGGTCGTCCCGCTCTGCGTCGCCCTGGGCTACGACTCCCTCGTGGGCGTCGCGGTGACCTTCGTCGCCTCCCAGGCGGGCAACGCGACCTCGTGGATGAATCCCTTCGGCATCGCGATCGCCCAGGGCATCGCCGGCGTGCCCGTGATGTCCGGGGCGCCCTTCCGCATGGTCATGTGGGCCATCGTCACCGTCTGCGGCTCGGCCTTCGTCATGTGGTACGGCGCGAGGATCAAGAAGGATCCGCTCCTTTCGCCCACCTACGCCTCGGACGCCTACTTCCGCGAGCATGGGGCCTCCAAGGTCGGCGGCGAGAAGCTTGGCCTCGGCAACAGCCTGGTCCTCCTCTCATTCCTCGCCGGAATCATCTGGATCATATGGGGCGTGACCGCCGAGGGCTACTACATCCCCGAGATCGCCAGCCAGTTCTTCGTCATGGGCCTCGCCGCCGGCGTCATCGGCGTCGTCTTCAAGCTCGGCGGCATGAGGATCAACGACGTGGCCTCGAGCTTCGGAGAGGGCGTCGCGGGCATAGCCGGCGCTGCCATCGTCGTCGGCATGGCGAAGGGCTTCATCCTCGTGCTCGGCGGCACCGACGCGGGCAAGCCGACCGTCCTCAACACGATCCTGATCACGACCGGCGGCGCGCTGGCCAACCTTCCCCAGATGCTCACCGGCTGGCTCATGTACGTCTTCCAGACTGTCTTCGACTTCTTCGTCACCTCGAACTCCGGCCAGGCCGCGCTCACGATGCCCATTCTGGCGCCCCTGTCGGACATCATCGGTCTCTCGAGGCAGAACGCGACCCTCGCCTACCAGATGGGCTCGGGCTTCGCCGACGCCATCGTGCCGACCAGCGCCTCCCTCATGGGCGTGCTCGCGGTCGCGCGCATAGGCTGGGGCACCTGGGCAAAGTGGCAGATCAAGATGCAGGGCCTCTTCTTCGTCCTGGGCTCGATAGCCATGGTGATCGCCGTCGCGATCAATTTCTCCTGACCGCCATGTGCGCCCGGCCCGAGGAGGAGCTGATAGGCGAGATCGACCATATCGACTTCGTGGTCGTCCGCCTGCCCTTCCTCCATCCCTTCTCGATCAGCGCCGCCACCTGGACCTGCAAGGAGGCCCTCCTCCTGCGCCTAGAAGCGGGCGGCATCGTGGCCTGGGGCGAGTGCGTCGCCGACCCCGACCCCTACTACGCCTACGAGACGGTCTCCACGGCGAGCCACATCATCAAGGACTTCCTCCTGCCCCTGATCGAGCCAGGGATGGGCCTGGGCGAGCTCCTCGCGCGCTTCAGGCACGTCCGGGGCCACGGCATGGCCAAGGCCACCGTGGAGAACGCCCTGCTCGACCTCATCGCCAAGCGCAAGGGCATTCCCCTGCACGAGCTCCTCGGCTTCCCGCGCCGGCCCATCATGTCCGGCGTCAGCATCGGGCTCCAGGACAGCGCGGATATCCTGGTCGGCAAGGCCGGCGCGGCGATCGACAAGGGCTACCACCGGATCAAGATGAAGGTGAAGCAGGGCAAGGACTACGAGTACGCCCGCGCGGTCAGGGAAGCCTTTCCGAAGCTCGCCCTCATGGTCGACGCCAACGGGGACTATTCCCTGGACGACGCCGAGGGCCTGGCGCGCCTCGACGAGCTCGGCCTCACCATGATCGAGCAGCCCCTGTCCTACAGCGACATCTACCAGCACTCCAAGCTGCAGCGCCGGCTCAAGACCGCCATCTGCCTGGACGAGTCAATACTCTCCCTCGACGACGCCGTCGCTGCCGTGGAGCTCGGGGCCTGCCGGGTCATCAACATCAAGCAGGGTCGCGTCGGCGGCCTCCTCGAGTCGCTCAAGATCGCGCGTTATGCGGCATCGAAGGGGATCCCCGTGTGGTCGGGCGGCATGGACGAGACGGGCATCGGCCGCGCGGTCAACATCCACCTCCAGACCGACCCCGCCTTCAGCGTCCCCGGCGACACGGCCGAGACCGCGAGCTACTTCGACCTCGACCTCGTCGAGCCCCCCGTGACCCTGGGCCCCGGCGGCTACATCGAGGTGCCCGAGGGCCCGGGCATCGGGGTGGAGGTCCAGGCCGATCGCCTCGACCGACTTACGATCGGGCGGCAGCGCCTCAAGTAAGCCTTGAAGGGATTCGCCCTCCAGGGCTCGACATCATGTCTTGCCCTTCCGGGCGGGCTTCTCGCTGTCGGGCGCCATCCATGGCGCCCTTTTCCTCGCTATCGCTCGGCGCTCGAAGCCTTCGAATCCCCCAGCGCCCTCAA
>DBTW01000108.1:0-244 GCA_002307245.1 Spirochaetaceae bacterium UBA1306 | reverse complement strand
TCGACGGTCCCGCATCGTGGGCGCTTGAAGGGATTCGCCCTCCACTCGTGAACTTCCTGTTCACTCGCTTCGGGCCGGGGCTTTCGCTCTCGGCGACGTCCTGTCGCCTCGCGCGCATTCACCCTCAAACGATCGGGTGAATGCGCGCCGCTCAAGCCCTTCGAATCCCCCAGCGCCCTCAATAAAAAGGGACCGTCTTTCGACGGTCCCGCATCGTGGGCGCTGAGGGATTCGAACCCCCGAC
>DBTW01000110.1:10921-32903 GCA_002307245.1 Spirochaetaceae bacterium UBA1306 | reverse complement strand
AAGACAGCAAAAGTTCGTAACACAACACTTGATTTGCTGCCTTCGGCTCGAATCGGCCCTTGACGTTAGCCCTTTTCACGGCGAACCTGTCCCGATGAACCGTCCGAGCATCGGCATCCGGGGCAAGATCCTCCTATTTTATGGTGGGACTCTCGCCCTCGTTATCGCCCTCGAGGTGGTGGCTCAGGATGCCGCGCTGCGGGCCGGCAGCGACTTCGAGGACAGACTAAGCCGCTACCATGCCGTGCAGGGCCTGCGTTCATCCCTGGAGGATTATCGCGCCCTGGGCGAACGCTACATGCGCGAGGGCCTGCCCGAGCAGCGCTCCGAGCTCGAGGCCGAGCTCGACTCGATCGTCGCCCTCTCGGCCTCCCTGTCTCGGCTCGCCGAGGATTCCCAAGACGCCTTCTTCGAGGCGAGGGCGGCCCGCCGCGGGCTCGACGCCTGGACTCCCCTGGCCCGCAATGCCCTCGAGCGCCGGGGCGAGGACGCCCCCGACGCCTACCAGGACTATGCCAAGGCGGATAGGATCGCCGTCTTCGTCGATGGCTACCTCGGCAAGCTGCTGTCCCTTTCCCTGGCCTCTGGGGCCTCTCGTTATCGCGCCCTGGCGGCCCGGAGCCGGGCCTCCCGCAGGCTCGCCCTCATCGGCCTGGTCGGAGCCGGGGCCCTCGCCATGGCTTTCGCCGCCATCTTCGCCTCCTCAATCGCCGCCCCGATCCGCCGCCTCGCCGAGGCCGCGGACCGCATGGCCGCGGGCGACCTCGACCTCGAGCCCGTCTCGGCCGACTCGGGCGACGAGGTGGCCGTCCTCGCCCGGGGCTTCAACGCGATGAGCGCGAGCATCCGCGCGATGGTGGAGGGGCTCGAGGAGAAGGCCGAGCTGGAGCGCCTCGTCCACGAGCGCGACATTGAGCGCGTGTCGATGGGCCGCGCCCTGCGCGAGGCCCAGTTCATGAACCTCCAGGACCAGATCCGGCCCCACTTCCTGTTCAACGCTCTCAACACGATCGCGCGGAGCGCCCTCTTCGAGGGCGCCCCCGATACAGAGCGCCTCGCCTTGAGCCTCGGCAAGCTCATGCGCTACTCGCTGTCCGAAGGGGGATCCTTCGTCTCCCTCGGGGAGGAGCTGGCCACTCTCCGGGAATACCTATCCTTCCAGGGGATTCGCTTCGGCGAACGCCTGGCCTGGGAGATCCGTTCCGAGCCCGGCGTCGAGTCCCTGAGCATCCCGCGCTTCACCCTCCAGCCCATCGTCGAGAACGCCGTGCGGCACGGCATAGAGCCCAAGGTCGAGGGCGGCCGGGTTATCGTGTCCGCGCGCCGTAGGGCCGGCCGGGTCAGGCTCGTAGTCGCCGACTCCGGCATGGGCATGGACGCAGCTCTCCTCGAGCGCCTGCGCGCCTCCGCCTGCGGGGCGCAGGCCGTCGGCGATCCAGCCGCGACCGGCGACGCCACGGGTGTTCATGGCGGCGATACCCCGCTAAGCGACGCGGTTTCGGTCGGCGAGGGGAGGCCCGGAATCGGCATGGCCAACCTCGAGCTGAGGCTGGCCTACCGCTATCCGGGGAGCGCGCGGCTCTCCCTCGTGTCGAGGCCCGGCCGCGGGACTCTCGTGCGCATCTCTCTACCTGCCGTCGGCCTGGCCGGCTGCATCGGGGGCCCCGATGCCGATTAGGGTGCTCGTGGCCGACGACGAGGAGCTCGAGAGGCGGGCCCTCGGCTGCATTCTCTCCCGCGAGGGGCCGCCGGGCATCGAGATCATCGAGGCGGCTAACGGGGTCGAGGCCGTCGAAGCCGCGGGCTCAGGTTCCCTCGACATGGCCTTCCTTGACATCCAGATGCCGGGCATGGACGGCATCGAGGCCGCGCGGAGGCTCCGCGAGGCCATGCCCGGCCTGCCGATCGTCTTCCTCACCGCGCACGATAGCTTCGAGTACGCGAGGAGCGCCCTCCGGCTCCGCGTCGAGGACTTCCTGCTGAAGCCCGCCACTGTGGCCGAGGTGGCCGGCGCCCTGGAGCGCAGCTTGGCCCAGACCCGGGGCCGCGCGAGGGGCGAGCGCGAGCGCGGGGAGCTCGAGAGCGCCCTCGGCTATATGGCCGACGAGGTCCGCGCGGCGCTCTCGGCCGGCCGAGTCGACGACGAGGGCCTCGCGCGCTACGCGGGCATGCGCTGCCGCCCGGGCTGCCTCGCGGCGGTCGTCGCCATCGGGGCGCAGCCGGACGGCCACGCCCGTACCGAAGTCGGGGGCCTGGCCGCCCTCGCCGAGCGCTGCCTCTCCTCGGATGGTCGGATGGCCCTCGCCGGCTCCTGCCGCCTGGGCGGTCCCGGCGCCGCGGAAGGCGCGGCGGAATCCATAGCCCTCTGCGCGGTCTTCGGCGCCGGGTTGCCGGAGCACGAGGGTCGCGCCGGGAAGCCCGACGACGCGTCCTGGATCAGGCTGTCCCTCGAGTCCCTCGCCGAGAAGGCCCGGGCCGAGCTGGGCGAAGTCGTCGCGATAGGCGCCGCCGTGCCCGCCCCGGGTGCGGGCTGCGGGGGCGAGGGGCCGGCTGCTTCCGGGGCCGATTGCGCCAAGGCGGCGCTGCGCGCCCTCGCCCTCGCCGCCGGCCCTCGGCCCATCGTACTCGTGTTCATCGCGGCCTCGTCCTCGGGCGGCGCCTCCGCGGCCCGAGACGAGGGCCGCGGCCGCGGAGGGCTCGTTGCCCGCGCCCTCGAGCTCATGGAGGCGCGTTGCGCCGAGGAGCTCTCCCTCGACGGCGTGGCCGCGGAGCTCGGCATATCGCCCTCGCACCTTTCGCGGCTCCTCGGGCGGGAGGCGGGCCTCGGTTTTGCCGATTGCCTCGGGCGGCTCAGGGTGGACAAGGCCAAGGCTTTCCTCGCCACCGGGCGCACTTCGGTCAAGGAGGCTGCCGCCATGGTCGGGTTCCGCGATCCCGCGTACTTCGCTCGCGTGTTCAGGCGCTTCAGCGGCATGAGTCCCGCCCAATTCCGGGCAGGGGGCGAGTAATGAGGCGACGCACGATCCTCGCCTTACTGGCCTTCTCGATCTTCACCCTAGCCGCCGCCCCGTCCGGCGCGCAGGACAGCAAGCCGGGCATCGTACGGCTCAGGCTCGCCGAGCTCCATCCCGCGGACCATCCGACGGCGAAGGCCGACTACGAGTTCGCCCGTATCGTACGCGAGCGCTCGCAGGGGCGCATCCAGATATCGGTCTATACCGATTCGGTCCTAGGCCAGGAGCTTGAGGTCCTCGAACAGCTGAAATTCGGGGCGATCGACATCGCCCGCGTCTCCCTGGCCGCCGTCTCGACCTACGCCCCGAGGCTCGACGCCCTGCAGATGCCCTACCTCTACCGCGACGAGGACCATATGTGGAAGGTCCTGAAGGGCGAGATCGGCAAGGAGCTCCTCGCGAGCGTAGGCGCCAAGGGCACGGGCTTCGTCGGCCTCGGCTGGTTCGAGGCGGGCTCCCGCAGCTTCTACGATTCCCGCCGACCCTTGCGGAAGCCCTCCGACCTCGCGGGGCTCCGGATCCGCGTCCAGGAAGGCGGGGTCATGGACGAGCTGGTCCAGGCCTATGGCGCGTCCGCCTTGCCCATGGCCTTCGGCGAGAGCTACGCGGCCATACTCAGGGGCGAGGTCGACGGCGCCGAGAACAATTACTCGACCTATTATTCCTCGGGACACTACCAGGTCGCGAAATACTACACGCTGACCGAGCACGTCCGGATCCCGGAGATCATCGTCGGCTCCGCGCTGAGCTTTTCGGAGTTGCCTGCCGCCGATCGCGAGCTCATCGCGCGATCGGCGATGGACAGCATCGACTATCAACGCTCGGCTTGGCGCGACTACGAGGAGAAGGCCGCGGTCAAGCTGCGGGCCGCCGGCGTGTCGATAGAATACCCCGCCGACCCCGCGGCATGGCGGGCCTTCGTCGCGCCCATCTACGCAGCGCAGGATGCCCCCACCCGCGCCCTGGTCGCCCGGATCCGGGCCCTAAAGTAGCCGCCTCGCGCATCAGAATACCGGGAAAAGCATCATTTTACCGCTCCGCCGCCATGGCGTCGGCCTTACGATCTACCCGCGGCCTCTCGGACGCATCGACGCGAGGCCGCCGGCTCCGAGTCTGGGGCCGGTATCCACAGGAGGTTCACATGCAGTTCAAGCGCATCGCCCTCGTCGCGGTCGCGACGGGCGCCCTCGCTCTCGCGGCAAGCGCTCAGTCGGTCCTCAAGCTCGCCGAGATCCACCCTCAGGGCTATCCGACCGAGCTTGCCGACGAGCAGTTCGCCAAGCTCGTCAACCAATACACGAACGGCAAGTACAAGATCGATATCTTCCCGGGCGGGCAGATCTCCGGCGACGAGAAGGTCGTCATCGAGCAGGTCAAGATTAACGCCGTGTCCATCGCCCGCGTCAGCTCCGGCGCCCTCGGCGGCTTCAACGCCCAGCTCAACGTCTTCAGCCTCCCCTATCTCTTCGACTCGGCCGACCATATGTGGAACTTCCTCCTCGGTTCCTACGGCCAGAAGATGCTCGCCGACCTCGAGCCCTCCGGCTTCGTCGGCCTCTGCTGGTACGACGGCGGCGCGCGCTCCTTCTACGCCAACTATCCCCTTAACGCCATCGCCGACCTCAAGGGCAAGAAGTTCAGGGTCATGCCCAACAACCTTCTCGTGAAGATGGTCGAGGCGATGGGCGCATCCGCCGTGCCGATGGCCGCGGGCCAGGTCTTCAGCGCCATCCAGACCGGCGTCATCGACGGCGCCGAGAACAACGCCCCCTCCCTCATCTCCTTCAACCACTACCAGGTCGCCAAGTACTACATGCTCGACGAGCACCTCCGCCTGCCCGAGGTCCTCTTCATGAACAAGGGCGCCTGGGCCAAGCTCTCCAAGGACGACCAGGCCGCCTTCCGCAAGGCCGCCGCCGAGACCGTCGCGTTCCAGCGCAAGGCCTGGGACGCCTACGTGATCGAGGCCACGAACAAGATCAAGGCCGAGGGCGAGATCATCGTCGAGGTCAAGGACAAGACGCCCTTCAAGAACGCGGTCAAGGACCTCGTCGCCACCGAGTCGCCGGCCTTCGCGGACACGATCAAGGCGATCGACGCCGCCCGGCCCAAGAAGTAGCTCCGGCTAACTTCCTTCCCCCAACGCTTCCCCGCGGCGCCGCGCCGTGGGGAAGCTATCGGTTCCGTCCTATTACGCCAAGGAGCTTCTCATGGGCGAAAAGAAAGAGGGCCTGAAACGACTTTTCTTGACTTTGGACAAGATCATCGAGGGTTTCTGCATAACTCTCCTCGTCGCGATGATCGCGATCGTCTTTACGGCGGTCATCACGCGCAAGATCTTCCATTTCATGTTCGCTTGGTCCGAGGAGGTCACCCTCCTCTGCCTCACCTGGTTTACCTTCATGGGCATAGCTATCGGCTTCCGCGAGCGGCTCCACCTCGGGATGGATCTCTTCGAGCACCTGAATCCCAAGGTCCTCAAGATCTCCAACTACATCGTGGACGCCGTCACCTTCGTCTTCGGTCTCTACCTGATCATCTACGGCTGGGATTTCACGATGATGATGCGCGGCTCGGTCCTCGCGGCCACCCAGCTGCCCAACGTGGTCCAGTACATTGTCATGCCGATAACGGGCGTCCTCACCTGCATCTACTCTGCCCTCCAGATACTCGGTTACGACCTGCGGCGCTACAATGTCATCGAAGAGGAGATCAAGCATGATGCCAAGTAATACCGTTGGCATCTGGATCCTCTGCGTCAGCTTCGTCGTGCTGCTGGTGATGAGGTTCCCGGTCGCCCTCGTGCTCGCGATCTCATCGATCGCGACCATGCTCTACCTGCAAATTCCCATCGTCGTCGTGGCCCAGCAGACTCTGCAGGGCATCAATCAGTTCTCCCTGCTCGCGATACCCTTCTTCATCATGACGGGACAGCTGCTCGGGGCGGGGGGACTGGCGAATCGAATCGTCGACTTCGCCAATATTTTCGTCGGCCGCCTGCCGGGCGGGCTCTCGATCGTCAACTCGGTAGCCTGCATGTTCTTCGGCAACCTCTCCGGGTCGGCGGTCGCGGACACCTCCGCCATCGGCTCGGTGATGATCCCGATGATGGTCAAGAAGGGCTATTCGGCCGACTACGCGGTCGGCGTCACGATATCCTCGGCTATCCAGGGAGTCGTGGTGCCGCCGAGCCACAACCTCGTGCTGTACTCGATCGTCTGCGCCGGCGTCATCGGGGGCATCTCGGTGGGCAAGCTCTTCGCGGCCGGCATCGTGCCGGGCCTGCTCCTGCTCGCGACTCTCTGTATCGTCGGCGTCATCATCAGCATCAAGCGAGGCTATCCCAAAGCCGATCCAATACCCAAGAAGCGGTATCCCTCGGTCATCTTCAATGGCTTCGTATCCCTCACGCCGGTGTTCATCATCCTCGGCTCCATCATCGGCGGCCTCGCGACCGCCACCGAGGCGGGGGCCCTCGCCGTCGTCTATTCCTTCTGCCTCGGGTTCTTCGTCTACCGCGAGATCAAGCCCAGAGACCTGTGGCCCGTCCTCGTGCGGACCTTCCGCATCGTCCTCATGGTCTTCTTCCTCATCGGGGCCTCGGCCGCCTTCGGCTACGTGATGACGATCTTGAGGCTGCCCGACCTCATCACGCAGGGCTTCCTATCGATCTCGTCGACGCCCTGGGTCATCTTCCTCATGATCAATATCCTCCTGCTCCTCCTCGGCGCGCCGATGGACATGGCCCCGATGATCGTCCTCCTCACCCCGATCCTCCTGCCCGTGTGCATGAAGCTCGGCATGGACCCGATCCAGTTCGGCCTCGTCCTCATCTTCAACGCCGGCATGGGCCTGCTCACACCGCCCGTCGGGACGGTGCTGTTCGTGGGCTGCGCGATCGGGAAAGTGTCGGTCAACGCCGGTACCAAGGCGATGATGCCCTTCTTCCTCGCCATGATCGTCGTCCTCTGCCTGATCACCTACGTGCCCGCGTTCACGATGTGGCTACCGCAATTCGTTAAATGAACCCGCCGGGGGGCTCGCCATCGCCCCCCGGCATTCCTACCGTCTCCCTGATTTAACCGGATATTAACTTTTCACCGCTCCACGCCGTGCTTCCCGATATGCTAGTTTTCCCGCTGGCGCCGACTAACGACCGGGCGTCAGCGAGGTGCCATGCAATGCCCGCGAAGCCATGGATACTGAGGCTCTTCGACCTCCTGGTGTCTCGCCCCGATACCCAGGTCCCCGATGACGACCCGGGCTACCGGGGCTTCTACTACGCGAAGTCCAAGAACATGATGAGGGTATCGTTGCTGACGCCCGCCTTGATCTTCACGGGCTCGGCCGCGCTGGATCTATTCCTGAAATCGCTCGGCTACGAGGTCTCGTTGAATCCCCGGCTCTTTGTCTTCATCCCTTTGCTTTTCGCCGAGTTCCTGGTCTCGCTCACGCCCTTCTTCGAGAAGCACCACCAGGAAGTCCTGATGTTTGCCCTCGGACTTGTCGCCAACGCGGCCGGTCTCCTCCATTACGCCCTCCCCGATTCCGGGCGGTCCGTCTTCTTCTACGAGTTCAATCCCCTCATCCTCATGGTCTTCGCCTTCACCATATGCAGGCTCACCTTCAAGAACGCGATCAGGGTCTCGGCCTTCATAATGCTGAGCTTCGAAATCGCCGAACTCGCGTTTCGACGCCCCATGTCGAACCCGGAAGCGATGTCCCTCTTCATCTCGACGAACAGGGTCCTCGCCTCATTCTATCTTTTCCTGATGTGGGCCTGTCTCTCGCTCGAGAATCACCTGAAGCAGGAGTACGCCGATAGGATCAGGCTAGCCGAGCTGGAGAAGGGGAAATCCGAGTTCTTCGCCAATATTTCCCATGAGCTCCGGACGCCCCTCACCTTGATCGTGGGCCCGGTCGAAGCGATAGCCCGCGGCGATTACGGGCCAATGATGAGCGCCGAAAATCCGGTGTTCCAGACGCTCTCCCGCAACGGACAACGCCTCCTCGGCCTCATCGAGCAGATTCTGGACTTTTCCCGGCTCGACGCGGGCGCCCCGGCCCGTAAGGTGCGAGTCGATCTATCCGCCCTGCTCCGGGAGCTCATAGGGTCCATGGAGTCGGCGGCCAGGGCGCGGGGGCTCTCCCTGGCCTTCTTCGACGAGACCGGCGGCCTCACGGCCCGCGTAGACCCGGGCCAGACCGAGCGGGCCCTGCTCAACCTCGTCGCGAACGCGATGAAGTTCACGCCATCAGGCGGCTCGATCGCGGTCCGCCTCGCTCGCGAAGGCGAGGGGCTCTCCATTTCGGTGATGGACAACGGCATCGGCATCGCGGAGGACCGGCTCTCCTCGATCTTCGAGCGCTTCAACCGCGGGGACGAGCCCGAGAGCCGGCGCTATCAGGGCGCCGGCATAGGGCTGGCCCTAGTCAAGCGGATAGCCGAGTCTCAGGGCGGGTCGGTAAGCGTCTCGAGCCGGATAGGCCGGGGCTCGATCTTCGTACTCCTCCTGCCGATCGAGGAGGGCGGAGGGGCGGCTCCTTCGGCCGACGCGATTAGCTCCGGCATGGCGGCCGGGTTCCTCGCAAGCCTCGCCGAGGAGAGGGCGGCGCCCCAGCCTGCCGTGGCGCCCCCAGGGGCACCCGTAATCCTGACGATCGACGACAGCTCGGATATGCGCGATTTCATCAAGGCGAGCCTCGGTACGCGTTACCGCTTCGTCGAGGCCGATGACGGGGCCAAGGGCCTGGCAGCGATGATCGCGAACCCGCCAGACCTTGTTCTCGTCGACATTATGATGCCGGGCATGGACGGCATGGATTTCATTCGCGCGGTCCGGGCCGACGGGGCCCGTCGGGGCCTTCCGATCATGGTGATCAGCGCGCGCGACGATGCGGCCGACCGCCTGGGCGCCATCGAATCGGGGGCGCTTGACTACCTCATCAAGCCCTTCTCCGCGAGGGAGCTCGCCGCGCGGGTTAGGGCCCACATCGAATCGAAGCGCCTGCGCGACGATCTGGCCTCGCAGGCCGCCGCCCTCGAGCGGAGCGAGGCCCGGGCCCGGGAGCTGGCCGATCTCGCGGGGGCCGGCATCGTCGAGGCGGACCGCGATGGCAGTATCCTCTACCTGAACCAAACCGCGCGCCGCCTCCTCGGCGCAGGGGAGGGGGCCGGGCTCTTCGAGCTCGCGGCGACCGAGGACAGGGACCGGCTCGAGCGGGCTGCAGCCGATGGTCGCTTTTCCGAGGGCTCTCCGCCATTCCTGCGCTTCAAGGGCATGACCGGCGGTGACTTCATGGCCATCGCGCGCCTGATGGCCATGGATTCTGCGGCGGGGGGCTTCCGCCTCTCCTTCCTCGACCTGGAGGCTCGCGCCGGATGGTCCCTCCTGATGGACGAGTCCTTCCTCGACCCTTATAAGGTGACCAATCGGGAACGGGCCGTCGTCGGGGAAATGCTCGCCGGGCGCTCCATCCGCCAGATCGGGGAGCGCCTCTTCATCTCGGAGGCGACGGTCAAGACCCATCAGCAGAACATCTACAATAAGCTCGGGATTTCCTCGAAGAAGCAGCTCTTCGCCATGGCGCGGGAGAGTCTGCTCGGCCGCCTCGGTTCCGAGGGCCTCGCCTGTTACCTCCTCGCCGGCCTTCTCGGCGATGCCGGAGACGGGCTCAAGTAGTTCTTCCCCCTCTTCTCTCCCTCATACATAAGCCCTCTTCCGCGCTTTTTGCCGAGTGGCAATTCCTTTCTTAGCCAAAAGTTGCGACCTCATACCCGCTGGATCCGCCGAGTCCCTGGAATCCTTCTTGTCGGTGGATGAATCATAAGTAGCCGGAGGCTAGATTCTTCGGCGAACAGAACCGCGCGAGGGGATCAAGCCCCTCCTTCGGTCTGTAATCGAATCGATAGAAAGGAGTCGTAAATGGGCAGAGTAGGGAATTTTGCCTTATGCGCCGCCGCGGCAGCCGTCGTGGCGCTCACGGCCGGATGCTCGAATCCAGCGTCCGGAGCCTCGAGCCAGGCAGTAGTGGAGGGCGAGAAGGGGACGATCCAAGTCACCCTTCCCGCAGCGGGTAGCCGGGGCCTGGTCGACATCGCCTTCGCCAAGGCCAACGTGAACTATTACGACCTGCTCGTCTACAACGGCGTCGGGGCCATTTACGCCAAGGCTAACCTGGCTTCCGGCGGCTCGCTTGAAGTGCCCTCGGGCACCTACACGGTCGTCGTTCTCGCGGGCAGCAAGTACGATGCGAGCTCCGCGGACCTCTACGGCACCGGATACAAGACGGGCGTCGTCGTCGCCTCGGGCGCCACCACGAACGTCGATATTAGCCTGACGAATTCGACATTCAATATCACCGCGCCGACGACGGTGGCTCTCGGCGCGAGCTACACCATTACGGTCGACGGGAACACGGGTTGTCCCTACGTCGTCTTCCTTCAGAACGTGATGTTCAAGGGCAGCGACACCACTCCGCTCGCGTCGAGCGCGTCGACGCTGATGAAGCAGGCCTGGAGCATCAGCTACTCGCAGACGGCTCCCGCGACCACGGGCTCGGTGACCTATAATTGGGGCCAAGGATATACCGGCATCATCCAGCTCTATGATGCATCGTCGCTGGGAGCCTCAACCGTGCAGATCGGAACCCGTACCGGCGTATATTGGAACACCCCCGAGTCCGGCAATACCGATGCGGCGGTGAGCGCCTATTGCAAGCCCACGGTAAATTTTAGGAATCCCCAGGTCGGCGTCACGCTCACCTGGGGGAGCGGCCAGTAGCGTCGGAGAGGATCGGGAGCCTCGGTCTCTGCCTGAGGCTCCCGCGGGCTTTTAGGCTCGGAGCAGGTGTATCGCGAAGCCGCCTATCGAAAGCTCGAGATAGCCTGACTTGATGACGCCCTTGTCGCTCTTCATCGTCTCGGCCGCGGCGGAGACGCCCCTGGCCGCGAGATAGGGAAGGGCGCGCTCGATGCTGTTGCACCTGATCGCGATATGCCCCATCTCGCCTCGGAAAGGCGCCTTCAGGAGCTCGATGAGCTCGGACATAAAGATCGAGCCCGAGCCTTCCCTCGACGCGAAGCCGAAGAGCGAGGCGAAAGCCGCGGCGTCCTTGGCCGCCTGCTCGGCCCCGGAGCCATTCACGCCCATGTGGGCGAAGGAGAAGCCGTGGAGGGCCAGCACGGCCTCTCGGCAGAGCCTCTCGATGCCCGCCCAGTCGCCGGCTTCGATGAGCTCGGTTTTCACCATCCACGATCCGCCGATCGCGAGGACCTGCTTGCGCCGCGCGTAGGCCCCGATATTCGAGGCGTCGATACCGCCGGTGGGCACGAAGAGCATGGAGCCGAAGGGCCCGGAGAGGGCGTCGAGCATCGCGACGCCGCCCGAGGCCTCGGCCGGGAAGAACTTCACGGCCTCGAGGCCCTTGGCCAGTCCTCGGGCGACCCCGTCGGGCCCCGAGGTCCCGGGCAGGACGGGCACGCCGCGCTCGAGGCAGAGCTCCACTACGCCCTCGTCCCAGGCGGGGCAGACAACGAACTTGGCGCCCGCCTCGATGGCCGACTTTGCGAGCTCGGCGGAGGTGATGGTGCCGGCGCCCACGAGGAGCTCCGGCGCCCTCTCGGCGATGGCCCGTATGGCGTCGGGCGCCGCCTTGGTCCGATAGGTGATCTCGGCCACGGGAAGTCCGCCCGCCGCGAGGGCCCTCGCTAGGCCCAGGGCCTTCGCGCCTATCTCGTCTTTTCCCTCGCCCTCGATCTTGACCACCGGTACGAGTCCTATCTCGCCGATGCGGTTTAGCAGTTCGTTCATGCGCTCCCTCCTCGAATCCAGTCGCGAGTATAGCGCATACTATCTAGAAATGGAACGAGGTTCCAAAAATGATATTGCACGCCCATCGCCCCCGTGTTATAGTGGTTTTCCCAGAGGTGTCCCCGTGAAGAAAATCGTTACATTCGGCGAGCTCATGCTCAGGCTCAAGTCGCCCTCACACGAGCGCCTGTTCCAGTCCCCCCTGCTCGAGGCGACCTTCGGCGGGGGCGAGGCCAATGTCGCCGTATCCCTTTCCATCCTCGGGCAAGATGCCCGTTTCGTGGGCGCCCTTTCCAAGGACGCCGTCGGGGACGCGGCGATCCGATCACTGCGGGCCCATGGCGTGGACGTATCCCGGGTCCGCAGGACGGCGGAGCGCACCGGCATCTACTTTCTCGAGACGGGCGCCGATCAGCGCGCCTCCTTGGTGGCATACGATCGCTCCGGCAGCGCCGCCTCGGCGATGAAGCCGGGCGATTTCGACTGGGGCGCGATCATGGCGGGGGCCGATTGGTTCCACGTCACGGGCATCACGCCCGCGCTCTCGCGCTCGGCCGCGGAGGCCTCCATCGAGGCGGCGAAGGCCGCCCGGGCTGCCGGCGCCAAGGTGTCGGTCGATCTTAATTACCGCAAGAAGCTCTGGAACTACGGAGTGAAGGCCCCCGAGATGATGGGCAAGCTGGCGGAGCTCGCCGATGTCATCATCGCGAACGAGGAGGACCTCCAGCTCGGCCTCGGCATATCGCCGGCGGCCGGCGGCGCCGATCCTTCCAAGGGAAAGGTGGGCTGCGAGGCCTACCGGGCGATGGCCGAGAGCGCGAAGCAAGCCTATCCTCAGGTCGGAATCGTCGCGGTGACCCTTCGCGAGAGCAAGTCGGCCGATCGTAATGGCTGGTCGGCCGTCCTCCTCGGCAAGTCCGGCTTCCTGCATTCCAAGGCCTACGAGCTCGAGGACATCGTCGATCGCGTCGGCGGCGGCGATTCCTTCGCGGCCGGTCTCATCTACGGCCTGCTCGAGTACGGAGACGAGGCCAAGGCCCTGGAATTCGCCGTGGCCGCCTCCGCCCTGAAGCATTCAATACCCGGGGATTTCAATTTAGCCACGCGCGAGGAAATAGAGCGGCTCGCGGCCGGCGACGGCTCCGGGCGCGTGAGCAGGTAGCTCGGCATGGGAGGTGTCATGGAGAAGATTTTCTATCCTGACGGCGACATCGAGCGCGAGGCGCTGGATCCGGGCAAGACTTCGCGCAAGGTCCGCGCCCATGGCGGCAAGCTCATGCTAGTCGAGGTCTTCTTCGCCTCGGGCGGAGTAGGGGCCGAGCACGAGCATCCCCACGACCAGGCCACCTACTGCCTGGCCGGCGAATTCCGCTTCACGGTGGGGGCGGAGACGCGCACGCTGAAGCCCGGCGACACGGTCTTCATCCCGGGCGGCGCCCGCCACGGCACGGTCTGCGTCGCCGAGGGCCGCCTCCTCGATACCTTCTCGCCCCAGCGCGAGGATTTCCTCAAGAAGTGAAGGAGCCAACATGAAACTGGACATGCGTTACGGCAATCATCCGGACGACGTCAGACGCTACGATACCGCCGAGCTCCGGAAGCATTTCCTGGTCGAGCGGATTTTCGTTCCAGGCGAGCTCAACCTCGCCTATACCCACGTGGACCGCGTCATCTTCGGCGGCGCTAGCCCCAAGGCCCAGCGGCTGGAGCTCGTCGGCGGCAAGGAGCTCGGCACCGAGCGCTTCCTCGACCGACGAGAGCTCGGCGTCATCAACATCGGCAGCCCCGGCCGCATCATCGTCGACGGCCAGGCCACCGAGCTCGCCAAGAACGACGGCATCTACGTCGGCATGGGCGCCGCCTCGATCGGCTTCGAGAGCGCGAACCCGGCCGACCCCGCCAAGTTCTACATCGTGAGCAGCCCGGCCCACCAGAGCTATCCGTCCGTCAAGATCGAGCAGTCGAAGGCGAACCCCCGCAAGCTCGGCGCGATGGAGACCTGCAACGTGCGGACGATCTACCAGTACGTCCATCCGGCCGTCTGCAAGAGCTGCCAGCTCGTGATGGGCATGACCGTCTTGGAGCCCGGATCGATCTGGAATACCTGGCCCTGCCATACGCACGAGCGGCGCATGGAAGTGTACCTCTACTTCAACATGGCCGAGAATTCGCGCGTCTTCCACATGCACGGCCAGCCGGCCGAGACGAGGCACATCGTGATGGCCAACGAGCAGGCGGTCATATCCCCTTCCTGGTCCATCCACGCGGGCGTGGGCACGGGCGCCTATACCTTCATCTGGGCCATGGCTGGCGAGAACCAGAATTTCGACGACATGGACAATCTCGCGCCTTCCGACATCCGCTAACCACAAGGAGCAACGACATGGCAGGAGTACTGGACCTCTTCAAGCTAGACGGCAAGGTGGCCATCGTGACCGGATCCGAGCGCGGCCTCGGGCAGGCCTACGCGATCGCCCTCGCCCAGGCGGGCGCCGACATCCTCGGCGTCACCTACGCCGACCTGGCCGACGAGACCGCCGCCGCGGTCAGGCAGGCAGGGCGCAAGTACGTCCATCTCAAGGCCAACCTGATGGGCCTCGAACCCATCCCCGGCATCGTCGAGCGCGCCGTCAAGGAATTCGGCCACATCGATATCCTCGTCAACAACGCGGGCACCATCCTCCGCCACCCGGCCATCGACTTCACCGAGAAGGACTGGGACGACGTGATGAATCTCAACCTCAAGACGGTATTCTTCCTCTCCCAGGCCGTCGCGAGGCAGTACCTGAAGCAGGGCTCAGGCGGCAAGATCATCAATATCGCGTCGATGCTCTCCTATCAGGGCGGCATGTTCGTGCCCTCCTACTGCGCCTCGAAGAGCGGCATCCGCGGCATCACGATGTCGATGGCCAATGAGTGGGCCAAGCACAACATCCAGATCAACGCCGTCGCCCCCGGCTACGTGGAGACGATGAACACCGCTCCGATCCGCGCCGACGAGGAGCGCAAGGACTCGATCACCGCGCGCATTCCCGCGGGCGTTTGGGCCCAGCCCTCGGACGTCGCGCCGACCGTGGTCTTCCTGGCTTCGGCCGCCTCGAACTACCTCAACGGCTCCGTCGTCGCGGTCGACGGCGGCTGGCTAGGCCGGTAAGGGAAGGCGGAGCGATGGACGATTTCATGGGGGATGACTTCCTCCTCCCCGACGAGAGCTCTCGGCGCCTCTTCCACGGCTACGCCGAGGGCATGCCGATCATCGACTATCACTGCCACCTGCCGCCCGCCGACATCGCGAACGACGCGAAGTTCTCGAGCCTCGCCCAGGCCTGGCTCGCTGGCGACCACTACAAGTGGCGCGCGATGCGCTCCAACGGGATACCGGAGCAGGACATCACCGGGCACGCGCCCGACAAGGCGACCTACCTCGCCTGGGTGCGGACGGTGGAGCGCCTCGTCGGCAACCCGCTCTACCATTGGACCCACCTCGAGCTCCAGCGCTACTTCGGCGTGCGGGAGCCCCTCACGGCGGCCAGCGCGGAGCGCATCTGGGAAACCTGCAACGGCAAGATTGCGGGAGCCGACTTCGGGGCCCGCGGCCTCCTGCGCAAGATGAAGGTCGTCGCCGTCTGCACGACCGACGATCCCGCGGACGGCCTCGAGCACCACGCGGCCTACGCGAAGTACCGCGCGGGCGCTGCCGCGGGCACGGGCGAGCCCGCGATGGCGCCCGCCTACAGGCCCGACAAGGCCCTCGCGATAGAGAACCTTAAGGCCTGGAAGGACTACCTCGCTAAGCTCGGCGCCGCAGCCGGGATCGAGATCGGGTCTTATAAGGCATTGGTCGAGGCCCTCGAGAAGCGCCACGCCTTCTTCCACGAGATGGGCTGCCGACTCTCCGACCACGCCCTCGTCCAGGCTCCCGGGCGGCCCGTGCCCGCGGCCAGGGCTGAGGAGCTCTTCGGCCGCGCCCTGGCCGCGGCGGCTGCCGGATCCGCCCTCGCCCCCGACGAGGCCGAAGAGCTGAAGACGGCCCTCCTCCTCGAGGTCGGCCGCATGGACGCCCGCCGCGGCTGGACGATGCAGCTGCACCTCGCCTGCGTCCGGAACCTCAATTCGCGGATGTTCGCCAAGCTGGGACCCGATACGGGCTACGACGCGGTGGGCGATTCGGTCAAGCCGGCGCCTCTGGCAAGCTTCCTCGACGGCCTGGAGCGGGACGGACTCCTGCCCAAGACCGTGCTCTACTCGCTCAACCCGGGCGATTACGCGGTGATGGCGACCGTCATGGGCGCCTTCCAGGACGGCTCCGCGGCCGGAAAGATGCAGCTCGGATCCTCGTGGTGGTTCAACGACCACATCGACGGCATGGACGAGCAGCTTCGCGCCCTCGCCAACCTCGGGCTGCTCTCGCGCTTCGTCGGCATGCTGACCGACTCGCGCAGCTTCCTTTCCTTCCCGAGGCACGAGTACTTCAGGCGCGTTCTCTGCCGCCTGGTCGGCGGCTGGATGGAGCGGGGCGAGGCGCCCTCGGATTTCGACGCGTTGGGCGGAATCATCAAGGACGTCTGCTACCGCAACGCCCGGGGCTACTTCGGCATCCCCGGCATCGAGGACTAGGGGACCGGCGACGAGAGGTCGGTCTACAAGCGCTTCATTGGGACCTACCATCCGGACGCCCTGGCGGCGCTCCCTTCCGCGTCGCGGGGGGCGCGCGGCTCNNAGCTTCCTCTCCTTCCCGAGGCACGAGTACTTCAGGCGCGTCCTCTGCCGCCTGGTCGGCGGCTGGATGGAGCGGGGCGAGGCGCCCTCGGATTTCGACGCGTTGGGCGGAATCATCAAGGACGTCTGCTACCGCAACGCCCGGGGCTACTTCGGCATCCCCGGCATCGAGGACTAGGGGACCGGCGACGAGCGGTCGGTCTACAAGCGCTTCATTCGGACCTACCATCCGGACGCCCGGCGGCGCTCCCTCCCGCGTCGCGGGGGGCGCGCGGCTCGGGGCGGCGAAGGGCGAGGGCGCGACGGGGCCTTGAATCCTCGTCGCCCCGCTTGATGCGAAGCCGCTTTCCTTGCCATTATTTCCAGCATGCAAGACATCCTCGATATGACCTTCCTCGGCATTCCGACAACCCAATGGTTCATCGCCCTGTCCTACATCGCCGGGGGCTTCCTCGTCGGCTTCGTCGCCGCGTGGATCTTCAAGAACGTGTTCCAGCGCATCTTCGCCAAGACCAAGACGAGGGTCGACGACATCGTCCTCGCCTCGGTGCAAAAGCCGCTCGTCGCGATCATCGTGTTCATCGGCTTCCGCATGGGCATCGATGCCCTCTCCCTCGAGCCCGGGGTGGCGCCCTGGTTCGGCAAGGTCATCGCCGTGCTGATTACGGGGGCGGTCGCCTGGGCCATCGCCAAGCTCTTCGACGGCCTCATCGAGGAATACCTCGTCCCCTACGTGCAGAAGAGCGAGGGCAACCTCGACGATCAGCTCCTGCCCATCGTCCGCAAGACGGTGAAGATCGCCGTGTGGGTTTTGGCCGCCCTCTGCGCCATCAAGGAAGCCGGTTATGATATCGGCGCCATCCTCGCCGGCCTGGGGATCGGCGGCGTGGCCATAGCCCTCGCCGCGAAGGATACCCTGTCCAATCTCTTCGGCAGCGTCGCGGTCTTCGTCGACCGGCCCTTCATGATCAACGACCGCATCAAAGTCGCCGGCTACGACGGCACTGTCGTGGAGATCGGCATCAGGACCTCGAGGCTCAAGACCCTCGACAACCGCATCGTGACCTTGCCCAACGCGGTCTTCGCCGCGGGCGCCATCGAGAACGTCAGTTCCGAGCCCTCCACCAAGGTGGCGCGGGTGATCCAGCTCGATACCGCGGTCGGATCGGAGGGGGCGGCCCGCGCCCTGTCCCTGCTCATGGATGCGGCCGCCTCGATCGAGGGCCTCGACGAGGGCACGATCGCCTCGTTCACCGGCTTCGGGGAGTCCTCATACGACATCACCTTCGTTACGTTCATCAAGAAGGGCGCGGACTACTTCGGGACCCTCAGCGCCTTGAATTTCGAGGTCCTGAAGCGTCTCGAGGCCGCCGGCCTGCCGCTCGCCTTCCCCACCAGGGTGATCGTCGAGCGCAAGGAAAGCTAAAGCTCCCCCCTGAGCGGCGGGAGTCGCCTATTGGCTCCCACCGCTCGAGCGCGCGGTAGAAAACGCGCGGATATGACAAAAATCACTAGTCCTTCGCCCTTTTTTTCCCATGACAGCTCGCTAGGTTCCGAGTAATCCTTTCGCCGACGCCGGGCTATCGGCCGCCGCATCGCGAAATGAAATGGGAGAAGGAAGAATGCGACACATGAATCGTGGTCTTTTTTTTGTAGCGGTTCTGGTAACCATGGGCTGTTCGAGCCCGACTACGGATGCCGCTACGGCCGATCGAGCAATAACGCTGCTAGCCATCTCCGGAGTGGTAGCGCCGGTGAGGGACGCCGCGCCGGTAACTACGGCTATAGACTCAACCCAGTACACGGGAACTATCTCATGGTCGCCGACCGCGAGCGCCTTCGCGGCGAGCACGGTGTACACGGCGACTATCGCGCTGACGGCCAAGACCGGCTGGACCTTGACCGGAGTGGCCGCCAATAGCTTCACGGTGTCTGGCGCGACGGCGACTAACGCGGCTAGTTCGGGCACCGTAACGGCAGTATTCCCGGTAACGGCTGCTCTACTTTCCATGATAGCCATACCGGCGGGCAGCTTCCAGCGGGATAGCACGGCGACCAATATCAGCACGATTACTACGGCGTTTAAGATGAGCGATAAAGAGATTACCCGCGCCCAGTTCGCTTCGATTTTAGGTACCGATCCCACCAGCACGACTTACTCAACCGGAACCACCGATCCAGTTCAGTATGTCAACTGGTACCATGCCATAGCATTCTGCAACAAGCTGAGCATAGCCGAGGGTTTGACCCCGGTGTACGCGGTAACGGGCGTGGACTTCGCGACCCTTGCATACTCAAGCATCCCGACCAGCGGCAATGTAAGCTGGAACACGCCGACGGTTACCTTGACCAATACCGGCTACAGACTCCCTACCGAAATGGAATGGATGTGGGCGGCCATGGGCGCGCCCTCCGACAGTCAGGACGGCGGAACCGACACCACTGGTTACGCTAAAGGCTTCGCGGGAAGCACGAGCAGCAGCGTCGTAGGCGTAACGAATTATGCCTGGAATAGCGGTAACAGCGATTCAAAGACGCATCCTGTGGGCACGAAAACCGCCAACGAGCTGGGTTTATATGACATGTCGGGCAATGTGGTCGAGCTCTGCTGGGACTGGTATGCCGCCTTCCCTACGGGAACTCTGACAGACTATCAGGGAGCGACAAGTAGTACTACTGGTACCCGCGTAGTGCATGGCGGTTCATGGAATGACAGTATCTATGCCGTCGCAGATCGGTCCGGCTTTATGCCGTATAATCAGAGCAATGTTAAAGGCTTCCGGGTCGTCCGCCGCTGAGGCCTGTGGAACGCATAGAAGCGTATCTTAGCCAATGAAAGTCCCCCGGGCCTCCGTGGCCCGGGGCGGGCGGATGGAAGACAGGGCGATCGAGGGCATGTACAATATATTTCCATGCTGCTCTCGTACGCCGCCCTGGCCGAGTCGGTCGCCCTCGTCTTCATGGCCTGCATCGCGCTCTCCATGGACCCGCATTCGCGCCTGAATCAGTCCTATAGCCTCCTCGCCGCCGCCTCGGCTCTCTGGGCTTTCGCTTACACGGGAGTCTACGCGGCCCAGGAGGAAGGGCGCATCTGGCTCTGGTACCGCATATCGGCCATAGGCTGGTGCTCGACGATCCCGACTACTCTTCTCCTCACGGTGACGTTCACCAACCGCCGGGAGAGGCCGGCATCCCGAGTCCTCGTCGCGGTCGCGCTCGCGTACTCCGCTGCCCTCCTCGCCGTCCAGCTTCATGGCAGCCTCTTCGTGCAGGGATTCGTGCCCACCCCTTTCGGCAACGCGGAGATCGTCGACCTGCGGAGGCCGGGCTATGCCCTCATGCTCGGCCCGATGCTCGCGGCGACGCTCTGGACCATAGCAACTTACGCGCGCTCGATTCCGAAACAACCCTCGCGCAGGCGCCGCAGACTCTCCGCCCTCATGCTCGCCTGCGTCGCGGTCACGGTGCCCGTCGGCATCGTCGCCAACCTGGTCCTTTTGTTTTTTCTTCGCAAGCCTTTCCCCCCGCTCGGTATTTTTGCGCTGCTCTTCCTCCTCGGCGGGGCTCTCCCGATAATCGCCCGCTTCCGCTCCCTGAGCGTCGCAGACCTGCACCGCTACGTCGCCGACGCGATCGAGGACAGGGTCGTCATTCTCGCGCGCGAGGACATCGCGCGTCGAAAGGGCGGCGAGTCGCCTCAGTCCCTTCGGGACTGCTTCTCCGATCCCGGGGAGGCGCTCGCGGCCCTGTCCGAGGCGGTGGCGCGGAGGAAGAGCATCGAGCTTCTCGCCGACGTTATCGAGGATGGGCGCGAGCGCAGGGCTCAAGTTCGCATAACGCCCGTATTTGAAGGCGATGAGAACGGCGGCTGCATCGTCGTGATCAAGGCCAATCGCGATTTTTCCGAGCGAGCCGAAGAGTTCGGGCTGTCGGCGCAGGAGCGCGAGCTCGTGGCGAGGATACTCGAGGGCCTCAGCACGAAGGAGACGGCCGACCGTATGGGCCTCTCTCCCGGCACCGTACGTAACTACACGTCGAACGTCTTCAGGAAGACGGGAGCCCGCGGGCGCAGCGACCTCATCCGCCTCTTCGTGCCGGGGCTCTAGATAGCCGTCTTGATGTAGGGCAGCTTGCCGATGTCCTCGTAGGTCGCGTACATCTGCTCGCGGCTCGTCATCGTGAGCCGCACGCCGTAGCGGCCGTACTTCGCGCCCGGCTTGGCATCGCCCTGCATCAAGGTCCAGCGCACCCCGCGCGTCGCGAGTATGCGCTCCAGGTCCTCGCGGATGGCCGCGCCATCCGCGAGGACGTAGATGATCCGCAGATCGAAGCTGATGGGGAACTCGAGCTCATGCCCCTGGAAGATATCGGCCATGGCGCGATGATGCCATGGCCGATTCCATAGTGTCCATCGCCGAGCGGGGCCCTATCCCAGGGTAATCTCCACATCGTGGCTGCTGCCCTTCGGGAATATCGGCAGGCGCGCGACCTTGTCCACCGGATCGATCGCCTTGCCGTCGACCTTGACCGAGGCGACGCCCTTGCAGACGCCCTTGGGGTTCTTCACCTCGATGCGATACTCGGCGCCGCGGAACTTCCTCGTGGCCTTGAAGCCCTTCCACTTCCGCGCCACGCATGGATCCACCACGAGGCCCTTGTAGTCCGGCTTCACGCCGAGGATGCCCTGGGTGAGCGCGACGAGGGTCCAAGCGGCCGTGCCCGTGAGCCAGGAGTTCTTGGCCTCGCCGAAGCAGGGGGCGTCCTTGCCGGCGGTCATCTGCGCGTAGACGTAGGGCTCGGAGCGGTAGAGATCGATCTCGGGTTGCTTTGCGCTGGGGCAGATCGAGAGGTAGTACTCGAGCGCGCGGTCGCCGTCTCCCAGGAGGCACCAGCCTAAGTGGATCCAGGTATTGTTGTGGCTGAAGATGCCCGCGTTCTCCTTGACCCCGGGCGGGTAGCTCGAGACCTCTCCGAGCTCGGGATGGTAGGTCGAGTAGGGAGGCTGCTGGAGCACGATGCCCTTTGGGGTGTAGAGGTACTTGTGCACGCTCTCCATGGCCTTGCGCGCGCGGCCCTTCGTCTCGCCCGCCGCTTCGTCGGCCCCGGCTCCGCCCAGGACGCACCAACCCTGGCTCTCGATGAAGATTTTTCCCTCTTCATTCTCCTTCGAGCCGATGGGCTTGCCCGAAGCGTCGTAGGCCCGGCGGTACCACTCCCCGTCCCAGCCCGCCTTCTCGACGGCCTCCAGCATCGCGTCGCGGGATCCCAGCATCCGCTTGGAGTCGGCCGGGCGCCTCATGAAGTCGTACAGCTCGGCCATCTCGCGGCTCGCGTAGAGGAAGAGGCCCGCGATCATCACCGACTCGGCCTTGGAGCCCTTTACGTCGCCCGCGCACTGGAAGCTCTCGTTAGGCTCGGTCGAGAAGCAGTTGAGGT
>DBTW01000110.1:10184-10650 GCA_002307245.1 Spirochaetaceae bacterium UBA1306 | reverse complement strand
AGGCAGTCGTTCCAGTCGGCGTGGCCGATGAGGGGCAGCTTGTTCGGGCCGCGCTTCTCCATCGTGTAGGCGATGGACGTCTCGAGGTGATGGAGGAGGCTTTCGGCGGGCTCGCCGCCCGGCCCGGCCTTGGCCCCGCCCGCGCCGGTCGAATACTGCTTGTCGGCGTAGCCGCAGGCCTCGTCGAGGATCGAGAGGTCTCCCGTCTCCTTCACGTAGGCGCAGGTGGAGAGCACGAGCCAGAGGTGGTCGTCGTAGAAGTCGCCGCCGACCTCGGCGTTACCCTTCTTCGTGAGGGGCTGGTACTGATGGTAGCAGGTCCCGTCGGAGAGCTGGGTCGAGGCAATGTCGAGGATCCTCTGGCGCGCGCGCTCGGGGATCATGTGGACGAAGCCGAGGATGTCCTGGTTCGAGTCGCGGAAGCCCATGCCGCGGCCGATCCCCGTCTCGTACATCGAGGTCGAGC
>DBTW01000110.1:7814-9850 GCA_002307245.1 Spirochaetaceae bacterium UBA1306 | reverse complement strand
TGCTCGTCGGGAAGCTCGGCCTGGAAATTGGACAGGAGACCTTCCCAGAAGCGCCCGAGCTCGGCGAAGGCCGAGTCGACGGCGCCCGGCTTCGAATAGCGCGCGACGATCTCGCGGCCGAGGGTCTTGTTTATCACGAAGGGCCGGTCGAACTTGGGGAGCGATCCCTGCTCGACGTAGGCGAGGACGAAGGCGAAGCTCTCCTCGGCCCCCGGGCTTAAGTCGAGGTCGACCTGGTGCGATCCGATGGGGTTCCAGCCGAAGGCCATCGAGCCGGAGCACTCGCCCTTAAGCGGCACCCGCGCCTCGTGCAGGCCCTCGTGGACGCCTACGAAGGCGTCGCGGTCCGTGTCGAAGCCTGAAATCGGGTGCGTGCAGGCGAACATCGTGTAATGGTTACGCCTCTCGCGGTACTCGGTCTTGTGGTAGATCGCCCCGCCCTCGACCTCGACTTCGCCGATCGACCAGGTGCGTTGGTAATTGGTCATATCGTTCAGGGCCTCGTAAAAACAAAACTCCTGATAAGAGAAGAGCCGAGGGGTCTTGCGTTCGCCGGACTTGTTGCGGACCGTGACTTTCCAGACTTCCTCGTTCCGACCGGGAGGGACGAAGAAGAGCATCTCCACCTCGAGCCCATCCTTGGCCCCGATGATTCGCGAGTAGCCCATACCGTGCCGGCACTCGTAAGAATCGAGCTTGGCCTTCACGGGCTTCCATCCGGGGTTCCATACATTCCCGCCGTCGTTGACGTATATGTATCGGCCGCCAAGGTCATAGGGCACGTTGTTATAGCGGTATCGGGTCAGGCGGCGCAGGCGAGAGTCCTTCCAAAAGCTGTATCCGCCAGCCGTGTTCGTACAGAGTCCGAAGAAATCGTCTTGGCCTATGTAATTGAGCCAGGGCAGTGGCGTGTCGGGCCGCGTGATCACGTACTCGCGTCGCGCGTCGTCGAAATGGCCGTATTCCATGGAAGCCTCGCTTTACGGGCATGCGAAGAAGGTCATAAAAATACGTCCATCGCGCCCTTTACTCTATTACCTGACTCTATCCCGGTTAGTTGAATGCGTCAAGCAACTGATTTATAGATACGTTGTGTAGTTATTATTCATTTTTGGAATAGCGTATGGCGGGTATAGGGCCATAGAAGACTGGTTCGCAACCCAAGCATCTTGCCAAATCGAGTTTAAATGGAAACTCGAGCTCGTCCGGGCGCACGAGCTCGAGTTCTCCGATAAAGCGTTGCCTGTTTAATGGAATCTGGCCGTTTTGTGCGATCCCGAATAGGCCTGAGTCGCGAGCTTCGGCGATCTATCGACGCGGCGCAGGAGCTCCTCGATATCAATGGTATATACGGGACTGAGCGCCTCTCGGACAAGTCCTATCATGCGAAGCAGAAAAGACGGCAGGTCCTTTCGCCCCGCCGCCTTTTCGCTCGATTGCGATCGAGCCACGATTACGCCGCCTTTACCGGCACGAGCCTGGGGCTCGACTCGGGCTTCTTGGGGAGCTCTATGGTCAGGAGGCCATCCTTGAACTTCGCCTCGATCTTGTCGCCGTCGGCGTCCTCGGGGAGCTCGAAGCTTCGGTCGAAGTAGCTCGTCCGACGCTCGCGGCGGATCCAGGCGCCGTCCTCGGCCTTGTCGTCCTTTTCTTCCTTCCTCTCGGTGGACAGGCTGAGCAGGCCGTCCTTCAGCTCCAGCTTGAGATCCTTCTCGGAGACACCGGGGAGTTCGGCCTCGATGAGGTACTTTCCGTCCTTCTCTCGGACATCCACGACGGGGCTGCGACCGGCGACGGCAGGGAAGTATTCGTTATCGAAAACACGGTCGAGGATCTCGAAAGGATCGGCTTTGTACATTCCCCGGAAGACGGGAAGCATCGAATCGTAAACGCTCATGTTCTTCATATCAGTACCCTCCGTATTAATCTGTCGCCTCGGGACGTCGTTAGCCGCAACGCGGTCCAGAACGTTTGTAGGCGGAGCCCTTTTCGGCGCTCATCAGTCATTAAGCAGGATGCATGCCAAATCTATGGGG
>DBTW01000110.1:0-7481 GCA_002307245.1 Spirochaetaceae bacterium UBA1306 | reverse complement strand
GACGACTCTAGTTTCGCCCGAATTAACTAGAAATGTCTGAAGGGAATGAGTCGAGATGAGACGAAGCGCCACTTTCCCACACTGTTCGATGTAGCTAAATGAAACACTGAGCGCTTTACTCATATATCTGCGTGTCTTTTTAGTTCCTCGAGGCTTGTTGTAGAAGCTCTACGATTGGATCCTCGGCAAGACTGCGCAGGACATCATCGCGCAGTGGTACGTCGTGCCCCTGTCGAAGCTGGCCACCAAGAATCCCGTCGCCTTTAGCCTGGACGATGTGAAGACGGTCAACCAGGACCTCAAGTGTGACGCGGACAATAAGCCCCGCCTGGTGGAGCGCTGGATCGCCGAGATCGGCTCCAAGCGCTAAGGGTATAGGGAGAAAGCAAGCGCGAAGGCGCGAAGCGGAAGAAGGGCGCGAAGCGGAGGGATGAATCGAGGGCCATTGCCGGTTTATCTTGAGGCGTCCCCGATTTTTTCCCTTCGCGTCCTGGAATTCTATTCGCGCCTTCGCGCGTTTCGTCATTCGATCGTAGTCATAGCAAAGCGAGAAAAAGTGTTCACCAAGAAAAAGATCATCGCCTTCATCGCCGCCTGCGCGGTCTTCCTCGTCCTCGATATCTGGATGTTCTCGGTCCTCAAATCGAGCTATGCCAAGGCGATTCTGGAAGATCGCAAGCAGCTTGTCCTCGCCCTCGCCTGGCTCAGGCAGGCGAAGAAGGACTATCTCGGCATCCGACTTGATTATATCGAGGGTATACCGGGCGTCGAGGCGACTTCCTATCTCGAGGTCTTCGTCGCGGCCCTCGGCCCTTCGGTCGAGTCCTTCATCTCCACGGACTATGGCGAGATCCTTGTGTAGATCGACGACCCGACCTGCAAGCGCGTGGCGCCCGAGGGCGACGACTAGGTGGCACTCTCCGGGCGGCCGCTAGCGTCTTTAAAGCAGGGGAAGCGTATTCTCGCCGTTAGCCCGGGCCACGCTTCGCCCGGCGCTGTCGGGAGGAACTCCACGGAACCTTCCAATTGCTTAGCGAGGTTGATTATCAGTGAAAATCCCAAGGACTTCGACATGCGGGGATCCTCGCTCGGCTTGAAGCCGGGACCCCGATCCCTGACTTCCAGCATGAGCGTTTTTCCCTCCTCGACCTTGAGCCTGATCCCCAGGAATGGCGTCGGCGTGCCCTTGACCCCGTATTTGAGGGCGTTCGTCAGCATCTCATTGAGGATGAGGCCGCAGCTCAGCGCCTTTTCGAGGGGGATTACCACGGACTCGAGCTCGGTCGCGACTTCAAGGCCCTCCCTGTCGCGCGTCGAGAGCAGGTAGCTCGTGAGCTGTTCGGCATAGCTGCTCATCTCTATGGAGCGGAGGTCCTCGGTCTGGTAGAGGAGTTCGTGGACGAGCGACATCGAGTAGATACGGTCCTGGCCGGCTTGCATGATAGCGAGGTCGGCTGGGTCGCGGACGTTCTGGGTCTCGAGGTTGAGGAGGCTCGACATGATCTGGAGGTTGTTCTTGACGCGATGGTGGACTTCGCGCAGGAGGACCGTCTTCTCCTCGAGCTCCCGGGTGATCCTCGACTCGCGCACGCTCACCTGATCGGCCATGCCGTTGAACGCGTCGGCGATGCGAGAGAATTCCTCCGCGTAATTGCCGCGTATCCTCTCGTCGTATCGGCCGGCCGTCATCATCCGCATCCGTGAGATGATTTCGTAGAAGGGTTTCGAGAAGCTCGCGCGCATGAGCATGGCAAGGACGAGCGCGAGCGCGAGGCTGGCTACTCCTACGAGGCCGAGGTAAAGGCCGAGCCTGCCCGAGATGGCGTAGGATTCATCCGCGTCACGGTAGTAGATAACCCGCCAGTCGTGGCCCGGGACCGTACGGGAGGTCGCGAGCCAGGTCCTGGAATTCTCGTCTATCCTTGTGATGCCCGGGCCCGGTGGCTTGATAAATCGCTGCTCGCTCACGAAGGAAGGGTCGGTATGGGCAATGACAAAGCCTATGCCGTCGATGAGGGCCAGGCGATCGGCGTCGGAGAACCTGAGGAGGACGAGGAATCTCGAGAACTCGTCGAGCTTGAGGTAGGCCGCGAGCGCGCCTTCCGGGAATCGCTTGAAGGCGAGGACGGTGACGGTCCCGTCAGCCGGGTTGACGAAGGGCGAGGTAAGTACGGGGCTTCCGTCCGCGTCCGCGTCCGCCATCGCCTTCGCGAAAGCCGGTTGTCCCGAGAGATCCTCGCCGAGGTGGGAGCGGTTCGCGGCCGATGCCGCGACGATGCGTCCCCGGCTATCGAGCACCGCGAGATCGCCGATGGCCGCCGAGCTCGACACAGCCGCATCCAGGTATGAATCTAGGGCCTTCGAAAGGGGCTCCTTCGAGAGAAATGTCTCGAGGCCCCCAAGGACACGCCTGGGCTCGTCGATGACCAGCGCCGCCTCGGTAGCGGCGGAAGCGGCGATCGCGCCGAGCGGGCCTTCGATATCGGCGATGATATGTCGGTGAATGAGTGCAGTCGTGAGGCCGAAGAAGGTGATTACCGGCAGTATGGCGAGGACGAGCACCGACGCCAGGAGAAATTTCCTGAAACTCCACTTGGCCATCCGCTTCAATTCTTTCCCAGCTTCACGAATTTTCCTTCTTCTGCGACGAGCAGAGTCTGGCTTTGGATCGCGTCCCCGAACGCATCCATCCGCCGCAGATCCTGGAGCGCCTCGAAGGAGCCTAGGCCGCGAAGGGCCTCCCTAATGCCTGGCCCGTCGAGGCCTCGCGCCCGGAGCATGGCCTGGACGAGGCCGGTCATCGCGTCGTAGCCTTGACAGGAAGCCAGGTCGGGCTCCCGGCCATAGGCCGCCTCGTATCGCGACTTGAATTCCAGGTAGCGCGGCTCGCGGCTCTCCGGGTCGAAATAGCTTGATACGACGAGTCCTTCGACCGTCTTGCCCCCGAATTGAAAAAGGTCCGGAGTCATTACCCCCATTGGCGCGATGATCTGCGGTTTCTTTCCCCTTTTCGCGAGGGCTTGGCAGATAGCCGCGCATTGAACCTCCGACGTGATGCAGAAGACTCCGTCCGGATTCGAGCTTCCGAGAGCGTCGACGAGCGCCGTGTTGTCCCCTGACGGCGCCTTCAAGAATGGGACGATGGTCTCGATCATCCGTCCCTCGCCCTCGAATACCGACTTGAAGGCCTCTAGGAGCGGCCTCGAATAGCTCTCGTTGCTGACGTCGAGCGCGACGGCGACCTTTTTGAGCCCTTGTCCCGCGGCCCACTCGCCGAGTACGGCGCCCGTGGGCGCGGCCAAGCCGCAGGTCCTGAAGAAGTAGTCGTCCTTGCCTGAGAAGCTCTGTGCCGAGATCGATGGCGACACGATGGGCACTCGGTGCTCGCTCGCGAGGGCGAGCGCCGGAAAGGCGGCGTCGCTCGACATGTTGCCGACGATCGCCGCGACGCCAAGATCCATGAGCTCGCGATCCGCGGTCATGGTCTTGTCCCTTTGATCGGCGTCGTCGCGAATGATCAGCTCAAGCTTGCGGCCTCGAATGCCTCCCGACGCGTTAATCGCCTCAGCCTGGAGCTCTATGGCGTTCCGCGCCGCCACGCCGCGATAGGCGGTGACCCCCGTGAGGGGCAGGGCTATGCCGATCTTGATCGGCGGCTTCGCGCAGGCGATGAGCGGCAAGAGCGCAGTGAATGCAAAGGCGATTCGCAAGCGCAGGAGCGTTCTCGCTAAGCTCGACTTGATTCCGTATTTCCTCACTCCATTAGTCTAGCGCATTGAGGCAGCGCTACAAGTCCTACTCGTAGCTTGCGCGCAGGTGCAGGACGCGCAGGGCCGCGCGGAGGCCGACGGCGCTCGGCATCGGGGCGCCCCTCGCCGGGATGAAGCCGAGCTCGCGCTCCTCCCCCGGCATCAGGTGGAAACCCGAGTCCTCGAAGCGGCCGGCCAGGGTGGCGGCCCAGGGCGTCACGTGGAAGGCGGGCGCTTCCGCGCGTAGGGTTAGCCGGGGGCCGTTCGGCCCATCCGCCACGCTCGACTCGAGGCGCGGATCGGGTAGCGAGCAGCGCTTGGGCTCGGTCAGGAAGGCGAAGGCCCGGCGTGACGCGGTGACTGTCACCTCTGTGGCGGCGACTGTCACCCAGCGGCCGTCGAGGAAGGCCTCCTCGGGCGCGCAGGGCAGGTCCTTGATCGCGAGGCGCAGGAGCTCGGTCGCGGAATCCGGCGCCAGGCGAGCCTCGGTTTCGTAGGTCGCGACGACCTCGCCCTCCATGCCGCGCAGCCTGAGCTCGAGCTTCCCCTCATAAGCCTCGGCCGTATCGTTGATCGCGACGGCCATCGCGGCGCCGTCCTTCCGGACGAGCGCGAGGTGCAAGGGCTCGTAGAAGCGGCGCGCCTCGTAGTGCAGGAGCTTCCAGCCGCCGTCGTAGTCGAGGCTCGACCAGCTCGAGACGGGCCAGACGTCGTTGAGCTGCCAATAGAGCGTCCCCATGCAGAGGGGGCGCAGGGACCGCCAGTACTCGACCGCGGTCTTGATGGCCAAGGCCTGCTGGACTTGGGATAGGTAGAGGGTCTCGACCTGTCCCGAGGGCATGCGGAAATAGCGGGCTATGGTCTCCATGATGAGGGTGTTGCCCCGGCCGTGCCGCTGATGGTGCTCCATCGTCGGGCTCGTGACGTTGCGCTCGCCCTCGGGGGCGAAGGACGCGACGGTGCCCGGGTTTGGGAAGGACTGGAAGCCGAACTCCGAGCAGAAACGCGGTTTGACCTTGAGGTATTCGGAGAAGCTCTTGCCCTCGTGCCAGACGGACCAGAAGTGCATGTCGCCGCGGCCGTCGCCGTGCCAGTTGTCGGAGAAGTCGGAGGGCCCGCCTGAGGGCGACGTGGGCCACCAGGGCCGTCCGGGGTCGAGCTCCCGCGCGACGCGGCCGATCGTGCCCTCGTAGAGCCGGTCGTAGTCGACGATGTACCGCATCGGGCTGTTCCTGGACTCGGGGTACCAGCCTAGGGCGCCGAGGTTCTCGTTGTTGCCGCACCAGAGCGCGATGCAGGGATGGCTCTGCAGGCGTCGGACCTGGTGGCGGACTTCGGCCTCGACGTTGGCGAGGAAGCCCGGCTCTGATGGGTAGAGGGCGCAGGCGAACATGAAGTCCTGCCAGACGAGGATGCCCTTCTCGTCGCAGAGCTCGTAAAAGCGCTCGGCCTCGTAGCGGCCGCCGCCCCAGACGCGGAGGCAGTTCATGTTGGCGTCCACGGCCGAGGATAGGAGCTCCTCCAGGCGCTCGCTCGTGCAACGCGAGGGCAGGGCGTCGGCGGGTATCCAGTTCGCGCCCTTGCAGAAGACCTCCCGGCCGTTCACGACGATCGTCATGGAGCGGCCCCCCTCGTCCTCCTCGTTGCGGAGCTCGAGCACCCGGAAGCCGATGCGCTTCCGCGCCTCGTGCCCTCCCGCGCTCACGACGAGCTCGTAGAGCCTCTGCCCGCCGTAGCCCGCAGGCCACCATGGCTCCACGCCGCCGACCACGAGCTCGAGCGTCGCGCTCGAGGGACCCGCGGGGAGCTCGATGTCCCGGGAGGCGCATCCGCCGGCTACCCGAGCCTCGAGCGCGACGCGGGTGGCGGCGGGGCAATCGAGCCAGGCGGTGACCGAGAGGCGCCAGTCCTCTCCCTCGCGCCGGGCATCCATCGTCAGGTACTCGATCCGGGGCCCGTCGAGGGCGAGGAGGGACGCGTCGTCGTAGAGGCCGCCAGTCATGAGGCAAGGTCCCCAGTCCCAGCCGGCCATGCACTGCTCCTTGCGCAGGAGGTTGCGATGGGGCGAAGTGACGGGATACTCGGAATGGGGGATCGGGTAGGGCAGCTTGGATCCCGCTTCGATCGCCGCGCGCTCCGGCGACCTGATGAGGATCGAGAGGCGGTTTCTGCCCGGCCTGAGCAGGCGCTTCGCATCGGCGCGGAAGGCTCGGAACATGTTCGAGCTTTCGCCGAGGAGCTCGCCGTTGATTCGGATTTCGGCTATCGTGTCGACGCAGTCCAGATCGAGGAATACCCTCTCCTTCTCGAGGAGCGCGGCGGGAATCTCCATTTCGCGCTCGAGTATCCAGTCTTCGCGTCCGATCCATTGCAATTTCAGCTCATTGCGATCGAAATAGGGGTCGCTCGCTTCGCCCGAGGCGATGAGCGCGGAGAGGATATCGCCAGGTAGGACAATCGGTCTCGTGCTTCCGTCTATAACGCGGCGTAGTATCCAATTTCCTTTTAAGGTAAGTAAATCCATCTAGATGCTCCGCTATCTCAATTTCGATTGACGGTTCGAACGAGCCGTGATATACCAATATTGATTGAACTAATCAACCAACTAGACATTATATAGCAGAGGTGTAATAGATGCCGAGAGGGAGCGGGAGCAGGCCGAATACAGCCGCCCGCATTGTAAGAACGATCTGGCAAAATCCTCGCATTAGCCGCGTCGGCATAGCCGAGCGGCTTGGCCTCGATAAGTCTACGGTCACGAATCAAGTCGCCAGGCTCATCGAGCTTGGGTTGATCGAGGAGATGGACGAGGGCTCCGCGGGCACTCGCGGCGGCAGGCGTCCCATACATCTCGCCATGAACCGCTCCTTCGGCCGCGTCATCGGCATCGAGATCCAGGTGGAGTCCTATGTCGCGGTCGTCGTCGACCTCGCGGGCGAGATCCTCGGCGAGACGAGGGGCGCCATGCCCGCGGCCTGGGTCGACTGCTCGGAGGCGATGCTCGATGTCATACGCGAATGCAGCGATAGGCTCTGCCCGGGAGGGGAGAGGCTGCTCGGCGTGGGCGTCGGCATGGGCGGCCTCGTCGACCTCAAGAAGGGCCGTATCCGGTATTCGGTCCCCCTCGGCATCCAGAATTCCGTCGACTTCAGCGCCACGGTCGCCTCCAAGCTCTCCGTGCCCTGCCTCATCGAGAATGACGCGAACTGCTGCGCCTGGGGCGAGCTCGCCTTCAACCGGAGCGAGACGCTCCGCGATTTCCTCTTCGCCCTCATCGAGATCCGCCACGCCCCCAGGTCGACCGGCCAGACGAGCGGGGTCGGCGTCGGATTCGGTATCGTGCTCGGCGGCAAGGTCTACTCGGGTGCGCACGGCAACGCCGGCGAGTTCCGCTCGGCCTTCTGCGAGGGCACGGGCGAGCTCCAGCTCTCCTTGCCCCAGGCCATGCTCTCCCGCCTTGAATCCGACCGCGAGGTTCTGATGGCGGCGGCCGACGAGCTCGCGCGCAATACCGCGATGATGGTGAACACGATGGACTTCGAGAGGATCTACGTGGGCGGGGACATAGAGGCCATGGACGTGGACTTCCCCGAGCTGCTCCGTCGGCGGCTGGAGGAGAATTGGATGTATCCCTTCCCGAAGGATGTGGAGATCCGCTACTCGAGCCTCGGGGGCAAGGCAGTCGCCTACGGGGCCGCGGGGATGATCCTCAACCGGCTCATCTCGGAGCAG
>DBTW01000186.1 GCA_002307245.1 Spirochaetaceae bacterium UBA1306 | reverse complement strand
CTCGCCGAGCAGGCGAGCCGCTACCTCGAGGCCGCCGAGGGCGGCGCGGCCAAATTCGGCGACGGCAAGGGCCCCGCCCCGCTCATGGTGGAGGCGACGCGCGGCCCCGGCGGCGGGGCGCGCGACCCGAGCCCCTCCCGCCCCGAGGAAAGGGAGCAGCAATCCCCCTCGAGCCGCGCGACCCCCGGGGAGGGACTCTCGGACGCGGCCAAGGCCTACTACGACGCGGTGAGCCTCTTCAGCTCGGAGAAGTACAAGGAGGCCCTCTCGGGCTTCAAGAGGATCGTCGAGGCCAACCTCGACCCCGAATACGTCACCAAGGCCCTCTACGACATGGGCCGCTGCCTCTTCATGCTCCAGCAGTACGAGCTCACGGTCAAGCACTTCACCCAGATGATCCAGACCTATCCCAAGCATCCCGATCTCATAGATACCCTCCTCTACCTAGGCCAGGCCTACGAGAAGAAGGGCGACGCCGAGCGGGCGAAGGGCTTCTACAAGAAGATCCTGTCCATGGAGTCCGACGAGGACGCCTCGATCAGGATCAAGGCGGCGAAGTCCCTGCGCAAGCTCGAGGAGGCCAGCCGTGGCTGATCTCGCGGCCTTTACCCGCTTCGCGAGGACCTACCACGCGGGCGAGCTCATCTTCGCCGAGTACGAGCCCGGCGACAGCTTCTACCTGATCCAGACCGGGAAGGTGAAGATCACCAAGATAGTCGGCGACATCGAGAAGACCCTCGACATCCTGCAGCCGCCCGAGATCTTCGGCGAGATGGCCATCCTCGAGGGCGCGCCCCGATCCGCGACGGCCCAGGCCATCGACACGGTTAAGGTCCTCGAGTTCAACCGGGCCAACTTCGAGGTGCTCATGATGGGCAATCCGCAGATCGCCCTCAGGCTCCTCAAGGTCTTCACGAAGCGCATCTGGGACCAGAAGCGGCGCTTCATGATCCTCACCCTCGACGATCCCCAGGCCAAGATCGCGGACGTGTTCCTCATGCTCGACGAGACGAACGCGGCGGTGCGCGGGGGCGAGCTCGAGGGCGAGAAGCGCGAGTTCAAGGTCACGATCGACGACGTCGCGCACTGGGCGGGCATGTCCTCGGCCGAGGCCCAGACCCTGATCGGCCACTTCGCCAACCAGCGCCGGCTCGAGATATTCCCCGACAAGATCGTCGTCAAGAACATCAGCGACTTCATCCGCTTCGTCGGCTCGCGCAGGAAGAAATAGGGCCCTAACCAAAGGCCTAGAGAAGCGTTTGTCCCGGCAGGAGCCCGCCTTGCCCGAAAAGATCCGTATCTCGATGCTCGTCAACGGCCGCCAGGTCGAGCGGGAGGTCGCGCCCTCGCTCTCCCTCATGCGCTTCCTCCGCGAGGAGCTGGGCCTGGCCGGGGCCAAGAACGGCTGCGAGCAGGGCCATTGCGGCGCCTGCACCGTCGTCGTCGACGGGAAGCCTAAGCGCTCCTGCCTCCTCAAGGCCGCGCGGCTCTCGGGCTCGGCCGTCCTCACGATCGAGGGCCTCTCCGGGCCGGGCGGCGCGCTCCATCCCATCCAGGCGGCCTTCGTCGACGAGGGCGCCGTCCAATGCGGCTTCTGCACCCCGGGCATGATCATGGCGACGAAGGCCCTTCTCGATCGCTCGCCCGACCCTTCCGACGCCGAGATCGACGAGGCCCTGCGCGACAACCTCTGCCGCTGCACGGGCTACGCGGCCATACGCCGCGCGGCGCATCGCGCCGCCGCCTACCTCCGCGGCGAGCCCCGGCCCGGCTTCCCGAACGCGGCCTCGGGCGGCGCGGTCGGGAAGCCCCTGCCGCGGAAGGACGCCCCGGCGCGCGCGCGCGGGGAGCCCCTCTTCGCCGAGGACCTCTCCGACAAGCTGCCCGAGGCCCTCGTGGGCAAGCTGCTCTTCAGCCCGCGCGCCCACGCCCGAGTCCTTAGGGTCGACACGGCAGAGGCCGAGGCCTCCGAGGGCGTGGCCCTCGTCCTCACGGCCAAGGACGTCCCCGGCCGCAACGCCTTCGGCCTCTTCGTCCCGCAGCAGCCCGTGATCGCGGGCGGCGAAGTCATGTACCTGGGCGACGTGCTGGCCCTGGTCGTGGCCCGGACGCGGGAACAGGCCGAGAGGGCCCGCGACCTCGTCAAGGTCGAGCTCGAGGAGCTGCCCGTCCTCGACTGTCCCGAGGACAATATGGGGCCAGGGGCCCCCCTCCTCCACGCCGGGACCCTCAGCAACGTCACGCACGAGACCCATGTCCGCAAGGGCGACGCGGCGGCCGCCTTCGCCGCGGCGGACATCGTGATCGAGGGCGACTACGACACGCCCGCCATCGAGCACGCCTATCTCGAGCCCGAGTCCTGCCTGGCCGTCCCGGACCCCGACGGGGGCGTCACGGTCTACACCGGCAACCAGGGCTCGACCGACTACCGGGACATGATCGCGGCGAGCCTCGCCTTGGACGAGGGCAAGGTCCGCGTCGTGCTCGTGGCCTGCGGCGGCGGCTTCGGGGGCAAGGAGGAGCCGACCGTGCAGATCCACGCCGCCCTCGCGGCCATGCGCACGGGCCGGCCGGTGCGCATGGCCCTCTCGCGCGGCGAATCGCTGCGGATGAGCACGAAGCGCCACCCCATGCGCGTCAGGATGGCCCATGCCGCGTCTCGCGACGGCGCGCTCCTGGGCCTGCGCTCGCGGGTCGTCGCCGACGCCGGGGCCTATATCTCGCAGACGGGGCCCGTGGTGTTCCGGTCGGCCGTCACGGCCACTGGCCCCTACGAGGTCGGCGCGGTCGAGGCCGATTCCTACGGCGTCTATACGCACCGCAACCCGAGCGGCGCCTTCCGCGGCTTCGGCAGCACGCAGGCCAGCTTCGCCTGCGAGATCCAGATGGACGAGCTGGCCCGAGCCCTCGGCCTGGACCCGGTCGAGCTCCGGCGCCGCTCGGGCTTCGTCCCCGGCAGACGGACGGGCACGGGCCAGCTCCTGGGCGAGGGCGTCGGCTACCTCGGTACCCTCGAGGCGGCGGCCACGGGCCTCGAGCGGATGCGCGCGGAACTCGGAAGCCTCGCGCCCGAGCCGGGCAAGCGGATAGGCTTCGGCCTCGCGAGCGCGTACAAGAACGTCGGCATCGGCACCGGCCTCGACGACGGCGCGGGGGCGATAGTCGAGCTCCTGCCCGAAGGCCGCGTCTCGGTGCGCACGGGGGCGGCCGACATGGGCCAGGGCTCCGACACAGTCGCCGCCCAGATCGCCGCCGACGCCCTCGGCCTTCCCTACGAGCTCATCGAGGTCCTCTCCTGCGATACCAGGGCCTGCCCCGACGGCGGCATGACCACGGCCTCCCGGCAGACCTACGTCACGGGCAACGCCGTAAAGTCGGCGGCCGAGGAGCTCCGGTCCCGGATGGGGCCCTTCCTCCCCGCCGAGGACGCGTTGCGCGACCTCGGTTCCGCCCGGGCCGCCCTGCGCGCCGCGCGCGACAAAATGCTCGGCGCGGGGCTATCGCCGCTGGCGGAGGCGCGCTACCGGCCGCCGGCTACTAGGGCGCACCGCACGAGCGCCGACCTAGGCCCGGGCGAGACCGAGGCCGAGCTCGAGATCCATTACGCCTACTGCTTCGCGAGCGCCGCCGTCGCGGTCGAAGTGGATACTGGCACGGGCGCCGTGCGGGTCTTGCGCGTCTGCGCCGCCCAGGACGCCGGCACGGCGATCAACCCGCTCGCCGTGCGGGGCCAGATCGAGGGCGCCGTCGCCATGGGCATCGGCTACGCCCTCTCCGAGCGCTTCGCCTCCGACCGCGATCGGCTGGTCACCGACAACCTGCGCAGGCTCGGCGTCCCGAGGATAGCGGAGGTGCCTCCGATCGAGGCGGTCATCGTCGAGACGCCCCAGCCCGGGGGGCCCCACGGGGCCAAGGGCATGGGAGAGGTTGGTTTGAACCCCATCGCGCCCGCGATATCGAACGCCATCTTCGACGCCGTCGGGGCGCGGCTGCGATCCCTGCCCATGACGCCCGAAAAGGTCCTCGCCGCGATCAGGGCGTCGAGCTAGGTTCAGGGAACTCGATCCGCACGAGGGTGCCCTTTCCGCCCTTCCCGCCCCCTTCCGCCCGCGAAAGGCTCCCCGCGACCTGCTTGGCCAGGGTCGATACGAGGAGGGTGCCTAGGCCCTTCGCCTTGTCCTCGGTCCAGCCCTCGGGCAAGCCGACGCCGTCGTCGGCCACGACGAGCTCTATCCGTTCGCCCTTCCTCGCAAGGTCCAGACTGAGCGTGCCCGAGCGGCCCTCGGGGAAGGCGTGCTTCATCGCGTTCGTCGCCAGTTCGTTCACGATGAGGCCGACGGAGATCGAGGCCTTGGCGTCGAGGACGATGGGCTCGAGGGACAGCTCGAGGCGCACCCGCTCGGGCGTGGCCGAGTAGCTCCCCATGAGCCTCTGGGCGATATCGCGGATATACAGGTCGAGGCGCACGCCCTTGGTGGGGTCGGCGTCGATGAGGAGCTCGTAGAGCTTGGCGACGGCGTTGATCCGATCGCGCACCTTGTCCATCGATTGGCGGAATTCCTCGTCATGTCGCTCGCCCTCCAGCGAGGCGAGGGAGGCGATGATGGCGAGGGAGTTCTTGACCCGGTGCCGAAGCTCGAGGAGCAGGAGATTCTTCTCTTCAGAGGCGTGAGCCAGGCCCTCGTTGGCCCTCGCCAGGCTCTCGTTAGCCTTGGCCAGTCTCTCCCCGGCCTGCTCTTTGCGGATGAGGATGTAGCCCGTGCTGCCGAGGATCATCACGAGGACGAAGAGGACGAGTACAATGACCTGGATGAGTGTCTGCTCCGCGAGACTGTAATTGGCCTGATTGAGGAGGATGAAGCCCCGCGCGAGCATCCCGGCCGAGTAGGCGAGGAGCACGATCCCGAGAAATCGCGGGAGCGGCGTGTGGGACTTCGATCGCGGATCGAGGAAGACCCAGCCTGGAGCGCCCAAGAAGAATGGATAGGGAAGGCTGATCAGGAAGATCCTCAGCGGCTGTGAAAAGCCCGGGAACCACCAGAACGCCAGGGTCAGGGCGAGGGCGGCCGCATAGGCGGCCAGCCAGGGCCTGCTAAATTCCCGCTTGAGGGAAAGCAAGCCTATTCCCTCGAAGGCCATCCCCATGAACTGGAGGCTATTGCCGATCGAGAAGGAGAGGATCGTGGGAATAAGGCCCCGCATGTCGATCAGCGCCCAGCCCAAGGCCTGGAAGATGAGCCCGAAAACGAAGACCTTGTCGAATAGTCCGCTCCCGCTGCGGATATCGAGAATGAGCAGGATGACGGCGAATGAATATCCGACTACGAGGACAAAAATCAGGGTCTTGACGTCGAGGGCGAATAACAACTCATACATTGGAACATAGTATTAACCACAGATATGCTAAAAGCAAATGCCTTAGAATTAGCCGCGCCGCAAAGCTTCGAGCGCGATCGCGAGCCCGGCGGTCAACCCTTCCCGACCGATCAGCTCCACGGCAAGGCCGCGGGACTCGGCGAGGAGCCCGAGCTCCACGGCGAAGGCGTCGCGCGAGGCGCAGATGAGGAGCCGCGGCCCAGCCCGTCCACCCTCCCCCGCGGCCGCCGCCAGGCAAAGGTCCAAGGCCTCGCGCAGGCCCTTGCCGAGCCCCAACTCGAGGCGACCGATCTCGTCGAGGCCCAAGGCCTCGGGAAGGGCCGGGCCCGCCAGGACCCGGCCGAAGAAGCCGGCAGCCAGCGCGAAGGACTCAGGCTCGAAGGCGAAACGACCCAGGGTCAGGGTCCCCGTCGATGGGAGCTCCCCCGGGGAGAGTTCGCGGGCCAAGGGCAAGCGCTCCGAGCGGAGGGCTCCAAGAGCGCCTTCCATGAGCTCGAGTTCGAAGCCGAGGGCGCCACCGTCGGGCCGGCGGCCGATATCGGGCTGGGCGACGGCCGCGACGCGATGCCCCGAGGCGGCGAGGTCGCCGACGAGCTTCTTCAAGGACCTTGTCTTGCCCGAGCCAATTGGCCCGGAGAGGATGATGCAGCTTCGTCGCCCTATCATCCGGCTACTGATTGATGGGAATCGTCATGAGCGGGTCCGAGCCTGTAAAGCGGGGGCTATGGAAAGGCCCTTCAGGCCCTCTTCTTGCCTAATTGCTTACAGCCCTCGTCGAAGACCTTCTTGGACACGACGATGTAGAGCAGAGGATCGCGGTTGAAATAGAAGTCCTTGCCGTCTTCGTCGACGACGGCGAAGAACATACCGGCGTCCTCGGCGAAATCGGTCTCCAGGGCCTCGCGGATCCGGTCGTAGAATTCCACGGCCGTGGAGGGCGCGTCGACCGGCAGGTATTCGGGGTCGGATCGTCCGAAGAGGCGGTATTTTACGACGCAATCGGCATCCTTGATGCTCTCTAGCGGGGGGAATTCCTCGAGGCTCGACTCGAAGACGAAGTGGAGGGTCTCGACGTACTTGCAGACGATGATGGCGGCGGAGCCGTCGCTCATGGTGAAGGAGATGGCCTCTTCGGCCCGGGACACTTCGAGGAAGCGCTCCTTGAGGCGGGAGAATTCCTTCTCGTCCACCTCGAAGAAAAGCTCTTGGTCGATACCAGCGAATTTCGCCTTAAGGCAATACTTCGTGATCATCGCACCCTCCTCCGTCCTAGCCTTGATTTTCCACTCATTATGGCCCCGCTGTCAATGCGTTTCGCACATTCGGCTCGCCCGAGCGTTATACTTGACATTCGGAGGCAGGAGAATGAGCGCCACGAAACGACAGCCCGCCATGTTCCTCGCGCATGGCGACCCGATGAACGCGTTGCGCGATAATGAATTCACCCGGAAGCTCGCCTCGATGGCGCTGGCCCTCCAGGAGCGGCCCCGGGCGATCCTCGTCGTGTCCGCCCATTGGCAGGCCCGCGGAGCCCTCGCCTGTTCGGCGGCATGGCCGGAGACCATCCACGACTTCGGCGGCTTCCCCGACGAGCTGTACCGCGTGGAGTATCCCGCCCCCGGGGCGCCCGAGCTGGCCCGCGAAGCAGCGGCCCTGATGGCCGGGGCCCTTCCCGGGGGCGCCCGCGAGACCACCGAGTGGGGCCTGGACCACGGCGCCTGGACCGTGCTCGCGCATCTCTTCCCGCGCGCAGATATCCCGGTATTCCAGGTGGCGATCGACTCGGGCGCCGGGCTCGCGGGCGCCTTGGCGGCCGGCAGGGCCCTGGCGCCGCTGCGCGAGGAGGGCGTGCTCTTCATCGGCTCGGGCAACATCGTGCACAACCTGGGCGCCATACGCTGGGGCGGCGAGCCCTACGCCTGGGCGGGGGAGTTCGACGGATGGGTCGCAGCCCGGCTGAACGAGGCCGACGAGGAAGCGTTATGCGACATAGATCGAGCCGGGGAATCGGCCCGCAAGGCCTGCCCCACGCTGGAGCATTACGCGCCCCTGCTCTACGCCCTGGGGGCGGCTGGCCCGGGCGCCAGGCCGAGCTACCCCTACGTGGGCTTCGAGCACGGCTCCCTGTCCATGCGCTGCGTCCTATGGGACGGGGATCAGCCGAAGTAGAGGCGGAGGATGATCGCCTGGTCGTAGTTGCCGTAGCCTCGCCCGAAAATATTGAGCCCCCCCACGTGCCTGGCCCCGTCCTTCACTCCGATGCGCACCTTGATCGAATGGTGCTCGGTGAGGGCCAGGTCCGAGAGGGCGACGTCGGAGATGCGGACGCCGTCCACGAAGCTGCCCTCGCCGGAGACGCTCCAGTTCTTCAAGAGGCCGTATTGCGAGCCCTCGAGCTTCCACCACTCCGGCGTGAACTTGCCCCGCTTGTCGCCGAAGTCCCCGGGCGAGGTCCACAGGCCCACCTCGACGTTGTTCACTGACAGGGTGATGTCCGAGAGCCAGTCCTTGTCCGTGCCGGGGGTCTCGGAGGAAAGCTCGACCGAGATCTCGAGCTTGCGGATCTGCCTATCCTTATAGAGGCTGTTGTTGGGGAACTTGTACTCGACCCAACCCTGCTCGAACCAGAGCAGTCCCGCCTTCATCCTGTCGGGATTGAGGAAGGAATCGGGCACGTCGAGGTAGCCGATGATGCTATCAGCCGAGCAGAGACCGCAGGGGGCCGAGACTTCATAGCTCGTGAACAAGCCGATCGGCATCTCGACTTCGATGAGATCATCGCGAACGCGTTTTTCGTCTTCGGCGAATCGGATGACCAGTTCCTCGTAGATGGCGCGGCAGATCTTCTGGTTGCCCTTCTTAGCCTTGACGATATCCGAATGGACGAGTCCGGCTTTCTCGAGCGTGGCGACATTCGTGGCGACAGTGGATTGGGGAAGGCTGAGTGCTTCCGCTATTTCGTTTATATTGCAGGATTTCTTATGAAGCAGGCTGAGAATATTTAGGCGGAGCTCGGAAGCCAGGCCGAGGATGACGTCTTGATCCTCATGAGGATCGACAACCAAAATTTTTGGACTGGAATTCATGAACATTAAATATCACAATAATTGATACAATACAAGTGGAAGAAAATCAAAAAAAACTGCGAATTAACAATGTGGAAAAAGAAGTATTAAAAACAGTTATTTTATATTGGCAATAGTATTTATTATGCATAATCCAGGATACCTTAGCCAATGTTTCCACGTCATACTAGAGAAAGGGCGAAGAAGTTTAAGTATCAATTATTTGGATTATTATCACTTATTGTGTTTGACGGAAGAAAAAAACCGAGGTACCATCTAAAAAGCGAGTACAAATTGCAGGAAATCCGGTGCAAACACAGCTATTGTCCATTTGAACCCGTATTTATGATATTAAGCGAGTTGGATCGGATGAAAAGCATAAACTGATATGTAAATGTGGCCGTTTAGGATGGCAAAAAGTCGTCCTATGTCATGGAGGAAGCGATGCGCGCTAGGCTGGCGATAGACAAGGAATACGAGATCGGCGCTATAGACAAGCGCATCTACGGCTCGTTCATCGAGCACTTAGGGAGGGCCGTCTACGGCGGCATCTACGAGCCGGGGCACCCGCGGGCCGACGCGAACGGCTTCCGCGGGGACGTCCTCGAGCTCGTGCGCGAGTTGGACGTGCCCGTCGTCCGCTATCCCGGCGGGAACTTCGTGTCCTCCTTCAACTGGGAGGACTCGGTGGGACCGGTCGACAAGCGGCCCCGCAGGCTCGACCTGGCCTGGAAGTCGGTCGAGCCGAACAGCTTCGGCCTCGCCGAGTTCGCCCGCTGGGCCAAGGAGGCGGGCACCGAGATCATGTACGCGATCAACCTCGGCACGCGCGGCATCGACGCCGCGCGCAACATCGTCGAGTACTGCAACCACCCGGGCGGCTCCTACTGGAGCGACCTGCGCAGGCAGCACGGCTCCAAGGCGGGCTTCGGCATCAAGCTCTGGTGCCTCGGCAACGAGATGGACGGGCCATGGCAGGTCGGGCAGAAGACCCCCGACGAGTACGGGCGCATCGCCTACGAGACGGCCAAGGCCCTGAAGCTCTTCGACCCCAAGCTCGAGCTCGTCGCCTGCGGCTCCTCGAACGGCCACATGCCTACCTTTCCCCAATGGGAGGCGACCGTCCTCGAGCATTGCTACGACTCCGTCGACTACCTCTCCCTCCACCACTACTTCCGCAACGACGACGATGAGCTCCCGGCCTTCCTCGCCTCCTCCCTCGGCATGGACAGCTTCATCGACTCCGTCGTGGCGACCTGCGACTTCGTCCAGTCCAAGAAGCGCAGCAAGAAGAAGATGCAGCTCTCCTTCGACGAGTGGAACGTCTGGTTCCACTCGGCCGAAGCCGACAGCAAGAACGAGCCCTGGCAGGTCGGCCCCCCGCTGCTCGAGGACGTGTACACGATGGAGGACGCCCTCGTCGTGGGCTGCCTCATCAACGTGCTCCTGCGCCACGCCGACCGCGTGAAGGTCGCCTGCCTGGCCCAGCTCGTCAACGTGATCGCGCCTATCATGACCGATAACGGCGGCGCCGCCTGGAGGCAGACGATCTACTGGCCCTTCCTCTACGCTTCCAAGTACGGCCGCGGCACCTCGATGAGCGTCAAGGTCGACTCGCCGACCTACGAGAGCAAGGCCTTCGGACCGGTGCCCTACCTCGATGCCTCCGCCGTCCTCTCCGAGGACGGGCGGCATTTATGCCTCTTCTGCGTGAACCGCTCGAGGGAGGCCGTGGAGCTCGACCTGCGCGCGGCCGGCTTCGAGGGGCTCGCCCTCGCGGAGCACGTGGAGCTGCGGAACGACGACCTCAAGGCCGCCAACACGGCCGCCGCGCCGAACCGAGTCTCGCCCAAGGTCCTCGCGACGGGGAAGGCGGGCGCGGCCCTCGCCCCCTTGAGCTTCAACGTCCTGAGGTATTCCATCGGTAAGTGATGCAAGGGGGCTCCC
>DBTW01000075.1:7526-9903 GCA_002307245.1 Spirochaetaceae bacterium UBA1306 | reverse complement strand
GCGGCTGTGCTTTTCGCCCGCAGCGAGGGGATCATCGTGGCCCCTGAGACGAGCCATGCCATAGCCCAGGTCGTGCGCGAGGCGAAGCGTGCGAAAGAAGAGGGCAAGGAGATCGTGATTCTTTTCGGACTATCGGGCCATGGCCTCTTGGACTTGGCCGGATACCAGAGCTATTTCGCGGGCGAGCTGCAGAACCACGCTCTCAGCCCCGAGCTCATCGCGCGGAGCCTGGCTTGCACGGAGTCCTTCCCGAAAGTGCCTGAAGGCTACGCCGAGAAGGCCCCCATAGAGGCCTGAGGGAATAACTGTCGAACGAAGGAACGACACGGAGAGCCTGGAGATAGCGAGGGGCACGGAGGAAGAGAAGGGCGGGGTGAGGATGGGTAAAGCATTCTCCGTGATCTCCGCGTCCTCTTTACAGAGCAGGTTCTCAGCCGACGGCTTTCTTTAGGGCTTCGACCTTGTCCGTCTTTTCCCAGGCGAAGCCCTCGCGCCCGAAGTGGCCGTAGGAAGCCGTCTTGCGGTAGATGGGCTTCTTTAGGTCCAGGCTCGAGATGATGCCGGCGGGATCGAGGGCGAAGACCTTGCGCACGGCCTCGGCAATGCGCTCATCGCTCGCCTTGCCCGTGCCGAAGCTGTCGACCATGACCGATACCGGGTCGGGCACGCCGATAGCGTAGGCGAGCTGCAGCTCGCATCGCTCGGCTAGGCCGGCGGCCACGATGTTCTTCGCGACGTAGCGGGCGACGTAGGCTGCCGAGCGGTCGACCTTCGAGGGATCCTTGCCCGAGAAGGCGCCGCCGCCGTGCCGGCCCATGCCGCCGTAGCTGTCGACGATGATCTTCCGGCCGGTGAGCCCCGTGTCGCCGGCCGGGCCGCCGATGACGAAGCGGCCGGTTGGATTCACGAAGTATTTGGTGTCCTTGGTTAATAGGCCCGTCGACTCGAGGATGGGGCGGATGATATTTTCGATCACCGTCTCCTTGATCGTCTCGTAGTCGATATCGGGATCGTGCTGATGGGAAACGACGACCGTATCGATCCGGATGGGCCTATGGCCCTCGTACTCGAGGGTGACTTGGCTCTTCGCGTCGGGCCTGAGCCAAGCGATCTCCTTCGACTTGCGCAGGTGAGCGGCCCTGAGCAGGATCTTATGCGCGAAGGCGAGGGGCGCGGGCATGAGTTCCGGCGTCTCGGAGCAGGCGAAGCCGAACATGAGACCCTGATCGCCAGCGCCCTGGCGGCCCTCGAACTCCTTAAGCCCCTTGCCCTCGACGCCTTGGTTTATATCGGGCGATTGGGCGTGGATAGTATTGAGGACCGCCATCGACTCGTAGTCGATGCCGTAGTCCGGATCGGTGTAGCCGATGTCCCGGACCACGTCGCGGGTGAGCTGCTGGATGTCGACGTAGGTGTTAGTCGTGATTTCGCCGCCGACGAGGATCATGCCCGTGGTGGCATAGCACTCGCAGGCGACGTGACTGTCGGGATCGTCGGTCAAGCAGGCGTCGAGCACGGCGTCGGAGACCTGGTCGCAAAGCTTATCGGGATGGCCTTCGCCCACCGACTCGGAGGTGAATAGGTACTTATTTGCGTGCATTGTTTGATCCTTTCCGCTTCAATAGCGGTAGCTGTCGGTTTTGTAGGGGCCTTCGACCTCGAGGCCGAGATAGTCCGCCTGGGCCTTCGTGAGCTTGCCTAGCTTCGCGCCGAGCTGCCCCAAGTGCAGCCTCGCGACTTCCTCGTCTAACTTGCGGGGGAGGACCCGCACGCCCGGAGCGGCAGATGCCCGGCTCTTCCAGAGCTCGATCTGGGCGAGCACTTGGTTGGTGAAGCTCGCGGACATGACAAAGGAGGGATGGCCCTGAGCGCAACCGAGGTTTACGAGCCGCCCCTCCGCGAGGAGGATGATCTCGTGACCGTCGGGGTAGAGCCAGCGATCGACTTGGGGCTTCACGTTCTTGCGCACTATTCCCGGCGTGCCCTTGAGCCCGGCTACGTCGATCTCATGGTCGAAGTGGCCGATGTTGCAGACGATCGCGCCGTCTTTCATCTTGGCCAGGTGGGCGGCCGTGATGACGTCGACGCAGCCGGTGGCGGTGACGAAGATATCGGCCTCCGCGAGATGCTCTTCGACGGTGCCTACTGCGTAGCCCTCCATCGCGGCCTGGAGGGCGCAGATGGGGTCGATCTCCGAGATGACGACTCGCGCGCCCATCCCTCGCAGGCTCTGGGCGCAGCCCTTGCCGACGTCGCCGAAGCCGCAGACTACCGCGACCTTGCCGGCGATCATCACGCCGGTCGCGCGCTTGATGCCGTCGAGAAGCGACTCCCGGCATCCGTAGAGGTTGTCGAATTTGGATTTCGTGACCGAGTC
>DBTW01000075.1:0-7243 GCA_002307245.1 Spirochaetaceae bacterium UBA1306 | reverse complement strand
TTGACGTTGATCGCCGGGACGAGGAGGCTGCCCTCTTTCTCCATGCGATAGAGGCGGTGGACGCCCGTCGTGGTTTCCTCGGAGACGCCCTTGAGGCTTCGCGCCGCTCGGGCCCAGCGGGTGGGATCGGCCGAATGTATGGCCTTGAGCCGCTTGAGGAGGGCGACCTCGTCCTCGCTGCCGCCCTCGCGATCGAGGATGGACGGGTCCTTCTCGGCCTGGATCCCCAGGTGGAACATCAGGGTCGCATCGCCACCGTCGTCGACGATGAGGTCGGGCCCGAGGCACTTGCCGCCTGCCGGATCGGGGAAGGCGAGGGCCCTATCCAGGAGTTCCCAGTACTCCTCCAGGGTCTCGGCCTTCCAGGCGAAGACCGGGACGCCCTCGGGCGCCTCGGGACTGCCGTCCCTGCCGACGACTACCGCCGCTGCCGCCTGGTCCTGGGTGGAGAAGATGTTGCAGCTCGACCAGCGGATGTCGGCGCCGAGCTCGGATAGGGTCTCGATGAGGACGGCCGTCTGCAGCGTCATATGCAGGCTCCCCGCGATGCGCGCGCCCGCGAGGGGCTTGGCCGCGCCGTACTGCTTCCTGAGGGCCATGAGCCCGGGCATCTCCCGCTCGGCCAGCTCGAGCTCGCTACGGCCCCAGGAGGCCAGGGATAGGTCTTTTACGCTGTGTTCAGGGTGGATAGGCATGTATAGCCTCCTATTTAGCGTGTATTTCTAAACCGCCCGCAAGTCGGAACTAAATCGGCGGTATCGTATTGGGCGCGACGCGCTTACGACGACCGCTTAACTATCGGCAATCCGAGAAAATTGTTCAATAGGTAACGATCGGCCGAATTCGCGCTATACTGCCGGGCCGATGAAAGCCCGACGCATCGCACTGCCCATTCTCTGCCTCGCCGCGGTCGCGATATTCGCGGCGGGGGAGGCCCGCGCCGCCGCAGAAGCTCCCAAGAAAGCGCGTTCGTGCATAGTCGAACGGGCCCTTTCGTATAAAGGAGCGCCGTATCGCTACGGCGGGATCGACGAGAAGGGTTTCGATTGCTCCGGCCTCGTCTATAGGGTGTTCCTGCAATCGCTCGGCGCATCCCTTCCCCGGACGGCCCGCGAACAGCGCTCCTCCGTGGAACCGATCGACGCATCGAAGATGCAGCCGGGCGACCTCCTCTTCTTCGCGAAGGCCGGATCCGTCTCTCATGTCGGCATCTACGAAGGGGGCGGGCGTTTCATCCACTCGGCCTCCGAGGGGCCTGCGAAGGGGGTCATCGAATCCTCCCTCGAAGAGGGAGGCTGGGCAAGGTCCTTCGTCGCGGCGGGCCGGGTAGTGCCGCCCGCGCGATTCCTCGGCCTGACGCTCGGTGTTTTACTTCCTGGGAAGCCGGGAATATAATCGGCCCCATGAAAGAGCGCTACGTACTGGCCTTGGACCAAGGCACCACCACGTCGAGAGCCATACTTTTCAACAAGTCGGGCGTGATCATCGGCCTCAAGCAGATTCCTTTCAACCAGATATTCCCGAGGCCGGGCTGGGTCGAGCACGATCCCGAGGAGATCTGGTCCTCCCAGCTCGCCGCCGCCAGGGGAGCCATAGAATCCGCGCAGATAGAGAGCGATCAGATCGCCGCGATGGGCATCAGCAATCAGAGAGAGACGGTCGTGCTTTGGGAGAGGTCGACGGGCCGCCCAGTATACAACGCCATCGTCTGGCAATGCCGCCGCTCCGCCGAGATCTGCGAGGAGCTGCGCGCCCTCGGCCTTTCGGAGCTCGTTCGCGAGAAGACGGGCCTCGTCCTGGACCCCTATTTCTCCGGCACGAAGCTCATGTGGCTATTCGACCGCGAGCCCGAGCTCCGCGCTCGAGCCGAGCGCGGGGAGCTCCAGTTTGGTACCGTCGATTCCTGGCTCATCTATAAGCTGACGGGCCAGCACCTGACCGATCCCACCAACGCGAGCAGGACTCTCCTGTTCAATATCAAGTCGGGGAAATGGGACGAGGAGCTCCTTCACCTCTTCAAGATACCCGAAGCCATCCTGCCCCGCGTCGTCCCCAGCTCTGGGTCCTTCGGGATGGCTCGCAAGGACATCCTCGGCGCCGAGATACCCGTATCGGGCTGCGCGGGGGACCAGCAGGCCGCCCTCTTCGGCCACGCCTGCTTCGAGCCGGGCTCGGTCAAGAACACTTACGGCACGGGCTGCTTCACGCTGATGAATACGGGGACGGTCCCGGTCGCGTCGAAGCACGGCCTCCTCACTACGGTGGCCTGGGACCTCGGGAAAGGCTATACCTATGCCCTGGAGGGCTCCGTCTTCATCGCGGGTGCGGTGATCCAATGGCTGCGCGATCAGATGGGCCTGCTCGCGGACTCGGCCGAAAGCGAGAGGTTAGCCAAGTCGGTGGAGGATTCAGGCGAGGTATTCATGGTTCCGGCCTTCGTCGGCATGGGAGCGCCATACTGGGATTCCGACGCGCGGGGCACGGTCGTGGGCATCACGAGGGGCACGACCCGCGCGCATTTCGTCCGCGCGGCCCTGGAATCCATCGCATACCAGTCGAAGGACTTGCTCGACGCGATGGAGAAGGACTCCGGCCGTGACATCCCGTGGATCAAGGCCGACGGCGGGGCCTCCGCGAACAATTTCCTCATGCAGTTCCAGGCCGACGTCCTCGATCGCCGCGTGATCCTCCCCGAGGCTGGGGAGACGACGGCCCTTGGCGCCGCCTATCTGGCCGGGCTGGCCACCGGCTATTGGGAATCCCTCGCCGAAGTCGAGGGCAATTGGAGGCGGAAGCGCGAATTCCTGCCCGACATGCCCGGGGAGCGCCGCGAATGGCTGCTGGGGTGCTGGCGACGGGCCGTAGCGGCCGCGCGGGTCTATGAATAGCGCCGAAGCCCCATTTTCATCCCGCGGACCTTAGCGCCGCCGGGCGATCCATGCTAGTATGTTAGGCAAGGCGGCCCGAGGCGGCCCCCCGAGGAGCAAAAATGAGGCCGAACCAATACAGCAGCGAGAAGCGCCGCAAGGAACTCGAGAAAAAGAAGAAAAAAGAGGAAAAGAAGCTTCGGCACGCAGAGCTCAAGAACCATCCTGAAGGAGAAGGCCCCGAGACCGAGACCGAGACCGCCGATGGCGAGGACGCGGGGGAACAGGAAGGCGACGAGGCCGGTTCTCCTCAGGATACCGATGGGGAAAAGCAGGAATAATAGCCGGACGGTCGCCGCCTCGGCATTGCGCATTACTATCCCTTATGTCTGCCTAGGAGCGGCTTGGATCCTCTTTTCGGACCGCTTGCTCCTTCCCTTCACCGACGATCCTCGAACCATGATCGCCCTCTCGACCCTGAAGGGCTGGTTCTTCATATTAATCACCGCCGTGCTCCTCTTCTTCCTGGTCTATAACGAGATCAGCCGGCGCGACGCCCTGGAAAGGGAGCTTCGTGCCAGCTTGGGCGAGAAGGGCGCCCTCCTTGCCGAGCTCAACCATCGCGTAAAGAACAACTTGCAGATCATCACCAGCATCCTTAACCTCGAGGCCGAGGACATCGAGAGCCTCGAGGCTACGGAGCTCAACGATAGGACGAGGGGGCGGTTGCGTTCCATGGGCCTAGCCTATGAGCGGCTCTTCGAGGGCGGTGAGATAACCCGCATTGAATTGGGGTCCTATCTCCGCGCCCTCTGGGATCAGCTGAAGGAAGTGTATTCGGCCAAGGCCGCCATCGCGTCCTTCGACCTGTCTCCCGCCTGGGCCGGGGCTGAGTCGGCCGTGCCCTTCGGCCTCTTCGCCGCCGAGGCGGCGACGAACGCCCTGCGCTACGGTGTCGGCTCGGACGGGATCGCGCGGGTCGATATGCGCCTTCGTCCCGCGGAAGGGGATTCCTTTGAGCTGACGATCCGCGACGGGGGGCCAGGCCCCGCTCCGGGCTCGGTCGGGCTCGGCTTCAGGCTCATGGACGCCCTGGCCGCCCAGCTCCGGGGCAGGCTCGAGCGATGGGTCGACGGAGGTACGGTCGTCCGCCTGGTATTCCCCGCGAAGGATGGGCGCGATGCCTGAGCTCGAGCTGACGCGGCTCGCCGGCTCCACCTTCGTCGCCCGCGGCCCTACCAACATCGGCCTATTCGTCCCGGAGCCGGGACGAGCGGTGCTCGTGGACTCGGGAAACGACGACGACGCGGGGAAGCGGATCCTTCGGGCCTGCGCGGCGGCCGACCTCGCCGTATCGCACATCGCGAATACCCACTCGAACGCCGACCATTGCGGGGCGAACGCCCTGGTACAGGCCCGCAGCGGATGCAGGATAGCCGCGCCCAGGTCCGAGGCGGCCTTCATCGAGGAGCCCATCCTCGAGGCGACCCTCCTATGGGGCGGATTCCCTCCGCCTCCGCTTCGCAACAAATTCCTCCTCGCCAAGCCTTCGCGCGTGACCGAGCTCCTGGAGGCGCCCTGCTCCGTGCCGGGCGCGGGCATCGAGGCGATGCCCCTGCCGGGGCACTTCCTGGGGCAGGTAGGCTACTTAACGCCTGACCGCGTGTTCTTCGCGGCCGACTCGGCGGCCAGCCCCGCCATCCTGGAGAAGTACAAATACTACGTCGTCTACGACGTGGCCGCTCACCTCGCCACCCTCGACCTCCTGGCCCAGCTCGACGTCGACTGGATCGTGCCGAGCCATGCCGAGCCTACTCGCGAGGCGGGCCCCCTCGTGGAGGCGAATAAGGCCACGATACTCGGTGTCGGGGACCGGATACTTGAACTCTGCGGCGGGTCGGGCTCGTCTGTCGAATCCCTGGTCGAGAAGCTCGCGGGTTCGCTCGATCTGGAGCTCAACCATACGCAGCATGCCTTGCTCAGCATGACCCTGCGATCCTATCTCGCCTGGCACGCGAATAGAGGACTCGTTGCGCTGCGCGTGGAGAAGAACTGCCTTATTGTTGAGCGGAAATAGCCCGATCCCGTGCCGATTTCTATGGAAGCTTGAAGAGTAGGCGCAGGGCCGCGAGGTTCCTCTCATTAGCGGTCTTGGATCCCGCCGGAGTATAAGAATACTCGATCAGCTCGGCGTAGACCTTGGCGATGCGGTGGCGAACGATCTTCATCGTCGAGTTGACCGTGCCATCCTTGTCGCCGAAAGGCGTCGGGACGATCTGGAAGACGGCCGGCATCCACGCGGCTTGGACCTTCTTAGCCTTCGGATCGTCCCGGAATTTGGCGAATTCGTCTTTCAAGCGCTCCAGCAGGGCCTCGGCTGTTGCGGTTCCCTCGGCTTTAACAAGGCGCGCGACCTTGCCCACGTCCAGTGTCACCAGGGCCGTGACGTACTTGCGCTGCTCGCACCAGACCATGATCTGGTCGATTACGTCGGTGGAGAAGGTCACTGCCTCCTCGATCTCCTCGGGGCTGTACTTCTCGCCGTCCTCGGCTATGAGGAGGGCCTTCTCGCGGCCGACCACGACGAGGAAGCCGTCCTCGTCGTAGTGGGCGAGGTCGCTCGTGTAGAGCCAGCCGCCGCGCAGGGCCTTGGCCGTGGCCTCGGGGTTCTTATAATAACCCTTCATCACGTTGCCGCCGCGGATGACGATCTCGGCGTTCTCGCCCACTGCGGCCTCGGTTCCGTCTTCGCGGAGGATCTTGCACTCGACCGAGGGCGCTACGAGTCCCGAGGTCCCGAACTTATGCTTGCCCTTGCCCGAGGCGTTGGAGCTGATGATGGGCGCCGCCTCGGTGAGGCCATAGCCCTGGAAGACCGGGCAGCCGAAGGCCGCGAAGAATTCCTGCTGCTTGACATCGAGCAGTGCTCCTCCGCCTACGCAGAAGCGGATGCGGTTCCCGAAGATCATCTTCTTGATCTTGTCGAAGATGAGGAGCTTGGCGGCGCGATGGGGGATGAAGGCCCTGAGCCTGACGTCGAGGGGCGGCTTGTTGTAGCCGTCGCCGTTGTAGGCTATGCCCGCGGCGATGCCGGCCTTGAAGAGTCGCTCCACGAAGCCGCCCTTCTCCTCGATGCCGGAGACGATCTTCTTCATGAAGTTTCCCGAGAGCGAGGGCACGGTGAAGACGAAGGTCGGGTTCGATTCCCTGAGGTTGATCGGGATATTGCGTAGGGTGGCTATGCCGCCCCCACGCGAGTCGACGAAGTACAGGGATATGCCACAGGCGAGGGCGGTATAGAGGCCGACCGTATGCGCGAAGCTGTGGTCGCAGGGGAGGATCAACAGGGTCTTGAAATGGTAGGGGCCGTCGAAGAGCTCCACCGCGTCGTGGCAATTGGTCCAGTAGTTGAGGTGGGTCAGCATGATGCCCTTGGGATCGCCCGTCGTGCCTGAGGTATAGCAGATGGTGACCGTATCGTCCTCTTCCGCGCCCGCCGCGATCGCGTCGAGCCTGGCCGCGAGTTCGGAGCCAGGCGCGGCGATGGCGGCCGCGCCGGCGGCGCAGGCCTCTCCGAAGCCGACGACGCGGCCCGGCCCGATGCCCCGCTTGGCCGCCGCGTCGCGGGCGAAGGCGGGGTCGTCGTCGAGGTAAATGAGGAGGACATCGTCCCTCTCGAGCGAGGGGAAGGATCCGAGCACCTTCTCGAGCTGGTTCTTCGTGGCGACGATGGCCCGGGCCTCGGAGTGGTCGAGGCGGAAGGGGACCTCCTCGGCGAGGAGCTTGATGGAGAGGGGCACGGAGACGCAGCCTGCGCAGAGCATGCCGCTCTCGGCCATTACCCATTCGGGGCTGCCCTCGGCCAGGATGGCGAGCCGGTCGCCCTTCGAATATTCCTTGGAGAGTAGCCAGGCCGCGAATTCGCGCGAGCGGCGCCGAGCTTCTATAAACGAGTAGGGATGCCAGCCATCGTCGGCTTTCTTGAGCACATAGGGATCGGAGCCCCAGCGGTCGGCGGCTTCGTCCATCATGCGGAGGACCGTACGCTTCATCGCCGATCTCCTCGTTGGATTGGTGGCGGCGTGAGGTCGCCGCGAAATCTCAAGATAGCACGCATGGGCATGGCCGTAAAGCGCGGGCATTGACATCGGGGCCCTGAAACGGTAGCCTAGCGATAAGCCCCGTTGACAGAAGGTATTCTCCATGAGCTACTCCGATCCCACGAAGCTCGGAATCCTGGCTTGCCCTGGCGCCGATGCTTTCGCGAATCAAGTGATCCGCAGGCTCGCCGGCATCTACAAGCGAAGGTTCGACCGTAAGTGCGACGCGCTCGCCTCCCGCTACCATATCTCGCAAGAGCTCGTCACCCGGAAGAT
>DBTW01000132.1:6764-7082 GCA_002307245.1 Spirochaetaceae bacterium UBA1306 | reverse complement strand
GCGGCAAGAGCGCGAGCGCCGGCGACGTTGTGGGCGCCCACCATGGCGGGCACCGCGGACTGCAGGACCAGGTCTTCGTCCCCAGGCCCATCCCCGGGGCGCCGCCCCGTCCCGACTCAGAGGCCGGCTGGCACCTGATCCCCATCGAGCTCCCCGGCGGCTTCTCGAGGAAGGACGGCCCGATCCAGCTCAAGATCAAGCAAAGCTTCCCCCCCCAGGTAAAATTCTACGTCGACTTTCCCGAAACGCTGAAGAAGGCTCCCGGCAAAGCCCTCAAGTCCTGCCTTTCCGCGGTCCCCGGGCAGAAGGGAATGCTCC
>DBTW01000132.1:0-6347 GCA_002307245.1 Spirochaetaceae bacterium UBA1306 | reverse complement strand
GACGGGCTCCTGCTAGGCCAGGCGACCTGGCGCTTCGTCGTCGATCCCGAGGTCCCGGCCCTCCCGTAAGCAAGGGCGGCGCATGGGTGGCGATCGGGCAGGGCCTTAACCCTCGGTTCCCCCACGAAGCGTAAAGCGCGTCAGATGCCCCTCGAGGGTCTGGACCGTATCGGCGCTGCGGCAGCTGAGCTGGGCGAGGGCCACGACGGCGGCCGACACTTGACCGAGGCCGGCCGCCGCCTCCCGCACAGAGATGGATTCCTCCCGGGACACGCGCGAAGCCTCATCGGTGGAACTCGCGATAGCCTTGAGCTTATCCTCGATGTCGACGCCCGCCGCCTCTACCGATCGGCTGGTCTCCCGTAGCTCGGAGAGGGCCTCTGTTATCTGCATCGAGCCCGCGGAGACTTCCCGCAGGCCGGCGAGACTCTCGTCCATGCCATGCTCCACGGCGCCGGCCCCCTCGAGGAGGCCGCCGAAGAGGGCGCTCGCGGAACGGCTGCGATCCGCGGTCCGGGCGATGGCCTCGGCCACGCCGCGCAGGGTCCTGCTGATCTCGGCCGCGTTGGAAGCGGTGGACTCCGCCAGCTTGCGGATCTCGTCCGCGACGACGCTGAAGCCCTTGCCGTACTCGCCCGCGTGGGCCGCCTCGATAGCCGCGTTCATGGCGAGCAGGTTGGTCTGGCTCGCCACCGTGTCGATGACGCCGATGAGCGAGACAATGGACTCGGCAGCCTTCGAGGCTTCGTCGAGGGAACTCGTCGTTTCGCGCATGGCGTCATCGCCCTTCCTCGCGAGCTCCGAGGCTTCCTTGGCCAGGCCGAGCTCGCGCTCCGCGCTATGCTCGATGCTGCTGATGTTCGCGAGGATCTGCGTAATCGAGGATGAGGACTGCGAGAGCGCCACCGACTGCCTGGCGATGAGCCGGTTGAGCCCTTCCACGCCTCCGTGGATGCCGGTGATGGCGGCGCCCGATTTCGCGACCGCGTCGGAGAGCGAGGACGCGCTCTCGCCCATCGAGCGCATCGTAGCCTCGATCTCCTCCACCGCCGCGCTCGTCTCCTCGGAATTCGAGGCGAGGGACTGGGCGATCTCGGAACTTTCCTTATTAACGCCCTTCAATGTCGCGACGAAGCCCGAGAGACTCTCGACGACCTGGTCGTAGGAGGACGCGAGCCTGCCGATCTCATCCTTCGAGCGGCTCCCCACGCGGATGGACAGGTCGGCTTTCGCGAGGGCCGAGAAGGCCGCCTCGAGCCCGGCGAGAGGCCGGAAGCTCCTGGTGAGGATGAGGATAGCCAAGCCCGAGACGATGCAGGACAGGAAGAGACCGAAGAGGGCAACCAGGAGCCGGAGCGGGCCGATGCGGGCGTAGAACTCCCCCTTGGTCGCCGAAAGGCCTATAGACCAGCCGCTTCCCTCGACCGGGCCGAAGAAGAGGATCCGATCGCTGCCGTCCAGGCGATAGGCGCCGGAGCCTCTCTTGCCGGCGATCATCTTGTCGGCGACGGCCGTCACCTCGGGCGAGGAGTCGTTTTTCAGGTTTTTCTTGAGCGCGTAATCGGCATTGGGATGGACGAGGATGAGGCCGGAGGAATCGAGGAGAAAGGCCGAGCCAGTCTCCCCTACCTTGGCTCCGAGCACGATAGCGGCAACCTGCTTGAGGCTCAGTGTGCCGACTAGGACGCCGCGGACCGAAGCGTCCTTGCGCAGCGGCAGGGCTATGGCGACGACAAGCTCGCCCGAGAGCTTCGACCTAATCGGATCGCTGAGGACGAAGGACTCGCCGGAGAGCACGCGACGGAAATAATCCCGGTCCGAGTAGTCGACCGCCGCCTTATCTCCCCAGAGCCGCCCCGAGGCGTCGACGGCGATAAGCTCTTCGAAGCGATCCTTCGTCGCCGGCCGAAGGACGTCGAGCCTCGCCTTCATGGCCTTCCAATCGGCGCCAGAGATCGAAGGATCCGAGGCGAGAAGCTCGAGAACGGCCCTCGCGGAGCTGAGCTCCGAGGCTACGCCGGCAGAGAGACGATCGACGACCGAGGTCGAAAGCTCGGCCATTTGGCTATCGATGACCACGGCGGCACGGCCATAGGCGAAGCTGCCGATCAAGAAAACCGCGACCGCGATCAGGACAAACAAGATAACAGAGAGACGAACACGCAGACTAGCAATAACTCGATTCATACCAGCTCCCATTAAGTGTTTGTGTCACGCAACGCTTTTTAATGGAATTGGATGATGTTTTATTATTTTATTGGTAGCATCTCTGCTGATCAATGAGTATAGGCGGTTTCGATGTAAGTATCTAGCATTTAGATGCATATTACGCAATTGAAGTCGTTTGATGACAATAAACCAAAAATGAAGGATTTCATTTTCGCCTGGCGGTCTTTGGCTAGGCCAGAACTCCTAGCCAAAGGTCCCTCGGCGCGCTAGCCTAGGGGCGGCCATGAAAGCTCAGCGCCTGCTTTCTATCACCATGCTCCTCCTGGGCCGGGACTCGGTCTCGGCCCCGGAGCTGGCGCGGCGCTTCGAGGTATCGACGCGGACGATCTACCGAGACATCGAGTCCCTCTGCGAGGCGGGCATACCCGTCGTGGCCTACCCGGGGGCCGGCGGGGGCTACGGCATCATGGGCGAGTTCAAGATCGATCGCAGCCTCGTGCTGCCCGGGGAGCTCGGCCAGATCAGCGCCGCCCTCGCGAGCCTCTCCGCCGCGACAGGCGACGCGAAGATGGGACGGACCGCGGACAGGCTCAGGGCCATCGCCCCCAAGGGGCGGGTGGCGGGCAGGCCCGTGCCGGAGAACTACGTCTTCATCGAGCTGGCTCCGGCGGCGCGCGAGCGGGAGAAGATAGCCGCACTCAGGCGGGGGATCGAGGAGCGGCGCGTCGCGCGGCTCGGCTATGTCGACGCCGAGGGAAGGACGAGCGAGCGCGAAGTCGAGCCCCTGGCCCTGGTCTTCACCTGGCAAGCCTGGTTCCTCTATGCCTACTGCCGCCACCGCGGCGACTTCCGCCTCTTCAAGATCGCCCGCATCGCCCGGCTAGAGACCCTGCCCGAGCGTTTCGAGCCTAAACCCGTCGAGCTCGACGCCAGGCCCTGGAACAGGGCCTGGAAGGAATCCTCGCCCTTCCTGCCCACGCGCATCCGCTTCGCCGAAGCGGCCAGGATCGAAGAACACTTCGAATCTGAACAGATAGAGGTCGAGGACGGGGGTACTGCCCTCGCGACCCCTTATTTACCAGTCGACGACTGGGCAGTCAGCTTCCTTTTGGGCTTGGGAATACCCTTCGAGGTGCTGGAGCCGGCGGCCTTGCGCGAACTCGTAGCGGCGCGAGCACGGGGTATCCTCGAGCGAAACGCGACGAGGGGTTGAGCTCGATTTTCCGGAAAACCCTGACATATCCTGTCACTACACAGGCGTACCCTAGGCCTGGGACTCGGGAGAGCCCCCTAAGTCCAGAACCTGGAGGGTACTATGGAAAAGCTCATCGCGGCCTGCGGCCTGGATTGCGCCGTCTGCCCGGCCTACGTCGCCGCCAAGACGAACGACCAAGCCTTGAGGATCAAGACGGCAGCCGAGTGGACGAAGTCCTTCGGCTTCGACTGCAAGCCGGACATGGTCAATTGCCATGGATGCATGGCGACCGACGGCGTCCAGATCGGGCACTGCGCCGAGTGCGGCATCCGCCTCTGCGCGATCGGGAAGAAGAAGGAGACCTGCGCGGCATGCGCCGACTACGGCTGCGCGACGATCGCCGGCTTCTGGAAGGACTGCCCGGAAGCCAAGAAAAACCTCGATGCGCTCAGGGCCTAGGCATGGGACGCCTCGAGAAGGAAGAGGGCTTCGGGCTCATGCCCTGCGTCATGCCGGGGGATTACCCCCGCCTTCTGCCCCTAATCCTTTACCGGGAGGATGAGTGGGACTGCGAGGCCGAGCCCGCGCTCGGCTTCGCCCGCCTGCTCTCAAGGCTGAAGCAGCGCTGAGCCGGAACTGAAAAAGGGGGGAAGGCGACAGCCTCCCCCCCTTGATCGCGGCGGCCCGACGGGGCCGGCTACGCCTTACTTCTTGATCGCCTTCTCGAAGCGGCCCAGCACCTCGGCGGGGGCGCCGACGCCGTCGATCGTGAGGAGCTTGCCCTTCTTGCCGTACCAGTCGATGAGGGGCTCGGTGGACTTGCGATAGGTATCGAGCCGCACCTGGATAGCCTCGGCCTTGTCGTCGTCTCGGGTGTAGAGGGCGCCGCCGTCGACGTCGCAGACGCCATCCTTCTTGGGAGGCATGTTCTTGACGTGGTAGATCTTGCCGCAGGACTTGCAGACGCGGCGGCCCGAAAGGCGGCCCACGACGATCTCGTCGGCGACCTCGAAGTTCACCACCGAGTCGACGGCGGCGATTTTCTCGAGGGCCTCGGCCTGGGGGATGGTCCGGGGGAAGCCGTCGAGGATCCAGCCCTTGGCGACGTCCTTCTGGGAGAGGCGCTCCTTGACGAGCTCTATGGTGAGCTCGTCCGGCACGAGTCCGCCCGAGGCCATGATGTCCTTGACCTTGAGGCCGAGGGGCGTGCCGTTCTTGACCGCGGCGCGGAAGAGATCGCCCGTGGAGATGTGGGGAAGGCCGAGCTTCTCGACGGCGAGGTCGGCGATGGTGCCTTTACCGGCCCCGGGGGGGCCCAAGAAAATTAGTTTCATGCTTCGGTACTCCTGCCCATACAATAGCTCATGGCCTCGGAGTTCGTAAACCGTCAGATCGCGTAATCCGGCTCCTCGCCTGCGCTCCCCTCGGCCGGCCCCGCGCTCCAGGGCCGCGACATCCCGTATCGGAAGAGCAGCTCCAGGCGGGAGAGGAAGGCCTCGGTCGGCAGGACGAGGGTGAAGGCGCCCTCGGTCCGGAAGGCCGTGCTCGAGGGGGTGCCGAGGGGATCCCGGTCGATGGCCATCCGCAGGCCCAGCAGCAGTGCCGCGTCGGCGTAAGGTTGGAGGGAGGCCCCGAGCTCGCGGCGGACTACGTGGAGCGAGAAGTCGAGCTCGACCGAGGCCGCGGCGGCCGCCCTGCTCCAGGCCTCGAGGTCCTGGGGCAGGAGGCTGACGGCCATCGGCAGGACGTCGGAGCCCAGGAGGTGGGTGAGCCGGAGCCTGGCCCCGGAATGGAGGGAGATGAGGCGGCTCATGATCCCGATCGTGTCGGCGCCTTCCCCTATGTCGAGGGGAACGATCAGGGGCTCGAGGATCCCGGAGACCTGGAGCTTGAGCAGCTCGAGGCGGAAGCGATAATCGGTCTTCTGCGGTTTGCGGTTATCGAGGGACCCGTCGGGCACGACGAAGAGGATGTCGGCCTCGCTCTCGTCGGAGCCGAGGAAGCGCAGGGCCGCGGCGATGTGGGTCATCTGAAAGGGATCGAAGGAGCCGATGAAGACGCCGACCCTCGGGGTCGGCCCGGGATATCGGATCTCCAGGGGAAGACCGCTGAGCTCGACGGGCTTGAGCCGGCCGTCCTCGATCTTGCGATCTATGCGATCGAGGCTTTCCCCGAAGAGCTCCCGGAAGCGCCGGTAGTCCTGCAGCTCGGCCTTGCCGAGGTAGGACAGCCGCTCCAGCGAGTCGAAGACCTGGTCCAGGCGCCTCGCGACGCCCTGCGCGACGGGGGAGGCGAGGCTCGGCCGCGGCTTCGCGCCGCGCGATTCGGAGGCAGGGCCCATCAGACTAGTATAAACCCCTCCCCGGATAGGGCAAGGCACTCATTGCGAATACCGGCCATTCTGCTACAATGTCGCCATGTCGACGATGCGCGACGGCGACGGGGCCTCCCCGACGCTCGGCTTTCCCATGGACGATGAGAGGCTCAAGCTTCTCGTCGAGCTCCTCCCCTATCCCGTCATGCTCCACGACGAGACCGGCCGCGTCGAGTTCCTCAACGGCTCCTGGGTCAAGCTCACGGGCTATTCCCTCGCGGACACGCCCAGCCTCGCGGACTGGGAACGCCTGGCCTTCGGCGCGCCGGAGCTCTCGTCCTTCTCGTCCTCGGGCGAGCGCCAGGTGCTCACGAACGACGCCGAGCTCCTCATCTGGGACTTCAGCACCATCCCCGTCGGGCGATTCGCCGACGGCCGCCAAGCCTTCCTGCGCACGGCCGTGGACCTCACCGCCAGGAGACGGGCCGAGCGGGCCCGCAGGGAGAACGCGGAGAAGTTCAGCGCCCTCGCCGAGGAATCGCCCCTCGGCATCGTAATGGCCCGGAACGACCAGATCGTCTACTGCAACGGCAGGGCGGGCGATATCTTCGGCGTGCCGTCCCGCCTCTCCCAAGGCCTCAGCCTGGAGGAGTGGCTCCTGGCCCTGCC
>DBTW01000060.1:804-47629 GCA_002307245.1 Spirochaetaceae bacterium UBA1306 | reverse complement strand
CTCGCGTCCCGAAGGGCCCTCGCCATGGATGGCGAGCTTCCGTCTGGCGCTTTCTTTTTGGATTCCGCGTCAGTATATTTAGGACATCATAGTCCTAATTACTTGGAGGCGGACATGAAAGTGGGCATCGTCGGATCCGGTTTCGTAGGCGCCACGGCAGCATACTCGATCGTGATGCGCGGAATCGCGCGGGAGATCGTGCTTATCGATCGCGACCCCGGGCGTTCGAGCGCGGAAGCCGACGACATCCTCCACGCCGTGCCCTTCTCCAATCCCGTCGAGGTACGTTCGGGCGATTATCCCGACCTCGCGGGCAGCGGCGTCGTCATTATAACCGCGGGCGTCGGGCAGAAGCCCGGCGAATCGAGGCTCGAGCTCCTGGGCCGGAACGCGGCTGTCTTCAAGGAAATCATCGGCCAGATAGCCGCGGCCGCGCCTGAGGCAGTCCTCCTCGTGGCCTCCAATCCCGTGGACGCGATGACCCACATCGCCGATCGCTATGCCCGCCAGGCCGGTTTGCCGCCCGGCAGGGTCCTCGGCTCGGGGACGACCTTGGATACCGCTCGCTTTCGCACCCTCCTGGGACGCAAGCTCGGAGTCGACTCGCAGCATGTCCACGCCTATGTTCTCGGCGAGCACGGCGATTCCGAGGTCTTCATATGGTCGCAGGTCTCGGTGGGCGGCATGCCCCTTTCGTCATTCGCCCTTCCCTCGGCCTGCGAGGCCTTAAGCCCGATAGACAAGGAGGGTATGGAGAGGCAGGTCCGCGGAGCGGCGTATCGCATCATCGAGGGAAAGAAGGCGACGTACTACGGCATCGGCTCGGTACTCGCGCGCATCGCCGAGGCCATACTCCACGACCAACGGTCCATACTGACGGTCTGCGCCCCCCTCGGCCCCGAGGATTGCGGGCCTTCGTTGCCGGGCCTCTCTGGCTACGAAGGGGTGACCTTCTCCCTGCCTCGCCTCGTAGGCGGCGGGGGCGTACTCCGAACCCTCACGCCCTCCCTGGACCCGGTCGAGCTTGAGGCGCTCATGTCGAGCGCGCGGATCATCCGCGACGCCACGGCCACGATATCGATCTAGCAGCTTGTTGAAATACTCGAAGCATTTCGGCAACCTGCTAGTGCTTCCAGGCCCGAGCGCCTTGGCGTATACTGGCCGCATGGAAGGAACGGCCCCGATGCGTCCCAGCTGGACGCCGATCTTCGACCGCATCTCTGAAGACAAGCGTCAGAGAGTCCTCTATAGCGCCAAGCGCGCCTTCGCCGAGCGGGGCTTCACGGGAGCCAACGTCAACGAAATCGCCCGCGAGGCTGGAATCAGCGTCGGAGCCCTCTACAAGTACTTCCGCTCCAAGGAGGACCTCTTCCTCGCGATCATCGAGGCGAGCCGGGAGCGGCTCGGTAGCACCCTGGACGACATCCTCGCCGCCGTGCCCTCCTTTTTCGGAAGGGTCGAGGCCATACTCCGCACGGCGACCGAGTCCGCGAGCGCCGACCCCGACATCGTCAGGATCTACATAGCCTGCACGACACAGGAGCTTGAGCCCCTTGCGAGGCATCTCGCCTCCCAGATCGAGTCGGCTTCCGCCTCGCGGTACACGCAGATGGTGAGGGAGGCGAGGGAGAAGGGCGAGATCTCGCCCCCATGCGGGGACAGAGCGGCGGCCTTCTGCCTCGATGACCTCTTCCTCTGCCTTCAATTCTCCTTCGGCTCCTCCTACTACAAAGAGCGGCTAAAGGTGTTTGCCGGATCAGAAGCCGTCGAGTCAGAGGATATCGTCGCGGCCCTCCTCGCCTTCGCCCGCTCGGCCATGGGCGCCCCGGCTACCTGCTAGGCTTATGCCCGCCTGGAGGCGAAGCGACGGCGCGGGCTCGCGATATCCTCCTGGGCCTTGATAAGGCAGAGTTCGCGGGACTTCTCGGCATAGCTCCTCTCGAAGACCGAGAACACCGAGTCCGCCACGAGTTCGAAGGCGTCGACGGGATCGCGCGCCTTCAGGTAATGAGCAAGGAACAGGGCGGCCGTCAGGTCGCCGGCGCCGTTGAGCGGGGGATCAATAGGCAGCTCGGGGGTCGTGACGATCCTGAAGCCTTCCTTGGAGGAGAGGAACATCGAGATGCAAGCCTCGTCGTCGCAGCTCGGCTTGAAGCTCGTGATGAGGACCACCGAGGGGCCGAGATCGTGGATCGCCTCGCAAGCCGCCTTCGCGTCGTCGACGCATGCGATGACCGAGCCCGAGATGGCCTCGGCCTCGAACTGGTTCGGGGTGATGATATCGGCCGAGGCCACGGCGTGGCTCGAGATGAACTCGGGCACGCCCTCGCCGATGAAGAAGCCTCGGCCATAGTCACCCATGACCGGGTCGCAGCAATAGATCGCGTCCAGTCTGGCCGCCTTCACTTCGCCCACTGCCTGTAGGACGAATTGCCCGACATCCGCCGAGCCCATATAGCCCGAGAGCACAGCCTCGCAATCGCCCATGACTCCGCGCTGCTTGACGCCGCCCCACACCAAGGACATATGCGCCGCGGTGAACACTTCGCCCGTCCAGGATCCGTATCCCGTATGATTGGAGAATTGCACGGTATTGATCGGCCAGACCTCGTATCCCAATCGCTCGAGCGGAAAGACGGCGGCCCGGTTCCCGACATGGCCGTATGCGACGTGGGATTGGATAGATAGAATCGACACTAGAAGCCTCCCCTAAGTCTCGACCGTATCCTACACATTGCTAGCGCTCAAGTAAAGCTCGAGGCCTGCGAGGACCATGAAGCGCCCTCGATCTCGACAAGGCAATCTCCCAGGAAGCGATTAAGGATATCGAGCCCCTCGCCGTCCAAGGCGGGATTCGCATCCTCCCGTCCCGGCGTCGGAAGCGAGGCTGCTCTTCCGTCGGCGATCGGCCAAGGCGAGCCCGCGACGATCCGGGTTGACCAGCGAGACAGGCTTTCCCCGATGAGCTCCTCGGCCTTTCGGCCGAAGCGCCTCTGGAAGGCCTCGAGGTCCAGGCCGAATACGGTCCGGAACGACATCATGATTGTCTCGAAGGCCGCGTCACGCGGGGCGATCGTCGTTTCCCTCGCCTCGGACTCCCGATAATTCCGGGCGTCCTTCGCCTCCTCTATCCGAAGGGAGCCCCCGTCCTCGCGGGCGAGGGTCGAGACGGCCCCGGGCCCCGCGCCGATATAGGAGTCCATCCTCCAATACGCGAGATTGTGGAAGCATTCCCTTCCGGGCCTGGAGTAGTTGGAGACTTCGTAGCGCCGCAAGCCCCGTTCGCTCAACGCGGCCTGGAGAAGGCATCTCTCTTCCCAGGCCTCGTCCTCTGTCGGAAAGGCGAGATCCTTCCTGGCGGCGATGGGCGTCCCCTCCTCAATCGTCAGGTCGTAGACCGATATATGCGAGGCGCCGGCGTCGACGATAGCGCGGGCGAAAGAGGCCAGGCCACCTTCTCGACTGGCCCAGAACTCGAGTTTCGGCCTCGGTATGCCCGTGATGAGGTCGGCGGAGAGCTCCAGCCCCGAGGACGCGGCCAAGCGCAGGGCGGCAAGGGCAGCGGCAGGGCTATGCCGTCTTCCGAGTAGGGCGAGCTCCCTCGAGTCGAGACTCTGCACGCCCACGCTCAGCCTCGTCACGCCTCGATCGGCCATGAGGCGCAAGCCCTCTTCGCCCAGACTGTCAGGATTAGCCTCTACGGTCCATTCAAGAGGTCGACGGCCGACCCCTCCACCAACGATGCCGGCGATGCCTCTCAACAGGCTATCCATGCCATTAGCCGAGAGCATCGTAGGCGTGCCACCGCCAATGTAAACCGTTTTTATTTCGCTTGCGCCAAAGCGAGCGGCGAGGGCGCGAGCCCGGTCGAGGGTCTGCTCGACGAGGGCATCCTCGAAGCCCCGCGGCAGGGCCGAGGCCGGCAGGGAGTAGAAATCGCAATAGGCGCACTTTGAAGCGCAGATAGGAACGTGGATATAAAGGGCCGTGGGAGGGATGAAGCTATCGGCGCCTTTTCTCTTCGGCATCAGGGTGGGCCGAAGTTTTTAGGCGGCCAGTAGCGTAGGAGGGCCTTGGCCCGGAACCGCTCTATCCGGGCTGGGCCCCAATATCGCGAGTCGCTCGACGAGGAACGGGCATCGCCCGCGACGAAGTACTCGTCCTTGCCGAGGACCCTGGGAGCCATGCTGCCCGAGCCAGGCAGCTCAGCGTTCCAAGCCTCGGGCGCGTCGACGTGCGAGATATCGTAACGCTGCGAGGAGAGCTCGAATTCGGTGAGGAACTGATCGCCGCCCACGGGCTTGACCTTGAACACGAAGTCCTCCATCTGAACCGTATCGCCGGGGATTCCGACGACGCGGAGCAGGGATGGAGAGGCCAAGAAACCGTCATGAGCCCCAAGGGCGGGCGATACGAGCTGGAAAGTGATGAACCGGACGAATCCGTCGGCGAAGGACTCCCAGAAGCCGAGACGACGGACGTAATTGGGCTCCACGATCGCCAGGTCGCCCCGCTCGGGCTTCGCGATGCCGGGCATCTTGCCGAAGGCGGTCCGCGGACCGTAAGCCAAGGGCGAGGCCAGTAGACGGTCGCCGGGCACTATCGTCGGGAGCATGGATTCCGATTTCACCCAATAGGCCGAAAGGAAGAAGCCGGAAAGCAGCTCGTAGCAGAGGAATACGAGGAGCAGGACGCCCAGACGGCGAGCCGTCTTGCGCCTTCCCTGGACAGCCTCGGCGTACGAGCGTCTCTTGCCTAGCACCGCTTCCCCTTTTCCATGGCCATCGATATCGACATCGCCGGGACACTAGCACGATCCTCTTGCGTTGACAAGCGGGAGCGCGATTCCTATATTGTAGCCCTACATGAGCATACCCGAGGGCGTCAAGGTCGTCGCCGTGAACAGGCGAGCCCATTTCGACTACTCCGTAGACGAGACATTCGAATGCGGCATCAGCCTCCTCGGTACAGAGGTCAAATCGATCAAGGACGGCAAAGTCTCATTCCCCGACGCCTTCGCCGAAGTGCGTGCAGGCGAGGTCTGGCTCAAGAACTTCCACATTTCGGAATACGTCTTCTCCTCGGCCGCCTTCCAGCACGACCCTGACCGGCAGAAGAAGCTCCTCCTCCATGCGCAGGAGATCAAGCGCATCGATCGCCGCGTGCGCGAGAAGGGCTATACCCTCATCCCCCTCGCCCTCTACCTGAAGCGCGGGCTCGTCAAACTCGAGCTAGGCCTCTGCAAAGGCAAGAAGATGTACGACAAACGCTCAGACCTCAAGGAGAAGGACTTGGATCGGGACATGCGGCGCGACCTCCATCGAGCCCTTCGACGCAGGAACGAGGACTAGACCGATGCGCATAACGGGCGGCAGGTACTGCGGCCGCACGGTGGAGGTGCCAAAGGGCGGCCTCGAGATCAGGCCCGCCATGGACAGGATGCGCGAGTCGGTATTCGCCATACTCGGCGACCTCGCCGGCTTATCCTTCCTCGACCTATTCTCGGGTTCGGGCATCATCGCCCTCGAGGCAGCCAGCAGGGGGGCCGCCCCCATTACCTGCGTCGAGAAGGATCCCGGCAAATTCACCCTACTGCTGAAGAACGTTTCGATAGCCGAGGAACGAATTGAATGCAAATCAATGCCAGTCGAGCGATTCCTCTTGCGCAATAAAACCGCCTTTTCCCTCGTATTCTGCGATCCGCCCTTTCCCTACCGCTTTCGCTCCGATTTGCTCGCCAAGCTCGGCGCGGGGCCGACCTTGGAACGAGGCGGGCTCGCCATCATGCATTTTCCCCACGAGGATCCCTTGCCCGACAGTCTAGGGCCTCTCATCCTCGAGGATGAGAGGGAATACGGCCGATCCATCGTAAGATTTTACCGAAAATCATCTGAATGAGCCAAAGGTAATCTGGTTTACATCGAAATATCCGCGCGGATTGCCCGGGCGAAAAAATAATGATTATCGGTCAATAGTGCATTGCCCTTAATTGCATTTCTTCATGCTTTTCGCGGGTTGATTATTAAGCGTTTTCCTTTTATATTTAACAGGTACGGTAAAAAATGGATAAAACCCAGGTGGTTCCGATACTTGCTGATGGCCTTATCAAGTCGGCCGATCTCCCCACCCCCGGCGTCGAGAGCGATCGTAAGGTCAAGCTCAATCGCAAGGGTAACGAGCTTTTCAACGGCGGGGACGTAGAGGCGGCCAGGCGGATATTCCAAACTACCGGATATTCCGACGGCCTCATCCGCGTCGGAGACCGTTATCTATCTGAAAGAAGGCCGATAGAAGCCTTAAAGATGTACAAGCTCGCGCGCGACGACAAGCGCTCGGAGCGGTTGATCGCCGATGCCGCTCTCGTTATACAATATTTTCTCAGCGAGACAAAAGAGGAAGAAAAGTGAGCGACAATAACATTCCCGATTCCGGCCACAAGGACGGCGAGCGCGACGCCCCGAACCCGGAGCTCGCCGAGATCGCCGAGCTTTCGAAGAAGGGCTATCAGTATCTCAAGGAAAATCGCATCGAGGAGGCGGAGGAGTGCTTCGCCCGAATCCTCGAGCGCGACCGGGAGAACAATTACGCCCTGGTAGGGCTCGGCGACGCCGCCCGCAAGCGTGGGGCCTTCCGCGAGGCCGTGGACCATTACAAGAAATGCCTAGTCTACCATCCGGGCAACAACTACGCCCTTTTCGGCCTGGCTGATTGCTACAAGGCCCTGAACCAGTATCAAAAGGCCATAGAGATCTGGGAGCAGTACCTCCTCCACGACAACAAGAACATCACCGTGCTCACCCGCGTGGCCGACGCCTACCGCAAGGTCCGGGACTTCCGCAAGTCCAAGGCCATCTACCTGCGCGTTCTCGAGATGGAGACGGACAATCCCTACGCCCTCATCGGCCTTGGTCACCTGCATTACGACTTCAAGGAATACAAGGACGCGCTCGGTTATTGGCAGCGCATGGTCGAGCTCCAGAGCGACGACGTGGACATCCGCGTCCTCACCTCCATAGGCAACTGCTACCGAAAGCTGAAGCAATTCGAGCTCGGCGTGCCCTACTTCGAAAAGGCCCTCGGCAAGGAGCCCGACAACTTCTATGCCCTCTTCGGCCTTGCCGACTGTTACCGCGGTACGGGCACGCCCGAGGGCTCCCTGGACTTCTGGAACCGCATCCTCGCCAAAGATCCCAAGAACAAGGTCATTCTCACCCGGGCCGGCGACGCCTACCGCAGCATGGGCGAGTACGACAAGGCCGGCGAGTACTACGAGAAGGCCCTCAACATCGAATTCGACGTCTACGCCGTACTCGGTCTAGCGGTGATCGCGCGCATGCAGGGCAAGATCCAGGACGCCATCGTCTCGCTGCGCAAGCTCATCCAGAACGACCCGAAAAACTACCGGCTCTACCTGGAGCTCTCGCAGTGCTACCAGGCGACCGGCGATCGCCAGAAGGCTCTCGAGGCCCTATCCGACTTCCAGCGCATGGGCATCCGCAACATCTACATCCAGGACGCCGCGGCGAAGCTCCAGCGGTCCTAGGGCCCGGATGGACTCCCTATACGGAATGGCCCCGGCCGAGCTGGCCGGGGCCTTGTCTCTTTTCCCGGCCTATCGGGCTCGTCAGGTGTACCGCTGGCTGGCCCGCGGCGCCGCGAGCTTCGACCAGATGAGCGATCTTCCGGCGTCGGAACGCGGGCGCCTCTCCGCTCTCTATCCGAGCATACCAAGCTCAGCTCCGGGGGCGGAGTTGGCGGACGAGGACGGCTCGCTCAAGCTGCAGATCCGCCTGGCCGACGGCGCCGCGGTGGAGTGCGTCCTCCTCGAGGACCTCGAGGGCAGGAAGACCGCCTGCCTTTCCTGCCAGGTCGGATGCCCGATGGGATGCGCCTTCTGCAAGACCGGCTCCCTCGGCTACCTGCGCGACCTCTCCGCCGGCGAAATCATGGAGCAATTCCACTTCCTCTCGCTCAGGCGCGGCCCAATTTCCAACGTCGTGTTCATGGGGATGGGCGAGCCGATGGCTAATCTGGGCGCCGTGCGCAAGGCAATCTCAGTGCTCTCGGACGGCGTCGGGATGTCGCTCCGCAAGATCACCATCTCCACCAGCGGCCTCGTGCCAGGCATCCTCGAGCTCGCCCAGGCGGGCCCCGCGGTGAGGCTGGCCGTGTCCTTAACAGCCGCGGACGAGGAGCTGCGCTCGAGCCTCATGCCGGTCAACAAGACCTACGGCCTAGGCTCGCTGAAGGCCGCCCTCGCTTCCTACCAGGCAGCCACCGGAGAGCGCATAACCCTCGAGTGCGCGATCATGGGAGGGGTGAACGCCTCCGCCATGAGCGCCCGGTCCCTGCTCGACTGGATAGGCTCCCTCAAGGTCCAGGTGAACGTGATCCCCTGGAACAAGGTGCCCGGCCTGCCCTTCTCCGAGCCCTCGCGACAGGAGCTCGAGTCCTTCATGTCAGTCCTCGAGGCCGCGGGCGTTGTCGCCAGCCGGCGCATGCGGCGCGGCCGCGGCGTGATGGGCGCTTGCGGGCAGCTCGGAGACACGCTCAAATATTGATCCCTCCCCCGGCTTCCCTACCCGCCTTCCTCGCTATCCTCGCGGCGCGAAGCTCGGACTCGGCCCGCTCGGCGTCGCTCGACGCGAGGCTCAGCGCCTCGGCCGCCCAGCGCGAGGCGAGGACGAGGTTCCCGATGGTCCGCTCGTAGAGCTTGGCCCGCTCGGCCGCCGCGCGGTAGGTCGAGGACAGCCAAGGCTCGACGCGGAGGCAGTCGGCGTCGCGACCCGCCCGACGGTAGCGCCGGAGGAGGAGCAGGGCCGCCCGATCCTCGCCCTCGGCCGCCGCGGCCTCGAGCAGCTCCTCTCCCTCGGCCTCTCGCCCCGCGGCCAGCAACCCACGCCCGAGGCCGAAGCGGTCGACGCCGGAGAGAGCGGCCTCGGAGAGGGGATCGTCGAAGATAGCCTGAGCCCGGGCGGCGAGCCTCGCCAGGCCGACAACATCGTCAGCGTTGTGCGACAGCACTAGAGGCATGAGGCCGCTCGAGCCCGTCCTGGCGAAGGACAGCCAGGCCTCCGGTATCAAGGCGCCGGGGATGTCCTCGCCCCGCTCGATCCCGAGGACCTCGCGCTCGAGGAGGCCGAGGCTCGCCCCGCCGTGGATTCGCTTCCAGAGCCTGCGCGCGGCGAAGAGGGCGTCGACGTGGGGCAGGGATGGCGCGGGGACGCCGTTCAGAACGCAACGCGTGCGGAGCAGGGGCAAGTCGAAGGCTCGGCCATTGTAGCTCACTATCGTCGAGCCCGGCTCGAGGAGGCCGAGCACGGCGCCCAGGAAGGCCGGCTCCCCGGGAAAGTCGTCGAGGAAGGCCTGCGCGAGGGTGAAGCCGCCACCTTCCCCGACGAAGCCAATCGAGGCGAGGAAGGCTATCGTCCCCGCGCCGCCGGACAGGCCCGTCGTCTCGAGGTCGAGGAAGCGCAACGAGGCCGCGGGCACGCGGCCGTCGGGCTCGGGATCGCGCGCGAGGCCCCGCCTGCGCAAGGGCGCGAAGGCCTCGGGGTCGAGGCTCTCGGGCAGGGGATTGGGGAAGTCGAGCATTCGGGTCCAGGCATGTTCGCCCGCGCCTTCCCAACCGTCCAGGAAGCCCGGCTTGGGCCTCGTGCTATCCGCGGGCCGCGCGCGCGCGGCAGCTCCCTCGCGGCCCTTGTTCAGCCTCGAGAGCCGTCCCTTGAGCTGGCCCGACACCGCGGCTCCTAGGCCTTGCCCAAGGCCTCGAGCAGCTCCAGGGCCCGAGCCTTGACCTCTCCGCCGGCCAGGGCGGAGAAGGGCCCCTGCCCCGCGCCGCCGGAGTCCGCGAAGTCCACCCCGATGCAGGAAGGGCATCCGCCCTCGCAGCCGCAGTTCCTCACCCTTTCCTTCGCGGCTGATACCGCGCCGGAAAGGAGCTTCGACAGGCCCTCGGCCAGTCCTGTACCCCCGGGATACATGTCGAAGAAATAGATGGTCGGGCAGTCGAAATGGGGATCGCGGACGCGTTCGGCCCGGCCGATGTCCCGGGGATCGCACATGAGGAAGGCGGGGGCGATATCGTGGATGAGGCGACCGACGCCGGCCAGGGTGGCCGCCTTGAGCGCCTCGTGGGAGCTCGCGAGGGCATCGCCTGCGGAGGTCCCGGGACTGAGGAGCAGGGCGATGGCGCGGGTCTGCATCTCCTCGGGCGGCAGGCTGATCTCGCCATAGCCGACGTTCTCGTGGGTATGGAAGCGCAGCTTCTTGAATTTCTCGGCCTGGCTGCGCACGAGGACGTCCCCCAGCACGCATTCGGCGACCCGGCCCCCGCCGAGGCCGAAGCGCTCGTCCTCGGTCAGCACCTCGATGTCCGTCTTGACGACCGCGTCGGTCCAGTAATCGACGTCCTTCTGGACGACATGGCAGGTGCGGTTCGCGATGTCTAGCTTGCGCACCATGAACTGACGCCCCAGATGGATGTAGACCGCGTCGTCGAAGATGAGCTCCTTGGCGCTCGGCCTGTCCATCTCGCCTATCACCCTCGCGCCCCCGCCCGTCTCGTCGATGATCACGACATTGTCCGCCGTGGCCGATCGCAGGGATATCTTCTCGCTCGGATAGCTCTGATCGGACCAGTACCAGCGGCCTCCTGCATGCCTGACCACGCCCTCCTCCTCGAGGAGCTCGAGGCCCTCGACGGTGACGGGGCCCGCATCCTCTCCGCAGCCGAAGGACTCGCCGTCCTTGAAGGGCAATTCGAAGGCGGCGCACTTGAGGTGGTCCATGAAGACGTAGGGATTGTCCGGATCTATCCTCGCCGTCTCCGGGCTGCGGGCGAAGAAATATTCGGGGTGGGCGATGATGTATTGGTCGAGGGGCGAGGAAGAGGCCACGAGGATGGCGATGGAGACCGAGCCCCTCCGACCCGCCCTGCCCGCCTGCTGCCAGAAGCTGGCGAAGCCGCCGGGGAAGCCGGCGACTACGGCGGCGTCGAGGCCGCCTATGTCTATGCCGAGTTCCAGGGCGTTGGTCGAGACCACTCCCTGGATGGAGCCTTCCCGAAGCCCCTTCTCGATCGCCCGCCGTTCGCTGGGCAGCAGCCCCGAACGGTAGGGGCTGATCCGTATGCCCTCGTTGCGGTTGTAGGGATTGGCGAGAGCTTCCGCGATGTAGGACGCGATGAGCTCGACCTTGAGGCGCGAACGCGCGAAGAGTATCGTCTTGACCCCCGAGCGCAGGAGCTTGAGGGCAAGGGCCTCGGACTCGGTGGCCGTGCTCTTCCTGATGCCCTGAACGGGGTCCACGATCGGCGGGTTGTAGAAAATGACCACGCGCTCGCCACGGGGGGCGCCGTTCTCGGAAAGCTCCAGGGCCGGCCGGCCGATGAGAGCTCGGGCCAACTCGCCCGGATTGCCTATGGTGGCCGAGCAGAGGATGAAGGTCGGGTCGGAACCGTAGAAGGAGGCCACGCGCCGGAGCCTGCGGATCACGTCGGCGACATGGCTCCCGAAGACGCCGCGATAGGCGTGCATCTCGTCGATCACGACGTACTTGAGGTTCGAGAAGAAGTGTATCCATTTGGCATGGTTGGGCAGGACGCCCGAGTGCAGCATGTCGGGGTTGGAGATGACGATGCGTCCGGTGTCCCTCGCGGCCACGCGGAGACTGTCGGGCGTGTCTCCGTCGTAGGTGTAGACGCGAAGGGGCAGCCCGCCGCCCAGAGCCAGCTCGTTGAGCTCGGACTGCTGGTCCTGGGACAGGGCCTTCGTGGGGAAGAGGTAGAGGGCGCGGGAGGAGGGCTCCTCGAGGAGCGTCTGCGCGACCGGAAGGTTGTAGCAGAGAGTCTTGCCGCTGGCCGTGGGGGTCACCACGACGAAGTCCTTCTTAGCGCGAGCGAGCTCGTAGGCCCGGGCCTGATGCGAGTAAAGGCGCGCAACGCCCCTAGAGGATAGGGCGGCGGCCAGCGCGGGATCCAGGTCGGCCGGGAGCGGGGCCCAATCGGCCTCGCGAGGCGGCATCCGCTCGATATGCGCCATGCGGGGTCCTAGCTCGGGATCCGATAGCAGTTCCTCTACGAACGACGTGGCGGAAGCTCGGCTCATGGTTTATACTGTAACCGGTAAACCGGAGCTTCGTAAACGGCGTTCCGGGACAGGAGATGAGATTCATGCAGCATAAGGTATTGTCGATCGTGCTCGGCGGGGGAAAGGGAACCCGCCTCTTTCCCCTCACCAAGGACAGGGCCAAGCCTGCCGTGCCCTTCGGGGGCAAGTACCGCATCGTCGATATCCCGATATCCAATTGCATCAACGCCGGCTTCAACCAGATCTATATCCTGACTCAATATAACTCGGCTTCCCTGCACCTCCACGTGGCGAGGACCTACACCTTCGACTCGTTCTCGACGGGCTTCGTCGAGATTCTCGCCGCAGAGCAGACCCTGGTGCATTCCGGCTGGTTCGAGGGCACGGCCGACGCAGTGCGCAAGAACCTCATTCACTTCCGCCCGCAGCATCCCAGCCACTACCTCATCGTCTCGGGCGACCAGCTCTACCGCATGGACCTCGAGGACATGCTCAAGAAGCACCTCGAGTCGGGCGCCCGGCTCACTATCGCCTGCACGACGGTGAGCCGCGAGGACGCAAGCGCACTCGGCATCATGGCGATAGATAAGACGAGCAAGATCATCGATTTCCAGGAAAAGCCGGGCCCGACCAAGGATATAGGCGGCTTCCGGATCCCGGCCGAGCTCCGAGGCGACCGGCGCGGGGGCAAGGATTACCTGGCGAGCATGGGCATCTACATCTTCGACGCGTCCCTAATGGAAGGGGCGCTCGCCGGCTCCGAGAACGACTTCGGCAAGGAGATCATACCCATGATCCTCGCTAAGGAGCCGGTGAACGCCTACTTGTTCGACGGGTACTGGGAGGACATAGGGACGATCAAGTCCTTCTACGAAGCCAACCTGGACCTCACCTCCATCAACCCGAAGTTCAATTTCTACGAGGAAAACCGGCCCATCCATACCCATAAGCGCAACCTGCCCGCCTCCAAGCTCAATTACTGCAGCTTAAACCAGGCCCTCACGGCGGAAGGCTGCATAATAACCAATGCCTCCATCACGCGCTCGATCGTCGGCGTGCGCACGGTCATAGAATCAGGGGCCAGCCTCGACGGGGTCATATGCATGGGCGCGGACTTCTACGAAAGCGCCGAGGAGAAGGCAGCCAACCGTACGGCCGGTAGACCCGACGTCGGCATCGCCAAGGGCACGATCGTCAAGGGGACGATCATCGACAAGAACGCGCGGATAGGCGAGAACTGCCGAATCGGCATTGACCTTCGCGAAAGGCCCGACGGCGATTATACGAGCTATTTCGTCGTGGACGGGATCATCATCATCCCGAAAGACGGTGTGATTCCCTCGGGTACGGTCATCTAGCGCTTTGGGACAGAGGCCGCGCTATGGCTTCGTAAAAACCCTGAAGCGCAACGGCTCGGCTTGATAGGTCCAGCCGGCTACGATCCAGTAGCTTCGGCCCTTTTCCAGATAGGCCCCCGCGCTCGATACCGAGCCCAGCTCGTCGATGCTCGCCGCCAGCTCCAGGCCATCCTGATCGTAGATGGCGACGATGGCCCCGCTCGAGGCCGGATCGGCGTAGAAGGCACGCTTGGCGCTGGTCGAGGGCTCGTAGCGGAAGGCCGTGAAGGAACTGCCCGTCTCTACCGGCATGCCCTGCGCGAATAGGTCGAAGGATAGGTAGGGTTTCGCGTCCGCCCCTTCCGCAGGCTTGAATCGCCCGAGGGCAGTGCCGATAGCCTGAGCGGTAGCGGCGGGCGGCGCGATGGCCGCATCGAGAGCGGAGGGAGCCGCGTCGGGCTCCCGGTCCTTGCCGACGAGGACGAGTGAACCGTCCAGGAGCAGTAGGAGGAGCCCTCCCCTCGCCCCGCTCACGGCGACTGGAGCGTCAAAGGCGCCAGCCTCGAGGGAAATGAGTCTCCCCTTCGCGTCGCCGGCCCTCTCCTCGATGCGCAGCCCTCGGCCGTCTCGCCCGTCAATCCCCGCGTAGATCCTCTCTCGATCGGCCGCGATGAACGAGGAGGGGCCCGCCCAGAGCCAGGTTTTCCGGACCGAGCCGGTCTTGATCTCTATCTCCTGTGCTCCGCCGCCCGTCATGGCCGCGATAGCACGATCCCCGTCAGCGATCGGACGGACCGAGGGATCGAAGGGGCCGGGAGCGGCGCCTATGCCCTTCCCATCGGTCAGGGAGAAGGCCGACAGACTCCCAGTATCGGCCAGCACGAGGGCCACGCCGTTGCCCGCCGCGAGGGAGCCGGCTTCAGCGGTCAGCGAGGCTATCCAGGCCGAGCCGCCCGTCGATTCGTCGAAGGCCTCGAGCTTGGAGCCGGAAGCCGCCAAGACCAGGCCGGGCGCGTAGGCTATGTCCGACGCGCGCGCCAAAAGGCTCGCGCTCCATAGCTCGGCTCCGTTGGCCGAATCGATCAGGTAAACCCTCGGCGCACCGCCCTCCCCTCCCGAATCGTCGGCGACGGCTATGCGCCCGCTCGGCACGGAAAGGAAAAGCCTCGCGGGCCTGCCTTCGATTCGCCACAGGAGCACGAGCTTCTCGCCCTCGCCCTCGGCCCTGAAGCCGAGGAGGGCTCCGCCGGAGGGCGAGTCCGGATCGACGCAGGCTACGACGATCCTGTCCCCCGTGGCGGCCAAGGCGAGGGTCGGCCCCGGCAGGGCGGTCTTGGCGCCGGAGGCGAGGGCCAACTCGTGGCCGAAGCCCTTGGCGCCGATCGAGGGCTCGAGCCTGCGCGCGACGGCGGCGTTGGAGAGCGGTCCCCCGAGGGCGAGCACGACGCCGGCCTCGGGCGATCGGCGGGTAGTGCCCGCAGCCACGTCGAAGCGCAGGCTCGAATCGAGGCGCGCCGACAGGCCGCCGAGCATCCCGGAGCTCTCGAAAGCCGAGCGCGGGTCGCTGCCCTTCACCGCCTCCGCGGGCTCGACAGCGGCCGCCGCCTGGCCCCCGCCCTTGGTCTCGACGGCGCGCGCATGACAGCCCCATAGGGAGGGAAGGAGCGGTAGGAGAGAGGCCATCAAGGCCCAAGCGCAGATTCTCGAGGCTTTCACCAGCGTCCTCCTTCGAGGAGAAGGTATTCGAGCTCGTCTGGATAGGGCCTGGCCGAGCCGGGGCCGGGGAAATAATCGATGGCGAGGGATTCGCCCGAAGACTCGGGATCGTAGGCGCAGACTATCCGCTGGCCGTATTTTGCCAGCAGGGCAGCCTTCTCCGTCTTCGCGTCCGTGATGCCCGCGGCCTTGGCGAAGGCGACGGCGTACTCGCCCGCCGCGAGGCCGGAGCCTATGGGCATCGAAACCGAGGAGCCGGAAGCGTCGGAGGCCGAGGCTATGAAGGCGATGAGCCTCGAGCCCGAGCCCGGATCGAGGCTCAAAGCCCTGACTACGAGGCTGGCCGGCGCTTTCCCCAGGGCCCGCGACGCTGCCTTGGCCAGGGCGGCCGAGGCTTCCAGCCGGGCCGAGGCAGACTCCTCGGCCTGCGCGTAGATCGCGTCCAGGCGTCGAGTAGTCTCGGCGTAGAGGCTCGCATACCGCTTCTCGGATCGCGCCACTCGGGCGAGTTCCGGCCTTTCCAGGAGGATCAGGGAGGGCTCCGTCCCCAAGGGCACTGCCGAGGCCTCGACCTCGGCTAGGGCCGCGTTCAAGGCGCTGAGCGCGTAGGCCGAAGAGAGCGGGTCCAGACGAGGCGAGGAGGAAGGCGCCGATGAAGGGAGGATCCTGGTGCCGTCCCTCCTCATGGCCGGGTTTCGCGCCGAAGCTTCGGCTAGGACCGAGGCGAAAGACGCCGCAACGGACTCGGGGACGCCGCAGAGCTCCGCCATCTCGTGCCTGCGCGACTCGGGCGAGCGATCCCATGCGAGGGCGAGTCGCCTCGCGGCTCCAGCCGCCGCCTGTTCGCGCCCGTCTCCCGCGGCCATCGCGGAAAGGAGGGAGGCAGCCCGCGAGGGGCGCAGGCCGGCCAGGGCGCGCAGCCCGCCGGCCAGGGCCGAGCGCTCCGCTTCGCCGATCGACCGAAGCTCCCCGGGATAGGCCGCTATGGCCGAGGCCGCGATCCACAGACGATAGGCGCCATAGGCCCCATCGAGGCGGATTAGGGCTCCGTCGGCTCCGGGCGCGATGGCCAGGATCCTCTGCCTCGAGTCGAGCATCGAGGCCGCGATGCCTGCGCCGCACCGGCGCAGCATCGAGACGGCAGCCTCCCTGGCGCCGGGCGCGCCGGTTTTCTTGAGGAGCTCTTCGATCTCGAGGAGCTCGGGGAACATGGAGTCAAGGTCCTTCGTCCCCGCCCTGAGGGCTTTCTCGAGGCCTAGGGCTTGCTTCGCGGCGATGCCCGATTCCAATAGCAGCTTCGCGAGGGCGGTCGCCGAGTCATCGCCGCCGCCCTCGCCCGCGGCGAGGGCGGCGGCGGCGGCTTTGGCCTTCGATCTCGCGGCGGCCAAGGCCGCTAGGGCATCGCCTTCCTTGCGCGAGCCGTCGGGGCTAGCCCAGGCATCGCTCCCGGCCCTGGCGGCGGCGGCCAAAGAGTAGGCTTCGCAGGCCTCGGCCTCGGCCTTCAGCTGGGCCGCTCGAGTCGAGGCTCGGCTCGCCGCGAGGCTCGCCCCCGACTTGTCGACTGCTGCCAGGAGTCTGGAAGCCTTGGCCGCGGCCTTGGCGGGTAGGTAGGCGGATAGGTCCTGGGCCTCCACGGAGTGGCAAAGCGTGGCGAGGGCGATCGCGAAAAGCGCGACGGGGAGGGAGCATTGATCCTTCGACATGCGACCGCCTAGTCGGAGAGCTCGTCCGCGCCGATGTCGGGGGCCTTGGCGCTACCCGCCGGCCGTTTCTTGCCGCTGAAGTCGAGTTCGTAGCCGGGCGAATCGAGGGGCATGGCGGCGTCGACGCAGGCCGAGCCGCGTCGAAGGGGAGCCTGGCTCTTCAGCGGAGCGGCGAAGGTCCTCTCGGGGGACTCGCCGATATTGGGCTTGGAGGAATACAGGCCCGAGGAGGCATTGAGGGCGTTCAAGCTCTCGAGCTCGGCCAGTTCTCGCCCTCCCGTAACGAGCCTGCCAAAGCCCCAAAGGCAATCGGCCACGATAGCGCCAGCGGCGGGAGCCGAGTCGCAACGCAGGAGCTCGGCCCCGCCGCTCGAGCAGTCGAGGATACTGTTCCAAATTTGCGGGATCCTGCCCGTCGCGTCGAAGAAGCGGAGGAGGCCCGCGGAGGTATCGGCGACCATCGTATCGTGGCGAAAATCGGGCCCGGCGCCCGAGCTCTCGAAGAGGGTTCCCGGGCCCTTCCACGACAGGAGCAGCTTGGAGTTTCGGATCTCGCCCGTGACCGACTTGAAGGCCCCGACCCGGAGGAAGCCCGAGCCGCCCGAGGCGCCGATTAGGCAGCGGTCCACGAGCAGGGAGGAGGAGCGCAGTGAAAATAGGCTGAGGCCGAGGTCGGAACGGCTCTCGATGAGCGAGGCGAGGAGGGCGAGATCGCCTCCGTCCATGTCGAAGGCCCCGAAGATCCTGACGCCCTCCCCGGCCGATATCGAGCACTCGGAGACGGCGACGCTGCAGCGCTCGGCCGAGAAGGCGGTGAAGGCCATGGCCTTGGTCGCCGAGATGGTCGAGCCCGAGAGTGCTATCCTGGACTTGGTGGCGGATACGAGGATGAGGTCGCCGTCCGTGCCAGCGACGATCGAGGAAGCCTCAATGACGAGGCTCGCGCCAGAGAGGCTGATGAGCGGCCATGGCCCGGCCGAATCGGCGCGCAGCTCGACCCGGCGCAAGCTGAGCGAGCCACCCTCCTGCGAGAAGGCGCTACGGCCCTGGTTAGGGCTTATGCGGACGATAGCCCGGGCCGATCCATCCCTGTTCCATGCGGGCCCGAAGCCGCCGACGAGGGCGAGCTCGGAAGCGAAAGAGACAGGGCTCCGCATATCCAGGACGCCCCTGAGGTTAAGGGTCTTCTTGCCTTCGCGTCCGGCGAGGGCGATGGCGTAGTCGAGGCTTCTATAGGGCCGATTGGGCGAGCCGTCGCCCTTGTCGCTTCCGTCATCGGCGACATAGACCGAAGTGCGATCCACGACAAGAGCCAAGCTCTTCATCTCCTGGGACCGATTGCCGGCCGCGTCGGTGTCGTAGGCGCGAATCAGATACGATACGGGTCCCGACTCTGAGCCGGGTAGGACGAGGGGGCCGGATACCTGCATGAAGGGAGACTGTATCCCGTCGGCGGAGATCGAGGCGAATACGTCGCGCCCGCCCGAGCCGGGCTGGAGCTCGAGCTTGGCGGCCTTGTCGCTGTAGCTCCCCGGAGCCTCGCTGAAGCGCGGCGCCTCGGGCGGCTTGCGGTCTAGGGTGAAGCGCAGGATCCGCCCCTCGCTGGCCTGGGCGCCCGAGAAGGACTTATAGCGCAGCACTACCGATAGCTCGGCACCCGAGGGGCAGGGAATCGAGAGCGAATCGCCCACGAGGGGCGAGGCCGGTCCCGGTTCTTGGGGGAGGCTGCCGTCGAGCCTAAGCTCGTATCGCAGGGCGGTAGCCGAATTGGCCGAGACGGGGCGCAGGGCGGGCTTGAGCTGGGCGTCGCCGCCGAGCACGGCCCCGTCCGCTACGCCCTGGAGCTCGAGATCGGGGACGAATTCAGGCAGGGCGAAGCTCAGGCTGCGAGCCGCCGAGCGCAGGCCCCCGGAATCCTCGCCGTACCAGGAGACGCGGGCGCTGGTCTGGTCTATAGGCAGGGCAATGGGCGCCGAATAGAGCTGAGGCTTACCGCTTCCGATGGAAGCGTAAATGTCCCCGTCGTAGGAAGGGAAGGCGATGAAGGAGCCGCGTCCGGAGGGATCGGCCGCCAAAACCGGATCGGGTGGTACGGCCGGCAGGGGTTGGTCGTCGGCGGGATAGGTCAGGTGGACCTTGATGGGCTTGGGTGCGAAGGAGGCCTGGCCGCCCTTGACCATGCCGTAGTAGATATCGATATCGCCGGACCAGGCATAGGGGCAGGGAATGCGGAGCTTGGCCGTGCCGCCCTCCGGCTCGATGCGCTCGAAGTCGTCGAGGGACGATGGCGCGGAATGGGCATCGAAATCGACCAGGAGACTCGCCCCCTCCGGCAGGGTCATGCGCAGCTCCGAGAAGCCTCGCCCGGCCTCGATCAGTGGGCTAGGCAGGGAGGAGTCCGCGACGAGGCCCGCCGCGGACGGAGCTGGCGCCGCAGCCGGGAGCCCGGCCTCGGCGAGGCGATAGGTGAAGGTAGATGGATAGCTGCGGTTCCCCGCGTCGTCGATCGCGTAGGCCACCACGGTATAGCTCGCGCTGCCCGACGCGGGTGGCAGGAGGACGGGCTTCGAAGCCGGTCCGTAGGTCGCGAAGTCCGAGGGAAGCCCCGCGGGCCCAGCTAGGGACCATTGTATGCTGGCGCCATCCTCGGCCGCGAGCGCTATCTCTATCCTCACGTTGTACAGGCCCGCCGAAGGCGAGGCTGTAGGCGAGCGAGGCCGCCGCTTATCGACGGAATAGAGACTTTTTAGGGCGTCCGACAGATCGGCTCCGCCGCCGACTTGGATGAGGTAGGACCGCTCCTCGCCCTGCGCGGCGCAAAGGCGGATGCTCCGGTCGAAGGGAAGGCTCGGGCCGTCGGGCAGGAAGCGGAAGAAGGAAGGCCCGCGATCGGGCGGATAGAGCACGAAATCCCGGCCGGAGGAAAAGACCTGATCGGGTTTCTCGGTATCCGGGCCGAGCGCGGCGGCCGGTCCGAGGCCGGCCGGGCTCGGCTCGGCGAGGCAGGGCGAGAGCGCCGCGAGAGCAAGGATGATCGAGGCGGCCAGGGCGGGGATCCTCATCTGCATCGCTTCCTATTTTTTTATCGGGACGAAGGCCGCCCGGAGCTCGGGGTCCTCGGCGTAATAATGCTCTTCGAGCTCGACCTCGGAGAGGCCGACGAGCTCGTGGCTCATGTAATGGATCCAAACCTCGTCGGCCGGATCGACAATGACGTGCTTGCGGCACCAGTAATCGGGGGCTATGGGTAGGCGCTCCGGCCTATACTCGCAGACCTTGTAGTCGTGTACGGCGATTTTGACGTCCGGCCGGGGCAAGCCCTTGGCGAGGATCACCTCGGCGAGGTGATTCACCGTGCGTCCGGAATCGTAGATGTCGTCCACGATGAGGACTTTGTCTCCCGTACGGAGGTACTCGGGGCTGTAGGTCCACCCGTCGATCCGCACCTGTTCGCGCTGATTGACCCCGGCATAGGAGCGTGCGACGACGGCGGCGTAGAACACGGGTCGAGCCGCTTCCTTGCGGACGATCTTGAAGTACTCGCTCATGACATTCCCGATGTACGCGCCGCCCCTAAGGGAGACGTAGATCACGTCGGGGACGAAGCCTTCGCTATAAATCCGATAGGCCATCTTGATGGCGTTGTTGCGGATGACGTTATATGGAACGAATTCTTTCCTCACTGGTCTTCCCTCGCGGACTGCAGTATAAACCATCTCCGACTATAAGGGAATCTTGAGGGCGAGCGCAAGGATCGGCCCGGCCGGCGGCGCCCCGAAATCGGAGCGCCGCCGCGCTTCCGCGGGGTTATTTTTTCACGTAGGCGAGGGTCGAGACAGTCTCGCCGTCCCTGTTCACGGTGAACGACAGCTTCTTGGCCTCGGAGTTGTTGATCGCGGCGTAGAATTCCTTGAGATTGGCCACGGGCTTGTCGTTGACCTCGGTGATGATGTCCTGGGCCTTGAGCCCGACGATCGAGCCGGGCGACTTGTCGGCGACGCTGATCACGAACACTCCCTTGGCGCCCTTGGGCAGCTTCTCCTGGTCTATGTCCTCGAACTTGAGGGAGCGGACGTAGATGCCGGGAAAGTAGTTGCCGTCCTTCGCGGCCGTGCTGTCCTTGCGGACCTCTATGTTGACGGTCAGGGACTGCTTCTTGCCGTTGCGCAGGACGTCGATGTAGGCGGGCTTGTTGGCCGGCAGGTCCCCGACGATCCGCTGGAGCTGCTCGATGCCCTTAATTTCGTCGCCGTTCACCTTGAGGATCACGTCGCCCGCCTGCACGCCGCCCTTTTCCGCGGGGCTGGACTTGTAGACCGAAGCGGCGATGACCGCCTTCTTGGGATCGGCGCCGAGCTCCTCGGCGCTGGCTTTGTCGGGAGCGTCCAGCCCAACGCCCATCCAGCCGTACTCGACCTTGCCCTTCCCGATGAGGTCCTCGATGGTCTTCTTGACGTTATTGATCGGGATGGCGAAGCCGAGGCCGATGCTGCCGCCCGTCTGGGAGGCTATCCAGGTGTTCATGCCGATGACCTCGCCGCGAATGTTGACGAGAGCGCCGCCCGAATTGCCCTTGTTGATGGAGGCGTCGGTCTGGATGAAGTCGTTGATGTTGCCATCGGGTCCGCCCGAGCGCCCGACCGCGCTGACGATACCGGCCGTGACGGAGGACACGAGGCCGAGGGGGCTGCCTATGGCGATGGCCCAATCGCCGACCTGCATGGCCGAGGAATCGCCGAGGGCGGCCACCGAGAAGCCCGGGGAGTCGCTCTCGAATTTCACGAGGGCGACGTCGCGCTGGGCGTCCTTGCCGACCAGGGTGGCTTTGTATTCCTTGTCGTCATGGGTGATCACCGTGATGTCGGTGGCGTTCTCGCTGCCGGCCACGTGATTGTTGGTGAGGACGTAGACGGTCTTGCCGTCCTGCTTGACGATGATGCCGGAGCCCAGGCCCTTCTCTGTATAGGGTTGGCTCTGCTGGTTGGATCCGTCGTCGGGCGTGTTGAAGAAGAAGCGCCAGGGGAGCTGGTCCTGCGCGCCCGCCTTCGGAGCGGTCACCTTCTCGACGACGTTGATCTCCACGACCGAGGGCTGGACCTTATCCGCCACGTAGCGGAAGGCGTTCTGCACAGCCACCGCCTGGTCGAGGGCCGCCTTTACCTCGGCCGGGGCGGCCGTCGAGGGCGCCTCGGCCCTGATGGCCGCCGCGGGCAGGGCGGCGTTCCTGGCCGCGCCCGAAACGCCGAAATAGGTAATCCCTGCGCCCGCGAGCACGCCGACCAGGACGAGGTTTAGGATGAAGAAATTGCGCGAATAGAGTCTCTTCATGAACGACATAGTACGCTCCTTAAGCTGCGTTCCTTAGTACATGAATATAATAAAAGATCGCCGCATAAGGTTACGCCCGAGGCCTAGGTAGCATGGGGCCCGGGCGGCTATTTTACGGATTTTACGAAGGTATTTCAGGGCATGGACCAGGAGGTCAGGATCTCCGGCGTCCCGTCGGGGAGCACGGCCACCGTATGCTCGTAGTGCGCCGAGGGCTTGCGATCCAGGGTGATCACGGTCCAGTCGTCGTCGAGGACCTTCACGTCGCCCTTCCCCAGGTTGATCATCGGTTCGATGGCTATGACCATCCCCGGCACGAGCCGCGGATTCGGCCCGGGGCTCACGTAATTGGGGATCTGAGGATCCTCGTGGGCCTCGAATCCGACTCCATGCCCGCAGTATTGCCGCACGACGCCATAGCCGTTGGCCGTCGCATGTGCGAAGACCGCCCTGGAGATGTCGTGCACGCGCGCGCCCGGCTTGATCGCGGCTATCCCTCGGACCAGGCATTCCCTCGTGATGCGCATGAGCTTCTCCAGCTCTTCCGAGACCTGGCCCACGGGCAAGGTGATGGCCGAGTCGGAGAAATAGCCGCCCAGGTCTATGCCGCAATCGAGTCCGACTATGTCGCCCTCGACGAGGCGCCGCTTGCCCGGGATCCCGTGGATGACTTCCTCGTTCACCGATATGCAGAGGCTGCCGGGATAGCCGTCATAGCCCAGGAACCATGACCGGCCGCCGCGAGACTCCGTGTAGGACCGCGTCTCGGCGTCGATCTCCCCCGTGCTCACGCCAGGCTTCACCATGGGTCCTATGTGCGCCATGAGCTGCGAAAGCATCTCGCAGGAGCGCCTGATCCCGTTCAGCTGCTCTTCGTTCTTGAGTCGTATCAATTCGATCCCTCCATTTTAGCTTTGCTTCGCGACGGCGCCGCGGGCCAACATGGCCGCTTCCGGGTCGCGTGGATCGGCAGCGAGGGCGGCGCGGTAGGCCTTGACCGCAGCTGCGGAGTCTCCGGCGGCGCCGAGCTGCCGGCCCATCGCCTTGTAGGCCGCGCAGCGAGCCCCCCCGTCCCGTGCGGCGTCGGCGGCCCGGGAATAGGCCGCGGCGGCCCTCGCCGGGCCGCCCATGGCCGCATATATTCCACCTAACGCGTAGCATCCTTCGGCGGAAGCCGCCCCGGCGGCGCTCTCCAAGATGGCCTTCTCTGCGCCGGCCAGGTCGCCCCTGCCGGCGAGCATGGCCGCTTGATAATACCAGCCGTACTCCAGGCCGAGGCCTCGCCCGGAGGCCGTGGATTCCAGTATCGCCACCTCGCCGAAGAGGCCACGCGCATAGAGCTTCCGCAGGGCCTCGCCCGCGACGTTTGCGTCCCCCGGGCGATCGGCCGCCAGGCGCTCGAGCTCGGAGGCTAGCCTTCCCTCGGGCATGGACCGGCCCCTGATGGCCAGCTCGGTTATGGCGAGGAGCCCGGCGGTCGAACTCGTGGGCTCTCCCCCCTTCAAGACCGCGAGGGCCTCGGCGTCCCGGCCTTCCCGGGCGAGTGCGGCGGCGTAGGCCGCGAGGGCGCCGTCCCGGGCTTCCGAGGCGGGCCCCGAGAGAAAGGCTGACTTGAGCCTGGCGAGCCAGCTCTCTTCCTCCTCCTTCCCCGCGGAGATGGAGGCCAGGTTGGAGTAGGGTTTCCAGGAGCGCCTGGGTCCCTTGGCCAGGGAGCGCTCCCAGCGACCGCGCGCCAAGTCGCCCTTGCCGACGAGCCAGGCCGCGTCACCCATCATAGCGAGCTCGGCGGAGCTCGACTCCGATTCGTAGCGCGTGGCCAAGGTCTCGTAGAGGCCGCAATCCCACAGGAGCTCGGGCGAGGGGCGGACCCCTCCGGCGATTGCCTTCTCGAGCCAGGCTGCCGCCCCGAGCCTATCGCCCGAGGCGAGCGCCAGAGCCGAGGCGCCGAGGTAGGCTTTGGGAAAGCTCGCGAGCTCGGCTAACCTTCTATAATCAGCGGCCGAGGCTTTCAGAACCGAGGCCGAAGCCTGGGGCTTCGAGGCGGCTACGATGAAGGACTCGGCCCAAAGACCCGGCCTAAGCTCCGCCGATAGGGAGTTCTTGAAGAGCGCGAGTGCCTTCTCGGGCTGGCCCTCGCGGAGGTAGGCATGGGCCGCCGCGGCGGCCAAGGGCTCGGATTTCGGGATGGAGGAGATGGCCCGGTCGGCGACGGAAGAATAAAGACCCGGATCGCCCGCGGAGCGCGCCGCGTTGGCGCGCTTGAGCAGCGAAAGCCAATCCTTGGCCGAGGACGCTTTCCGCTGGGCCTTGGCGAAGAGCTTTGCCAGTTCCCTGGAATCAGTCGCGCCGAAATACTCGCCGCTCCGCCTGGACAGGCGCTCGTCGATGGAGCCGAGGCTGGAGCTGAAGGCCGCGGCGCGCGAACGCCCCAGGACGCCGCAGGAAACGAGGGCGACGGCGATGAGGGCCGCCGCCATGAGGCAGGCAGCGGCCCGCGAGGCCGCGCCCTGCGGCCTCGCCCTAAGCTTTGGCGCTCTCGGTCTTCCAGATTCCATCGAGCACTCCGTTTATGAAACGGTAGGAATCGTCGGAGCCGTACTCCTTCGCGATCTCGATGGCCTCGTCTATCGTGATCTGGGCCGGGATGTCCCTCTGGAAAAGCAGGGAATAGGTCCCGATGCGCAGCACGGCGAGGTCCACACGCTTCAGCCGCTCGAAGGACCAGTTTTGGAGGTGGCTCCGTATCGCTTCGTCCACGGCGCCCATGTTTTCCAGGGTGCCGGCGATGATGAGGCGGGCGAAGGTCGCGACCTCTTCGTCGAGGGACTCGCGCTTTTCCGGCTCGAGCCAATCGAAATCGAGCAGTCCCTGGGCGCCTCCGCCCGAGGAGTCCCAGGCGTAGACCGCCTGGAACGCCAAGATCCGGGCCTTTCTCCTCGATGCCACTACCGGCTCCTACTGAGCCACGATGTTGTAGCCTGAGCCCTTGAGCGCTTTGACCGCGTTGATCTCGGCCTCGTCGAGGATGCCCGCGAGGTTGGCCGCGTTCACGGAAATCATCGCTTCCTTGCGGAGCTTGGCGCTGATCTCGGCACGCGCCGAGGACTGGAGGGCCGAATACTTCGAGGACTGGTACTCGTTGGCCACGAGGGCCAGCACGGTCGCGTAGGGATTGGCCGTGGCCGCCTTGGTGGGGAGGCCCTCGATATAGTCGTCCAGCCCGAGTTGCTTCTCCGGCAGGTACTCGTTGACCCGAACCACGATGTAGCCCTGGTCCGGCTCCTCGATCATATCGCTCGTCTCGCCTTCCTTGAGCTGGAAGACGGCGTCGTAGAGGTTCGGATAGGCCTTCTTCGACTCGGCGGTCTTGGCGATCGTCGCGCCGATCATGGTCTGGTAGCCCGCGGCGGCGGACTCGAGCGAGCCTTCGAGGAGGCACTGTTCGAAGGCCGAGGGATTAGCCTTTACCTTTAAGGCGATGGACTTCATCGTGTCCGCGGCTTTCTTCTTGTCGGCCTCGCTCTTGCCTTGAGTCTTCGCGACCAGCATCGTGAAGCGATAGGAAGAGGGCCTGCGCAGGTTGAATTTCATGTCCCCGTAAGCCTTGAGGATATCGTCGGCGCTCGGCTGTCCGATCGCCTTGAGCTCGGTCGTCTTCTTAGCCTTGAGGTAGGCGGTGAAGAGGAGCTCCTGCTTGAAATAGCTCTTCATGTCGGTGAAGACGCCGTTGCGGCGGAGGGCCGCCTCGACCATGGAATCGGTCGCCCCCGATCCCATGGCCGACCGGTACTGGGCGATCTGGTTGCTCACGTCCGAGTCGGAGACCTTGATCCCCTCGCGGTCGCAGTACTGTCGGAAGAGCATCGTGTCGATCGTATCGAGGAGGATGTTGAGCTTGTCCTTGGACTCGAGCTTCGTCTTCTGCCCCGAAGCGCTGTTTAGGCCCGACTCCAGCCTGTCTATATCGGCCTTGAAGGTATCCAGGTAATAAGGCTCGTTCGCCTTGAGGTTGACCTGGGCAACGGGTTTGCGCGTAGGCAACGCGGTCTGGGCCGAGAGCGCGGCCGCCAGGAAAAGAGCCATGGTGCTAGACGCGAGGGCGAGCCTCGCCAGTCGGGAAATGCGCATCAGTACGTCCTTCCACATGAAATTGGAACAACTACGACTCATGAAAGTATCCGATAATCGGTCTTTTAGCAATCACATCGCTTGACCGACTTACCGGGCGGCGATCAGGCCTGGATCCCCGCCCGTCGCCTGAGGGCCGAGAGGCCGGCTAGCCTCGGTTCGAATTCGCCCGCGCGCCTTAGGGAGTCAATGGCTCCCTCGGTGTCGCCCAGGCGCAGCTGTAGCTCGGCCTTCTTGCGCATGATCTGGGCCGAATCCCTCCGGGGAAGATCCAGGCAGGCGGCCTCCTCGAGCCGGTCGACGTAATCCTCGTCGTCGAGGGCCCGCTGCAGCTTGAGGAGGACGAGGCTTCTGAAGCGCAGGACGACCACGTCGAAAAAATAGCGGAAGGTGGGCTTCTCCATCTCCATCGAGATCAGCCGCTTGTACATCGAATAGGCCCGCAGCCAGCGCTCGCGCTTCTCGTACTCGTCGGCGATGCAGAATTCGGCGTCCATGGCCTCTCCGCGCTCGAGGAAGCGCTCGAGGCGGAATTCCCCCATGGTCTTGCCCCGCTCGTACATCTCGAGGGCCTCGTCCTCGAGGCCGTGTAGGAGGTCGTAGACGATCAGTTTCGCCAAGCTCTCGGGGTCCGAGATCCTGGCCTTCAAGAAGGTCCTGTAGTCGAAGCCGCCTTCCTCGGCCGCCTTGCGCCTGAGCCCGCGGTCGTACATGCGCCGCCTCTCGGGATCCGACAGGACGCGGTAAGCCTCGAGTAGGAGGCGCATCGCGGCGTCGGCCGCCCGGGACGCCGCGCCCTTGGAGCCGTCGACGGCATGGAGGTCGGGATGGTGCTTCTTGGCCTGGCGCCTGAAGGCGCTCTTCACCTCGCGGGTCGCGGCCTCGGGCGGTACCCCGAGGACCTCATAGTAGTTTTCCACGCTCTAGTACCGTTCTATCGGGGCCTCGCGCGCGACGGCCGCGGCCGCGGCTTCGTTCGCGATCAACTCGGCGCAGTTGACGACCATGCCCTCGGCCTCCATCGCCTTCATGAGCCGACTGAGGGCTTTCTCGGGCCGGAGGCCGCCCTTCCTGAGGAAGGCCATGCTGCGCTTCCCGCTGATCATGCCCGCCTGGGCCAGAAAGCGGGCGACGCGATCGGGTATCTTGCCCATCAGGGTCGCGCTTTCGGTACCGATGATCACGTATTCATAGCCGGTCAGCCGGGGCGTCTCGTCGGGCCTCGCCTCGGCGAGGTCGACGGAATGGCCGGCGGCCTCGAGGGCTCGAGCCATGGCTTTGGCTACCGCTACGAGGGCTTCGGGGGCCTTCGAGGGGATATAGACGAGAGCGACGCGCATGTATCCTCCGGTCACAGGGCGTTGTAGGCCAGCTCCGCGTCCCGGCTCTTCACCATGAGCACGGAGCAGGGGGCCAGGTCGGCGATCTCGCGGCTGGCCTCGAGCAGTATATCCCGAAAATCTCCGTTGTGCTCCCACCCCCCGAGGAGTATGCAATCGGCCTCGAGCTCCTCGGCGACGCGCACCACTTCCCCGGCGATGGAGCCCTTGAGGAGCATCGTCAGCAGCTCGACGCCCTTTTCCCTCGCCAAGCCCTGGGCGAAGGCAAGCCTCCGGCCGCCCGTCTCCTCGAGGCTGCGCTCGTACTCCTCGCTTTCCTCGTCGATGAAGATCCGGCTCGCGGCCAGGCGCCGTATCGCCGTCGTGTCCACGGCGTAGACAACGGTAACCTCGGTTCCGAAGGCCTTGCGCAGGGCGATGGCGTACTTGACCGGGGCGGTGGAGGAGTAAAGGCCCTCGGCCAGGACGAGGACCTTCGACAGGAGCCCCTTCATGAGCCGCCCTCCCGCTCCTTGCGCGCCTTCAGGAGCTTGGTCGAGAACACGGCTTCCCGCTCGCGCTCCTCGAGGGAAGCCTCGATGAAGACCTTCACTTCCCTCGATTCGGGAATGACCATCTTCTCCAGGGCGTTGACCCGCCGCTGGGTGCGGCGCACTTCCTTCGCGAGCCTCCAGACGATGGCCCTGAGGCCGGCCATGCTGGCGATCGTCTCGAGGAGGGCCGAGAATTCCTTGGCCGTCTCGTCCGAGTCGGCGAAGGAGTTCATGAACGAGGATTGAAGCCGCCGTTCCGGGGCCACGGCCTCGAGGGCGGGCATCGAGATGCCCGACACCTGCACGCGCCTCTCCTTCGCGCCGAAGTCCGCGCGGACCCCGGCCGCCAGCTCCCGGGCGTTGTCGCGGCCGGCTGCCAGGAGCATGCGCCGGAGGACGGGGTAGGCGCCGCCCGCCCTCCGCCGCATCTCGCGCTCGAGGACCTTCACCTCGTCGATACGTCGCATGAGCTCGAGCATGAGGATCTCCCGCTTCTGCTCGAGGAGCTCGTAGCCCTCCTCGGCGAGGGCGAGGGTCTCCTTCTCGCGCAGGAGGTTAGACTTGGTCGGGGCTACGTTTCTCATCGGCACCGTCTCCCTCCTTGGGCAGGTACTTGTCGATCATGGCCCTCGAGATCCTCCCGAGCTCATCGCGAGGCAAGCCGGAAAGCAGCTTCCAACCGATGTCGAGGGTCTGGCCTATGCTCCGGTCCTCGTCCTCCGCCTGCGACACGAACTCCGCCTCGAAGCGCTCCCCGAAGCGCAGGAAGCGCTTGTCGAGGGGCGAGAGCTCCTCCTCGCCGATGATGGAGGCCAGGTTCCGGACGCTCTTGGTCCGGGCGTAGGCGGCGAAGAGCTGGCTCGAAAGCTCCTTGTGATCGTCGCGGGTCATCCCCTCGCCTATCCCGTCCTTCATGAGCCTCGACAGGGATGGCAGCACCGAGATCGAAGGATAGGCGCCGCGCTGGAAGAGCTCGCGATCGAGGACTATCTGCCCTTCCGTGATGTAGCCCGTCAGGTCCGGGATGGGGTTGGAGATATCGTCGTTCGGCATCGAGAGGATGGGTATCTGCGTGATGGATCCCGCCGAGCCCTCGATCTTGCCCGCGCGCTCGTAGACCGAGGCGAGGTCGGAATAGAGATAGCCCGGGTAGCCCTTGCGCGAGGGCACTTCGCCCCGCGACGCGGAGACCTCCCGCAGGGCCTCGCAGTAGTTGGTCATGTCGGTGAGCACCACGAGCACGTGCATACCCATGCCGTAGGCCAGGTACTCGGCCGCGGTGAGGGCGCACTTGGGCGTGACCAGTCGTTCGATCGAGGGGCTATCGGCGAGGGAGAGGAACATGACCACCCTCGAGAGTACGCCCGAGCGCTCGAAGGCGTCGATGAAGAAACGGGCGACGTCGTACTTGATTCCCATCCCCGCGAAGACTATGGCGAAGGGCTCGTCGCCGGAGAGGATGCGCGCCTGGCGGACGATCTGGGCGGCGAGCCGGTTGTGGGGCAGGCCGTTCCCCGAGAAGATCGGCAGCTTCTGCCCGCGTATCAGGGTGTTCATGCCGTCGATGGCCGAGACCCCCGTCTGGATGAAGTCCCTAGGATAGACCCGGGCGGCGGGGTTGATGGGATCGCCGTTCACTTCGCGCCGTTCCGAGGACAGGATCCTCGGGTAACCGTCGGCCGGCTCGCCCAGGCCGTCGAAGACGCGGCCGAGGAGGTCCGGCCCGACCCGTAGCTCGAGCGGCCGGCCGAGGAGCTCCACCCTCGTGTCGTCGATGGAGAGGCCGGCGTTCGAGGCGAATAGCTGGATCGCGATCGATTCGAGGGAGCTGTCCACGACGCGGCCCACCCGCCTCGCTCCGTCCCGCCCGTAGACGGCGGCCATCTCGCCGTAGCCCGCCGTCTCGACCCGCCTGGCTATCACGATCGGGCCCTCCGCGCGCGAGAGCCCCCGGTGCTCGAGTCCCCTCATCAGCCGTCCTCCCGCTCGTACTTGAGCCCGAGCTCTCCGAAGGCGGCTCCCAGCTCTCGGCCGGCCGCCCTGATCTCGTCGATCCGATCGTTGGGGACCTCCCCCTTGAGTCGCGTTATGCGTTCTCGTGACGGCAGGCCGATGATGTCGGAGAGGGGCACCCCCTGCTTGAGCGCCTTCTCGCCCAGGTCGTGGAACTCGAGGATCGTCTGCAGTATGAGCAGCTGCTTCTCCGGCACGCAGTACTTGTCGACCTCGTCGAAGGAGCTTTGCTGGAGGAAGCCGTTCTTGATCATCTCCGCCGTGACGAGTATGAGGCGCTGCTCGTCGGGCAGGGCGTCGGCTCCTATGAGCCTCACGATCTGCTCGAGCTTCTGCTCGCGCTTCATGAGCTCCAGGGTCCTCGCCCGAAGCTCCTTCCAGCCCGGGTCCTTGCGGTCCCACCACTCGCGCAGCTCCTCGGCGTACTCGGAATACGAGTCGATCCAGGAGATGGCCGGGTAGTGTCTCGCGTTGGCGAGGTCCCGGTCCAGGGCCCAGAAGCAGCGGATGAAGCGCTTGGTATGCTGGGTGACCGGCTCCGAGAAGTCGCCGCCCGGCGGGGATACGGCGCCGATAATCGAGATGGAGCCGGGCTCCCCCGCCAGGGTCTCCACGCGGCCGCCTCGTTCGTAGAACTCGGCCAGGCGCGTGGGCAGGTAGGCGGGGAAGCCCTCCTCGGCCGGCATCTCCTCCAGCCTGCCGGACAGCTCGCGGAGGGCCTCGGCCCAGCGGGAGGTCGAGTCGGCCATGACCGCCACGTCGTAGCCCATGTCGCGGTAGTACTCGGCGAGGGTGATGCCCGTGTAGATGGAGACCTCGCGGGCTGCCACGGGCATGTTCGAGGTGTTCGCTATGAGGATCGTCCGCTCCATTATCGAGCGCCCCGTCCTCGGGTCGACGAGCTTCGGGAACTCGGTGAGGACGTCGGTCATCTCGTTGCCGCGCTCGCCACAGCCGACGTAGACGATGATGTCTGCGTCGCAGAATTTGGCGATGGCGTGCTGGGTCATCGTCTTGCCCGTGCCGAAGCCTCCGGGCACCGCGGCGCAGCCTCCCTTGGACAGGGGGAAGAGCACGTCGATGACCCGGAGGCCCGTGATGAGGGGCTCGCTGGGGGCCAGGCGCCTGCGCGCCGGCCTCGCCTGCCTAACCGGCCATTCCTGGGCCAAGCGAAGCCTAAGGCCCGAATCGGTCTCGACGATCTCGTCGTCGACCGTGTACTCCCCGGCTGGCGCGACGTGCGAGGCCTTGCAGGGCGGGCTCCGCGGCGGGGCGAACACGCGGTGCTCCACGAGCTCGGTTTCGCGGACGGTGCCGAGCAGGGTCCCGGGGCCGATGGAGTCGCCCGGCTTGATAGCCGGGGCGAAGGGCCATTTCCGCCGGGTGGACAGGCTCTCCCCGCGCAAGCCCGACTTGATGAAGGAGCCCGAGGACTCCTTGAGCCTCTCGAGCGGCCGCTGTATGCCATCGTAGATGGTCCCGATGAGGCCCGGCCCCAGGGACACCGAGAGGGGTCTTCCCAGCGAGACGACCTTCTCCCCGGGCTTCATTCCCGTGTCGTCCTCATAGACCTGGATGGTCGCGCCCCGGCCGTCCATGCGGATGATCTCGCCCGCGAGCCGCGCCTCGCCAACCTCCACGACGTCGTAGAGCCCGGCCGATCCAAGGCCCTCGGCCACGACTACCGGCCCCGATATGCGCGTTATGCGGCCCTGCACGGCCTTCGGCGCGCCGCCGCCCCTCGGCCCCGACGGCATCATAAGCCCCTCGCTCCCGCGCCAAGTCCCTCGACGCTCGGCGTCCCGCCATCCAGGGCCTCGGCGCATAGGGCCCTCGCCAGCTCGCCCCGGTGGCGGTCGAGGAGCATCTCCTCGACGAGGTCCATCGTGGCCTTCAGCTCCACGCTACCGTCCGCCGCCCGAGCGACGAATCCCGGAGCGGGCAGGGACTCGTCCTCGACCTGGACCACGGATCCGGCGCCCCGCAAGGCCCGCGCGGCCGCGTCCCTAGACGCCCCCTCGGGCAGGCCCTTCCGCGCGAGCACCACGGCCTTGCCGTCCAGGTAGGCCGCCCCGACCGACAGCATCGCCTCGGACAGGGAGGCTATCCGACCCTCGCCCAGCGCGCCGATGAATCCGTCCATGGCTTCCTGGAGTCGAGCCTCCACGAAGATGGCGCGCATCCGACCGCTCTCGAGGGGAAAGCGCGCCATGGTCTCCATCCTGTAGCGGGCCGATTTGGCCTCGTTCGTCCTGAATATCTCCTCGACCACCGAGGCCGCGCGCGCCTCGATATCCGCCACGTCGCGCAGGGCCTGCTCCCCCGCCTCCTCGAGCAGCCTAGCTGCCTTCTTCCTCGCGTCATCCAGGATCTCGGACTTAATCGCCTCGGCGCTGACGATCTCTTCCATGATGCTTCCTTCGGTCGCAACTTTTTTTCGTTCGCTATATCCCGACTCCGACGGCCTCTCTGACGAGGTCCACGAGTCCTTTCCTGCCGGGCTTGGGGCCGCCCTGCGCGGGTATCTCCACGATGAGCGGGAAGCCCCCGCCAAGCTGCCATTCCAGGGACTCGGCCTCGACCATGTCGGCTACGTCCTCGGTGAGGACGAGGACCTTCGCTCCGATCCCCTCATAGGGCCTGCCCGAGGGGTCAGCTCCCCTGCCCGTCGCGTACCGGAAGGCGTCCAGCGCGTCCTCGCGGCCGCTCACGGCGCGTCCGTCGACCCCCACCATGCGAAAGGCGAGGACTATCTCCTCCTCGGCGACGACGAAGAAATCGGCCATGGCGTCTTTAGAGCATCAGGATGAGCAGGGCGACGAGGAAGCCCCAGAGGCAGATGCCCTCGGCCAGGCCTAGATACGGCAGGGCCTTGCCGGAGAGGCTCGAGTCCTCGGCTATGGCGCCCATCGCGGCCGCGCCCAGCTTGCCTACGGCCAGGCCGCCTCCTATGCAGGCGAAGCCCACGGCCAGGGCCGCGCTGAGGTATTTCCATTGCTGGCTCGACGAGGCCTGGACAGCCGCCGAGCCAGTCTCCTGTGCTACCAGGGTCAAGACGACCACGAAGGAGAGGAGGAAGAACGTAGCGATGCGCTTGCTCATGGCTGCTCCTTTCGAAATTGGAATCTGAAGGGCGAGAAGGGCCGGCCGGTCTCGGTCAGGAATTTTGAGAGGAATTCGTAGTATTGCAGGCGGACCACCTGGATCGCGACTATCAGCCCCTCGAGGAAGACGATGATCGCATTGCCAAACAGCACGACCAGGGACTGCCACAGGAGCCCGAAGGGCGAGCCTTGCCTGACCATGTCGCCCATCGTGAAGACGATGAAGGAAAGCACGACGTGCGACAGGGCGAAGGCGCCCACGCGAAGGAAGCTCAAGGTCCCCGAGAGGTAGAACGAGATCGACTCCAGGACGGCGACGAAGCCTTTGACTACCGCCGCGAAGCCGCCGTCCTCGTTCCGATGCCTACGCCCTTCCACCGCGTCGGCCAAGGCGTCCTCGAATACCAGGGCGAGCATCGGCAGGCCCAGGCCGAGGGCGTCGAACCATTCCGGTCGCGAGCCGAGAGCCGCCCGCGCCCCCATGCCGATGGCCCACCAGAAGAACAAGGCGCCGGCGAGACCCGTCTTCGAGAAAAGGGCCTCTCCGAGCTTGCCCGCCCTGAGGCGGTCGATGATGTTGATCACGAGTCCGGTCGAGTTGACGATTACTCCCAAGGCGAGGGTGAAGCCGAAGAAGGTGATTATCTTGCCCGAGCCGTCCTCGGGCATCAGGTTCAGGAAGCGGTCCACGGGCATGCCGGTGAGGCCGCGGCTGACCGCCCTGGTAAAGGGCACGAGGGCGGTCTCGAAAGTGAAGCAAGACCCGGTGAGGATGCCCATGAGCATCGAGCCCAGGCCGCAGGCCGCGCCTATGGGAGCGAAGGCCTTCCATTTCGCCAGCGAAGGCACGAGGCCGAAGCGTATGGCGAGACTGCCCGCGAGGATGAGAAGGCCCTGGCCCAAATCCCCGAACATGATCGTGAAGAAGATCACGAAGAAGGCGCAGACGAAGGGAGTGGGATCGACTCCGCCATATTGCGGGGCCCCAAAGGACATGACCATGCGCTCGAAGCTCGCCACCAAGCCCCGATGCCGGAGCAGCACTGGCACTTCCTCGGCCCTAGAGCGGACGCTCTCCAGCTCCCCGGGCTCGAAGGCCCTTAAGGCCACCCTTCCCGCGGTCCTGGCGGATATGGCCGCGGCGAGGCCCTTGACCGCGCTGGCCGGCGCCCAGCCCAGGAGCCGGCAGGCCATGGACGAGGACTCGAGGGACAGCCTCGCCTCCTCGACCGATGACGCGACCGCGAAGGAGGAAGCCAAGGCCGCCCAAGACCCGCCGAGCTCGCGCCTGAGCGCCGACCGCTCCTCCTCGATTCGGGTTCTCTCGGCTTCTAGCTCGTCGAGGCGGCGTTCGAGGGCTGCGGGCAGCTCCGGCGGCACTCCAGTAAAATCGGGAGAGAACTGCCTCGGCTCGAAACCGGAGCGGCTGAGCTCGGTATCGAGGGCGAAGCGTCCGCGGCGCGAGGCTAGGGCCACGATATCGCCCTTCCTGCCCACGGCCAGGGCGATGGCCCGATCGCCCAAAGCGCCACGGATGGTCGGCAGTTCCTCGGGATCGATGCGGCCTATCCTCACGGCGAGGAAGCTCATGCGGTCGAGCTCGCGATAGGGGATGTCCAGTCCCGCGAACAGAAGCGCCTCCTCGAGGGCTTCGCGGGCCTTCGCGGCGCGTTCGGCGTTCAGCCGCGTCGCCTCGTCGATGGCCAGCGCGCGGCCGCGCATGGCCTCGAGGCTAGCCGCCTCCCCTGGCCCAGGCAGTCTCGTGCCCTCGGCTACGCTTTCCGGATAGAGAAGCTCCAGGGATCGCCGCAGTTCCTCGAGGACGGCGAGCATATCCCCGTAGCCCGGTTCTTCCGCTTGACCCGCCTGGCCCTCGGGGGAGGCGATCTGGAAGCAGCCGGCATGCCCCAGGCATTCGAGGACAGCGTTCATATCCCTCTTGAGGGCGACGATCTCGAGCTTGCGCATGACTACGGTGCTCATGCCGCGCCCCCCGTCGCGTCGAGCGCGAAAGCGGCGATCTCGGACGATGATGCCTCGAGCTTGATGCCCTCGATGATACCGTGTATGGCCAGGGTCTCGCATTCCTTGATCCGAAAATAGGAATAGAGGGGAACATAGCTCTCGAATTCCAGGTGAAGCCGCCGATAGAGCAGCCGGAACAGATAGCGCCTCGATGCCGACTCGAAGAGACGTATATCGAAGTACCAGTCGCTTCCGTCCTCGCGACGGGCCTCGGGTAAGAGGCGTTCCCATCTCCAGCCCGCCCAATCAGCCCGAGAATCCGGCTTCCTGGACAGGGCGTCCATGGCCGCGCCGGCGAGATCGATGCCAGGCAATTCTATTAGCAGGCCTTTTATGGCCTCCGGCCCAAGGGAATAGTAGCGTTTGAGCCTGAGCGCCCACGCCAGGTTGACAAGTTCGGCTTCGACCTTTACGAGTCCCGGTAGGCTAGCCTTGAGGTACCGTGGCGCCATGCGGAGCGCCTCCCAGAGCTCGGAATAGTATTGTCGATCAAGCGCGTTCTTGACGGCAGGGAGATCCTCCAAGCCAGTCTCGACGACCCATGCATAGCGGCTCCGGCCGAACATGGCACCGAGCTCTGGATAGGCCGCCGCGTCGAAGGCGGGCGCCAGCCCGGGATCGGCTAGAGGCGGGTCCGACTGCCCCAGGGCCGCGGCGGCCAGGAGACTCTTGACGCAGGCGAACTCCCACTTGCGGGACAGGGCGGCGAAAAAGGGCTCCTCGTCCGCGAGCGGCCCTGCGATAGCGCGCAGGGCGAGGGTCGGCCGCGCCCGTAGGCCCCGTTCAGCCTCGGAGGCTAGCTCGGCCTCGGGCAGGGCCGGCGGGGGCTCCCCGAATACCGACCTCCAAGCCTCCCCTACCCTGGCGCTCTTGGCGAGGGAGGCGGCCCTCTCTCCTATGAAGCTTCGAGCTAGCGATCCGCAGACCCTGGCGTAGGCGTACTCCGGCTCGAAGCGGTCGGGCATCTAGAGGCCCTCATCCAACGCTGAATCGCATAATGCGTCGAAGGCCGCACGATCGATCTTCGAGGATTCCAATTTTTGGGCGTATGACTCGATCGCGGCTCTGTATTCCTCGCGGGAGGATGCCTCCGAGGCCTCTAGCGCGGCCAGGGCTTCGGCGCGCGCTGCGTCGTAGGCGGCCGTATAATGCCGCTGGGCGCGCGTTTTGGCGGAGTCCAGGCGTCGGCCCGCTTCTTCCCTGGCGCCAGAGACCATGGCCTCCGCCGTCCTCTCGACGTCGAAGAGCCTTTCCAGCAGATCATTCGTTGGCATGGAAGCCCCCGATTCGGCGATTCCGCCGCCTGTATTATCCGTGCGATGATTGGATCAAAGCGCGGACTTAAGGTCGATCATCCTGGTCTCGTAGTTCCTGATTATCGCGTTTGCCCGCTCCGGTGAATCGGCATGCAGGAGGTCGGTATAGAATTCCGGGTCGTCTAGGAGGACGGCGAGGCGTTTCAAGGCCGCCAGGTGCAGCTCGGAATCTTTCGGGGAGGATATGAGCATGAATACGATGTAGACGGGCTCCCCATCCAGGGAGGAGTACTCGATGCCCCTCTTGGAGATACCGAGGGCACCTGAAATGCCCGAAAGCCCTTCGGCCTTGCCATGAGGCAGGGCTATGCCCCGCTTGATGCCCGTGGACATTTTGTCCTCGCGGTCCTTTACGGCGGCCAGGACGGCGGAACGGGGAAAGGCCCTTCCCCTTCGCCTCGCGATCGTGTCGACGAGTTCCTCGAATAGCTCGTCCTTATCCTCGCTCTCCAGCCCGATCTTGATGCAATCAGGCGTGAAGACGTTCTGAAGGAGCATCGCGGCCTCCTCCGGCCCTGGATCAGGTCCGGGAGTGAAGCGTTGGGCGGTAGCCCCAGCGCAGGCTTATTTATTCCCCGTAGAGGCGGGGACGGATGCCGAATCGGCGGGCGTCTTGGAGGCGCCCTGGAGTGAGTCGGGGGCGGAGGACTGGGGCTTGGCGTTCCACCACTCGGTGGAGCTGTCGTCCTTCGCCTGGTCCTGGGCGGCCTTTTCTACGTTGCCGACCGAAGATTTGTTTATGAGGGCAAGCGAAAAGGCGCAGACGAAGAAAAGAGCGCCGAGTACGTAGGTGAAGCGCACAACCACGTTGGAGGAGCGCGACCCGAATGCGCTGCTAGACCCGCCCGCGAAGACGCCTCCCAAGGAGTCCGAATCCGAATCCTGGATGATCACCATGAGGACGAGCAGTATACAGGCGATGATGAATACGACCAAAAGACTGACGCTAAGTATGCCCATAGAATAGACTCCACATTGACGGCGCTTAAGTCCTTCGCCTTATGGCCTCGACGCTCGTCGAGGGCGAAATACCATTGGTACCATACTATACGGAACCTTCGCCCTTGCGCAAGTCCCGAACGGAAAAGCCCGCAGGGGAGCCGCGCCGATCGCGATGCTCGGCGCGGCCTCGCCCACGGGAACAGGTCAGCGGAAGAGGGCGATGGGGGCGAAGCTCTCGGCCTTGAGCGCCGCGCCGCCGACCAAGGCGCCATCGATATTCGGCTTGGCCATGAGTTGGGCGGCATTGTCCGGCTTCACCGACCCACCGTACTGGATGCACATCGCCTTGGACGCGACTTCGCCGTAAAGACCGGCGAGGACCTTGCGGATATAGGCGTGGACGGCGTCGGCATCCTCGGGCGTAGCCGTCTTGCCGGTTCCGATGGCCCAGACGGGCTCGTAGGCGATGGTGACGGCCTTGAGGGCGGCCGCGTCGACTCCCTTGAGGCCTTCCTTGACCTGAGTGCCGATGACCGATTCTAGCTTGCCGGCCTCGCGCTCCTCGAGCGTCTCGCCGACGCAGAGGATGGGCTCGATGCCGTGCTTGAGGGCGAGAAGGACCTTCTTGTTGATCAGGGTATCGCCCTCGAGGTAGCTGTGCCGGCGCTCGGAGTGGCCGAGTATCACGGCCCTGACCCCGATATCCTTGAGCATGAGTACGGAGACTTCACCGGTGTGAGCGCCCTGCTCCTCGGGTCCCATGTTCTGAGCTCCCAGGACGATGTTGGAGCCCTTGAGGACTTCGGCTACGGCCGCGAGGGACGTGAAAGCCGGGGCGACGAGGAGCTTCTCCTTGCAACCCGCGAGCTGGGCCTTGAGCTCCTTGGCGAGCGCGACGGATTCGGAAACGGTCTTGTGCATCTTCCAGTTTCCGGCGATGTAATATGAGCGCATGTTGACTCTCCTGATTCCGAGCCTCGAGGCCCGGACGAACACGAAATGTTGGCATGATTGCAGCTATATACTAGTAAATCGCCACCACCCAAGTAAAGGGGGCAGGAATGCCAAGCTCGCCCAGGGAAAGGCACCGCTTGCCTTTTTAAGTTGACGATGGAGAATTTTGAGGATATCAACAACTTGTTCAGGTATAATGAATCTAATATTCCAATTGCATTCAGGAGGACAAAAGTGCGCAAGCTACCGATCTGGTTAAGTTCAATTCTAGTACTTGTCTGTGCTATGCTCATGATGAGCGCGAGCAATCCCCCTAGCGGCAAACCGAGCTATCTCGATGGAAGCTATGTAGGAAAGGCCGAAGGGCATGGCGGAGAGCTGAGCGTCGATGTCGTCGTGAAAGGCGGCAAGATCAAGAGCATCGCGGTCCATTCCATCGACACCGAAGGAATATCCGACGTGGCCGTCAAGAAACTGCCGGAGGCGATGATCAAGGCCCAAAGCGTGGAAGTCGATAGCATTTCCGGCGCCACCATGACCAGCGACGCGATCAAGGGCGCCGTGAGCGACGCTCTCAAGGGCGCCACCCTCTACCCGGTTTCCAAGACGGTTGCGACCGACGTCGTCGTCATCGGCGCCGGGAACGCCGGGCTCGCAGCCGCCGTGGAGGCCTCCACTAAGGGCGCGAAGGTCATCATCCTCGAGAAGATGGCCTTCATCGGCGGCAACTCGATCCGCTCGGGCGGCGCCTTCAACGCCGTAGACCCCGACCGCCAGGGCAAGCAGAAGATCGAGGATTCGATCGACAAGCATTTCCAGCAGACCTTCGAGGGCGGCGACAAAAAGGCCGACCCCGAGCTCGTACATACCCTCGTGAACGGCGCCCCAGAGGCCCTGAAGTGGCTCGAGGGCATGGGAATGAAGTTCAACGACGACGTCTTCACCGTGCTCGGCGCCCTTTGGCCCCGCAGCCACGCGCCGATCGATCCCCTGGGCACCGGCTTCGTCAAGACCCTTAAGGCCGCCGACGACAAGAACAAGGTGCAGACCCTGGTCGACATGAAGGTTAATCAGATCATCCGCGAGAACGGCAAAGTGACCGGCGTCGTAGCCGTCGACGCCGCGGGCGCTCGGATCCGCTACAACGCTAAGATGGGAGTCGTCCTCGCCACGGGCGGATTCTCCGCCAACAAGGAGATGCGCCAGAAATACAATCCCAAGCTCACGCCCAATCTCGGCACGACCAATCATCCCGGCGCGACGGGCGACGGCATCATCATGGCGCAGAATATCGGCGCGGACCTCGTGGGCATGGAGTACATCCAGCTGCTGCCCCTAGGCGATCCCGCATCCGGCGCCCTCGACGGCTGGATCGGCATGAACGTCGAGGATTATATCTTCGTCAACAAGGACGGCAAGCGCTTCGTCAGCGAGGCCGAGCGCCGCGACGTCATGACCCAGGCCCTGATCCAGCAGCGCGACCAGTTCATGTACGTCATCTGCGACGCCCATTCGATGCCGACGCCCCAGACCAAGAACAGCTTCAACCAGACGGCCGAGTCCCTAGTGAAGTCCGGCAAGGACTTCAGCGCCGACACGATCGAGGCCCTGGCCCAGAAGATAGGCATCGATCCCGCGGCCCTGAAGGCCACGGTGGACCGCTACAACGAAGGCATTGACTCGAAGAACGACGAGGTCGGCAAGAAGTTGCTGGGCAACAAGCTGGACAAGGCACCGTTCTACGCGAGTGGCCGGGTTCCGACCGTCCACCATACGATGGGCGGCGTGAGGATCAACACCAAGGCCCAGGTCATCGACGTGAATGGCGCGGTGATCCCCGGCTTATATGCCGCCGGCGAGGTCACCGGAGGCATACACGGCTCGAACCGCCTCGGCGGCAACGCCCTCGCCGACACTATCGTATTCGGTCGCATCGCCGGCCAGAACGTCGTGTCGACAAAGAAGTAAACCGTCGGGCCCCGATGATCGGGGCCCGAAGAAAAAGGCCTACCATGCTCGGGCTCATAGCCGCGCTCGGTAGGCCTTTTTTCGTCTCGCGGCATCGTGTCGCCATCGCATTGCCCCGATCAGGTCCTGAACTTCATCAGCTCGCGCCCCAGGGCCTCGGCGGTTTCGGAATTCTCCGTGCCCATCGCCGCGAAAGCCGAGATCGCCTTGGAGATATCCGTTACGCTTTCGCTGGTCTGGGAGATACCATTGCGATTCTCCGTCGCGACCGACCGTATCGAGCTCATGGAGGCCGCCATCGCTTCGGTCTCGTCCCGCATCTCGCCGCCGGTATCGCTGACCTTCGCCGTCAGCCTATTGAGATCGGCGACGGCCTCGAGGATCTGCGTATTGCCCGTCGATATTTCCTTGAGCCCGTCGAGGGTCTCGGTCAGGCTGGCCGATATGTCGTCGATCCCCTCCAGGACGGTCTTGAGCGTCTCGTTGGCCTCGCTCGACAGTGTGGAGGAGTTGGCGATCGTCGAGACGGTCCGAGAAAGGGTAGCCGAGATGTCCTTCGCGCTGGCCGAGGCCTTTTCGGCTAGGCTTCGTATCTCTGAGGCTACGACCGAGAAGCCGCGTCCCGCGTCGCCGGCGTGGGCGGCCTCGATCGCGGCGTTCATCGCGAGGAGGTTAGTCTGGCTCGCGATGCTATTGATCACCTCGATCATCTCGGATATGAAGCGCGCGGACTCGGCCACCTCCCCGATCGCCTTTACCGTCTCGGTCATGCTTGCGCCGCTCTTGCGACCCCGCTCGGCCAATTCGCGGATGGCGTCGCGCTTGCCCTCGGTGGATTTCTCGATCACGCCCACGTTCGTGATCATCTGCTCGACGGCCGCCGAGGACTCGTGCACGGCGGCCGATTGCTCGCCGATCATCGCAACCACGCTCTCGATCCGCTGATTGATGCGCACTACGGCCGAGCTTGCCTTCTCGATCTCTCCGTATAGGAAATCCGTACGCTCGCTCATGGAGCGCATGGTCCCGGAGATCTCCTCCGCCGAGGCCGAGACCTCGATGGCGTCTGAAGCCAGCCGCCTGCCTATCTCCCGGCTCTTGGCCCCGATGGATTTGGCGCTCACGACGATCTTCCCGAGCTTGCCGATGAATCGGTCGAAGTGCCCGGCGAGCATGCCTATCTCATCGTCCTCCTTCATCCCGAGGCGCCTGGAAAGATCGCCCTCGCCTTCGGCGAGGTCCTTCACCACGGACTCGAGATCGCGAATGGGGCGGGTTATCCGATTAGTCACGAGCACCAGGGTCCCGATCAACGCCACGAGGATGATCGCTCCGAGGAGCGCGAGCTGCATGGCGAGGGCCTTGATGGAAGTGTCTATCGCAGCGCCTGTATACGTGACCTCGGCCTGCCCGATGCTCGCCCCGTCCTTGACGATATCGGCCTTGATCGTCCGGGTGGGTGAAGGCGACTTCTTGGACGCCTCCGCTATCACCTGACCGCTCGTATCAAGAATGCGCACGCTGACGATATCATCGTCCTTCACGAAGCCCTCGATATTCGCATGCATCGAGTCCGGTTCCATGTTCCATACGGTGACGACGTTGGTCGTAGCGATGAGAGAAGCGTAATTGGTAGCTTTATTCGCCAAGTTGGCGTTCTGCTTACGGGACTGGTCCATGATGATAAAGACCACGAAAATAGAAAAAGCGACGATGAGTACGGCGCCGATCGGCGCCGAGAGTTTATTCCTTATCCCCATGGCCTGCCACCTCTAGGTTCTACTCGCGCATATTCCGTATCTGCTTCGATTAACAGGTCCTCGAGGTCCGAGGTCCCTTGTTTAGCGCGAGCTTTAGGGCTGCCAATCCTGATATATACCGTCCTTAACTGCCTGCCCAAGAATCGCCTCGTATTTCTTGTTCGCCTTGATGCGGGCGATCCCTTCGGTAAGCAGCTTATCGAGGCTTCCCCCGGTTTGGCCTTTCTGCAGACCGAAAGCCATGTCATAAATTCCATAGAAAGAGCGCTTGACGTTCTTGTATCCGCCCTTTTTCAGGAAGGCGTCCCCGGTGGATTGAGAGAATATGAAGCCGTCTATCGTGCCGTCGTTGACCTTCTTGAGGCTGGCGTCGAGATTGGTAGTGGGAATGCCGACGAATTCGAAGGTGTTGATCTGCGAAACATCCGTCTCGATCTTGTATCCCTTCTTGTTGCCTTTCTTCAGGTCGGCGATATCGATGGGCTTGGCCTTATTGGTATACAGAACGAAGGATAGGTTATACATCGTTACGGTCGAATCGTCGAATTTGAGTGCTGCCCTCTTCCCCGGATCGGGTATCCGCAGGTCGGGGAGGATGATGTCGGTCTGCTTATTCTCTATCAGGTAATTGACTCGCCCGCCGGGCATTACCTGGACATTCATCGTGACGTTCATGGCTTCGCCGATCGCCTTTATCAGGTTTACATACATATCCGAAGTCGCGAGCTGCCGGACGGCTACATTATAGCTTTGGGCGAAAGTGGAAACGACATTGAGGGAAAGTGCGGCAGCGATAGCGACAATGAGTACCGGTGACCGTCGAGTGTTACTCATGATGGAACCTCCTGATACCAACAATAATTACACTAGTATTATTAATTTTAGGCTAATCGAGAATTGATACTTTTTCTCGCACATAGTGAACCATAAAAAATAATTACTATCCGAGAAAGAAATTATCGAATATTAATGCTAGATAATATTATCGTCAATACATATAATGAAATTATCTTTACATCCGGTACGCGGAGCTGAATCGAGGCTGATGGAATTAGGGGTTTTAGGATTCGAAGTCGTCGGGAGCTACGACGAAGATCTCCTGCGTCATCTCTTCCGGAATGCCTTTTAAAGAGGCGTGCGCCGCCGTGCGCCGAATAGGCTGTTGCGACAACATTCCGATGGTCGAATTGGTCATGACGATCATCGAGCCCTCGACGACGCCCCCTCCCCTTCCCACCTTTATGACCTCGTGGAGGCGGAAGGCTAGGTTGACGAGGGTTCCGAAGTAGTCTTTATAGCCGAGGCCGCGTACGGCGGGGATCTCGTATTTGAAGACTTCGCCGTGGACCACGGATAGGCCTATCCCATCGATGAGGGAAAGGCGCGGATCGTCGGCGAAGGAGGAGATGAGGCTTCGGTACGAGGATAGAAGCTCGGCGAATACCCCATCGAAATCTCCCTCGCCTATGAACATGACTCCGTCCCCAAGGGTCTTCACATAGTCGCAGAAGGGGCAGAGGGATATCTCGAGGGCCGAGAGGACGAATTCCTTGATTATCTCGCAAATCGTATCCGCGTCGACGCGGCTACATAGTCCGGTGAAGCCCCTGATGTCGAGGACCATGACGGTGGCTTGGACCTTGCTGATCTCGTACTTCTCGGGGCTCAGGTTGATCGAGCACTTACGCAGGTATTCCACGGTCGTGGGGTCGATGCTCACCTCGCCGGGCGCTCCCGTATCGTTTTCCATACATCCAGAGGATACAGGCAAGCACGGGCGTGGTACAAGCGGCGGCGCCCCGAGGGCGCAACCTTCCCCGCATTCCGCTGTCTGATTGTAGAGCAGGACATCTCAGGCAAGGAGCGAAGGGCGTCATGAAAGAGAATTTCGTCGAATACCTCGAAGGCAGCATCAGGGACCATTGGGATCTTCCCGCCTTCTCGGACTACCAGGGCCAAGCCATGAGCTACGGCGATGTAGCCGCGCGCATCTACAAGATACATGCCTTTTTCGAGGAATCAGGGCTCGCCAGGGGAGATAAAGTTGCCCTGCTCGGCCGCAACTCATCGAATTGGGCCATAAGCTACCTCGCCGTCATCACCTACGGCGCGACCATCGTGCCCATACTCCCGGATTTCCACCCCGCGGACTGCGAGAACATCGTCCGGCACGCCGACGCGACCTTCCTCATCACGACCGAGGCCTTCTTCAAAAAGCTATCCATCGAGAAGCTCGATGGCCTCAAGGCGATATTCTCTCTCGCCGACTTCTCCACCCTCTACGAACGGCCGGAGTCAGGCATCGCGGCGGCCAAGGAGAGGGGTTCCGCGCTCTTCGAGTCCAGCTATCGGATGCGCCTCAAGCCCTCGGATTTCTCCTTCGATCCTGTTTCCGAATCTGAGCTCGCCGCCATCGTCTATACCTCAGGCACTACCGGCTTCTCGAAAGGCGTCATGACGACCCACGGAAACGTCATCTCGAACCTCGTCTACGCCCAGGATAATGTCGTATTGAAGCGCGGGGACACCATCCTCTCGTTCCTGCCCTTGGCCCATACCTTCGGCAACGCCTTCGAGTTCATCTTCCCGTTCTCGCGAGGCTGCCATATCACCTTCCTCAGCCGCCTGCCCACGACGAGCCTCCTCATCGAGGCCTTCGCCGCCATCAAGCCTCGCATGGTCCTTTCCGTGCCCCTCGTCATCGAGAAGATCTACTACAAGCAGGTTCGCCCGATGCTCGAGACGCCGAAGATGAAGAGGCTTACGCGCATCCCGCTGCTTAAGCGGGTCATCTACGGCAAGGTACGGGAAAAGATCCTCGGCTTCTTCGGGGGCAACGCGGCGGTGGTCATCATCGGAGGGGCTTCTTTCAATCCCGAGGTCGAGGACTTCCTCACGATGATCCGCTTCCCCTTCACCGTGGGCTACGGCATGACCGAGTGCGCCCCCCTCATCGGTTACTGCGATTGGCGCAGGCGGAGCAAAGCCTCATCGGGCCGCCTCGTGGACAGGATGGAGCTCAAGATAGACGGCTCCCCCCTGCTTGGCGAGATCTGCGTCCGCGGCGCGAACGTGACGCGCGGTTATTACAAGAACGACGAAGAAACGGCCAAGTGCATCGACTCCGAGGGCTGGCTCCATACCGGGGACTTAGGCTCGGTGGGGCTCGACGGCTCCATCTTCATCCGTGGCCGTTCCAAGACCATGATCCTCGGGGCCTCGGGCCAGAACATCTACCCCGAGGAGATTGAGGCCAAGCTCAACACCCTGCCCCTCGTCGCCGAGTCCCTGGTCCTCGAGGAGGAGGGCAAACTTACCGCCCTGGTCCATCCCGATCTCGCGGAGGCCGAGAGGCAGGGCGTGGCCTCGGAGGCCATCGCCGCCATGATGGAGCAGAACCGCATAGCTCTGAACAAGCAACTGCCCGAATACGGCCGGATCGCCACGATCAAGCTGCATGCGGAGGAGTTCGCCAAGACGCCCACCAACAAGATCAAGCGATTCCTGTACGCAGGCAAATAGGGCATAGGCGACTGGTGGGTCCCGCCCCCCCATCTTTCTAGCGAAAATATGCATGTTTAATTTTAAGGCTTATGAGAAGATCAGTCACCGCGGGCTCGAAAATGGGAAAAATAGAGCCCCCGCTCGATAGCGGGGGCTAAATAATTATTACCGGCAGACCTCGATGCCGGGCAATTTCTTGCCCTCGAGGAGTTCGAGGGAGGCGCCACCGCCGGTGGAGACGTGGCTCATCTTGTCGGCCAGCTTGAATTTGTTGACCGCGGCCACGGAGTCGCCGCCGCCCACGACGGTGATGGCTCCCCTGCCCGTCGCCTCGGCGACGAGTTGGGCGACTTCACCGGTACCCTTGGCGAAGGCCTCGAACTCGAAGACGCCGACGGGGCCGTTCCACACGACCGTCTTCGCGGTGGCGATGACGGCCTTGTACTTGGCTAGGGTCTTCGGGCCAACGTCCATTCCCATGAGGTTATCGGGAATGTCGAGCCCGTCCACGGCGACGGCCTTGGCCGCGGCGTCGAAAGTCTCGGAGCAGACGTGGTCCACGGGGAGGACGATCTCGACCTTGGCCTTCTTGGCCGCCTCGATGATCTGCTTCGCGGTATCGATCTGATCGTCCTCCACCAGTGACTTGCCGATCTTGTGCCCCTGGGCCTTAAGGAAGGTGTAGGCCATGCCGCCGCCGATCACCAGGGCGGATGCGTTCTTTAGCAGGGACTCCAGCACCGCGATCTTGGAGGAGACCTTGGCGCCTCCGATTATGGCTACGAGGGGCTTCTTGGGACTCGTCACGATGGGCTCGAGGTAGGCCACTTCCTTCTCCATGAGGAACCCACCGACCGATACCTTGAGGAACTTGGCGATGGAGGCCGTGGAAGCGTGGTCGCGATGGGCTGTGCCGAAGGCGTCGTTGACGAAGACATCGCCGTAGGTGCTCAGTTCCTTCGCGAGTTTGTCGCGCTCGACCGGGTCCTCGGAGGTTTCCTCCTTATGGAAGCGGGTGTTCTCGAGCATGACAATCGTGCCGTCCTTCTGGCCCTCGATGAAGGC
>DBTW01000060.1:0-498 GCA_002307245.1 Spirochaetaceae bacterium UBA1306 | reverse complement strand
GTCCTCGCCGGCGAAGACCACGGGCCGCCCGAGCTTCTCGGCGAGGTAGGCGGCGACCGGGGCCATGCGGTGCTTGCCCGCGATGTACTTGGCCTCGTCGAAGGCCTTGCCGTCCTTCTCGGCCTTCTCCTTGGCCTTCTTCATGTCCTTCTTGGGATCGCCCAGGTGCGACATGAGGACGAGGGACTTGGCGCCCTGCTCCATGACGTACTTGATAGTGGGGATGGCCGCGGTGATGCGCGTATCGTCCTGTACCTTGCCGTCCTTCATGGGAACGTTGAAGTCGACGCGCATGATTATCCGTTTGCCCTTGAGAGCTACGTCCTTGACGGTCTTGATCATAAGCCTGCCTCCGTGTTCGAGTATTGAGCTTGAAAGAAAAAAGGCTGCCCAGGAAGGATATTCCCGGACAGCCCCTTCAACGTGGATAGACCTTACTTCTTGGCGGCCATGTAGCTGAGGAGGTTGACGACGCGGTTGGAGTAGCCCCACTCGTTG
>DBTW01000171.1:9812-18994 GCA_002307245.1 Spirochaetaceae bacterium UBA1306 | reverse complement strand
CCCTCGGCCTCTCCCGCGACGACGCAGGCCGCTTCCTCCCCGACTACGTCAAGTCCGAGAAGGAAGGCGGGAAGGCCATCTTCGCCATCGATCCCTTCGTCAGCCTCGACCAGAACGGCGTCGGCAAGCTCGTGAAGATGGCCATCGAGCTCGGCCGCAAGACCCGCAAGGGCCTCAAGGTCGGCATCTGCGGCGAGCATGGTGGAGAGTCCAGGTCAGTGAAGTTCTGCCACGCCGCTGGCATGAACTACGTCTCCTGCTCCCCCTTCCGCGTACCCATCGCGCGCCTCGCCGCGGCCCAGGCCGTGATCGAGGACAAGGCCGCAGCCAAGGCCGCCAAGCCGGCCGCGAAGAAGGCGCCGGCCAAGAAGGCCGCCTCCGCCAAGGCCGAGAAGAAGCCCGCCAAGACGGCAGCCAAGAAACCCGTAGCTAAAAAGGCCGTCGCCAAGGCGCCCGCCAAGAAAGCCGCGGCCAAGAAGCCCGTCGCCAAGAAGGCAGGAGCCAAGGCGCCCGCCAAGAAAGGCGCCAAGAAGTAAGGAATAGTCTCAATTACGAAAAGGCCGCGCGGAGCGATCCGCGCGGCCTTTTTTTCTCAAATGAACGAATCCCGGAGCAGAGCTCCGAGGTATCGTTCGTAGGGCAAGGAAATTGATTGTATGAGGAATCGAATAAATACTAGGGAAACCGCAAAGTCGCGACGGACGCGAATATTCTTCGCGAACTCCGCGATTTTTCTTTTTTTTATCCCCTCTTAAAAAAGCTTCTTCGAGTCGAGCAGTATCGTGACCGGGCCCTCATTCGTGTAGCTGACCCGCATCTCCGCTTGGAAGATCCCGGTCTCGACCCTCCCCAGATGCTCCCGCAGTGCCTCGACGAAGCATTCGTAGAGAGGCTTCGCGAGTTCGGGCGCGGCCGCGTCGGAATAGGAGGGTCTGCGTCCCTTGCGGGCGTCGGCGAGCAGGGTGAACTGGGATATGACGAGGGCGGAGCCGCCTTCGTCGGCCGCCGAGCGATTCATCTTGCCCTCGGCGTCCTCGAAGATGCGCAGCATCGCTGCCTTCTCGGCCAGATAGGCCGCGTCCCGCTCGGTATCCCCCGAAGCCACGCCGAGATAGACGAGGATCCCCTTCTCAGCCCGGCCGACCGTTTCGCCCCTGACCGCCACCGAGGCGTCGGAGACGCGTTGCACGACAGCCCTCATGGCGCGGCGATCAGCTCGTGGATCGCCTCGCAGTCGAGGGAGAAGGCCCCGCCCCCGGCCCGTATCGTGGCGAGTATCTCGAGGGCCCGGTCCACCGGCACCTCGGCTCCCTCTATCCGCGAGGGCGCGATGCCGTCGAGTCTCTTCTTGCCCTGGTAGCCTACGAGGAAATCGAAGGCGAGGCCACCGGAATCCGCTCGGACGTTGGCCGCCATGCCCTTCCAGGAGACGGAGCAGCCATCGTATAGGCCCGGATCGGCCTGGACCTCAGAATAGGCAGGGACGTCCTTGATGGTCCGGAAGTCTGGTTTGCCCACGAAGGCGCGCAGGGATCTGGCCTTATCCTTGATCCCCGCGCTCGCGTTGGAGCCGAGGAGCCGGTTGATCTCGATCAGCGCCGAGTTGTCCCGGTAGGCCTGAAAGTAGTCCTTCGCGCGCTCGAAGGAGGCCAGAGCCTGCTTTTCGGTAAGTACGTAGCGGAAACTGCCCCCGGAAACCACTGGCGCGTCGCGCTCGGCCCGGCTCAAGGATATGGCCGCCACCTCGGGTCTCGCGGCTCGATGCCTCGCCAGATCCTCGACGAGGGATGCCCCCAGGGGCCAGGCCAGCCAGAGCGCCGCGGCGAAGGCCAGTCCGACCGCGAAGGGCAGGAAGAAGCGCGGCAGGGCCTTGCGTCCCGGGTAGAGGCGCTCGACCTTGCCCGTCTCGACGAGCTTCGCCAGGCCCTCCGCCCCCCCGTGCTCCCGCAGGATGGCGAGGCAGGCGCGAGCTCGCCGGTCGCCGGGCCTCTCCTCGAGGATCCGCAGGTAATAGTCTATGGCTTTTTCGGACTCGCCCCTGCGCAGCGACAGGGCGGCAAGGGCGAGCATGGTATCGCGATGCGAGGGCGCGAGCTGCTCGGCCCGTTTCAGGTAGGTGAGGGCCCCTCCCGGATCGCCAGCCCGGAGGCAGGAGGCGCCGAGGAGGTAATAGAAACGCTGCGACTCCCTGTATACGGGCAACTGGGGCTCGAGGAGGGAGACGAGCTCGGCATAGCGCCCGGCGCGGTAGAGCCGTTCGGCGCGGTCGAGCGCTGTTCGCGACATGTCTGGCCTAATACCCTTTCTTCCGCTCCTCGAGGCGGTCCAGTATCTTCCTCCAGGCCGCGAGCTCCTCGTCGGAGATGACGCCGCCCTCGGCTAAGGCGCGGTCTATCCTGCCGATGAGGTCCCTGGCGGCCACGAGGTCGGCCGCCATCGAGGTCGCGGCGTCGGGAGCGGCTTGCCCGAGCACGGTAGTGTCGAAGATAGCTTCGGTCGAGCTCTTAGCCCCGGCCTCCGCTGGATAGCCCTTCTCGTTGAGGGCGCCCATGGCGAAGGCCACGCGCCTCGTGGCGCCCCTCGCCAAGGCCGCGGGCTCCCAATAGAGGGCTATCGCCGAGTCGTTGATGGAGTATGGCACGAGGGTGAAGTTCCTCTGGGGGTTCGTATCGAAGCCCCAGCTGGCGTCGGAGAGACGCTTCCAATTGGAGAGGATCAGCTTGTCGGGCCGGGTGATCCCGGCGCCGGAGAACTGGATCATGAAGCTGGTCTTCTCGCCGGGACTCGCGATCCAGGAGTCATCGTCACCCGGGAGGATGCAGCTCTCCTCGGATACGCGCGGGCGCCTGTCCGTGGTGAAATGCAGGCCCGACTTTTCAGCGAGGTACGTATCGACCAGGTACCGGAGCCCTACAGAGGCTTCCCGCTCGGAGATGTTCTCGACCGAAAATGCGACGTGCAGGCCATCTGCGAGGGCCGAGCCCTCGGACTTCGCGAAATCGAGGGTCTGGCGGACGACGAAGGCAGCGGAGCGGAATTCTATCCTGACCCCGGTGTCCGTCCTAGCGGCCGAGATGCGGAAGTCGAAGGAATCGCCGAGCTTGTACATCCGACCGTCCGCGCTGAGGGTAGCGAAGGTAGTCCGGGGATCTTGGTCGAAGATCAGGGCCTCGTATCGGCCCTTGGCTACGTCGACGAGCCTATAGACGGAGACGCGAGCGTTCGACTCGTTCACGACGAGCTTGACGAGTCCCTCGCGGGCCTCGAGGGCGCCGAGGGTCATCGCGACCGCGATTATCAGGGCTGCGCTGGTCAATATCCGCTTCATTTGCTCCCGTCCTTCTGGTCGGCGGCGGCTATCTTATCGATATAAAAGCCGAGCAGGTCGAGGGCCCGGGCCTTGGAGTCGAGGGCCTGGGTCTTCGAGTCCCTGTCGAGGGGAACCGTCGGCCGCGCCGGGGCCGCGGCCGGTTGAGCCGCCGCCTTGGCTTGGTCGGCCCCCGCCTGGGCGGCGGCGAGCGACGCGCGAAGGGCATCGGCCTCGGCCAGGGCCGAGGCGAGCTTAGCCTCGCTGGAGGCGAGCCTCGAGCCCAAGTCCGCGACCTGTGCCCGCAAATCGGCGATGACCTTGTCGCTGTCGTTGGCAGCGCCCCGCTTCGAGTCGGAGATCTGCTTCTGATAGAGCGCGATCGAGGACTCGTAGGCCTTCTCGCGCATGCGGAAATCCTCGACCGAGCGGAGCGATTCCTCATGGCTCCAGGTGAGGAGCTTGAGGAGCTCACGCTGTCGGTACTCGAGGCCGATGAGGGAAAGCCGATAGGTTGCGGCCTCGACCTTCACGCTCGAGGGATAGCCTTGGGTGACTGCCGTGAAGGCTCGCTCGGCCTCCTCTAGGCGGCCGAGCGCATAGAGGCACTCGCCGCTCCAGTAAAGGGCCGCGGGGAGGAGGTCGCTCGCGGGGGCTTGGGAACCGAAGGCGGCGAAAACCTTGAGGGCGCCCTCGTAATCGGCCTTCGAATATAAGATGCGCCCACGCTGGTAGAGGAGATCGGGCACGCGGGGGCTCTTCGGATAGGCCGAGATGAAAGCGTCTATGGAGGCTCCCGCCGTGGCCTGATCGCCTACCGCCAGGTAGGCCAGGACGGACCAGTAGGCTGCCTCGGGTCGCTCGATCGAAGCCTTGGGGTCCGACATCACCTTGCCGAAGAGGTCCAGGGCGTCGCGGTACTTCTCTTGGCCGAACAGCTCGACGCCCTTGTCGAGGGTCGATTTCGCGGCTGGCGCCGCGGCTTTTTGCGCCGTCGCCGGGATGGCGACGAGGGCCGCGAGGAGGAGGACGGTTAGGAGGGTCTTCGTCGCGTGCATGTGCGTATGCCTCCGATACCTTATCGGCATGGACGAGCTAAAACTCAATGGGGGCGCGCCGGGGCTGGGCCGCCCTGGCCAGTCCTCGCGGCCTTGAACGTTGCCCGCGCCTCTCGGAGGGCTGCTGCCTGGTCGGCCGCCGAGAAGAAGGCGGAGCCCATGACGAGGACGTCGGCCCAGGCGGCCGAGGCGGCCCGGATCGTTTCCGCGTTGATGCCGCCGTCGACCGAGATCAGGAAGGAGAGCCCCCGCTCCGCCCTCGCCCGCGCCAAGGCCGAGCACTTGTCGAGGCAGGCCGGGATGAGGGATTGCCCCCCGAAGCCCGGGTCGACGGTCATGACGAGGACCAGGTCGACGAAGGGCAGCAGCTCCGCGATCAGGCTGGCCGGTGTGGACGGGACGATGGCAATGCCGGGCTTCGCGCCCAAGGAGCGGATATCCTCGGCGAGCCTATGCGCGTGGACGCAGGCCTCCGCATGGAAGGTTATGTAATCCGCGCCGGCCCCGGCGAAGGCGGCGACGAGACGCTCGGGCTCGACGGTCATGAGATGCACGTCCATCGGGAGCCCCGTCCTCGGCCGCAGGTCGGAGACCATCTTGGGACCGAAGGTGAGGTTTGGAACGAAACGGCCGTCCATCACGTCCAGATGGACCCAGTCTCCGCCAGCCGCCTCGATCGCGCCCACCGAGGAGCGCAAATCGGAGAAATCCGAGGATAGGAGCGAGGGGGCGAAGATAGGCTCTTCCATGGGGGCGTATAGTATCATACCAGGCCTCTATGCGCCAAGCTTCGCTCCTGGGTTTTTACGCGGATTTCTCTTTGCTACAGTGATTTTCCTCGTGGCGGGAGGAGCTTTACAGCCCCCGCGACGATTGACTAGAGCCTCTTTTCCGGGATAATATCGAAACGTTAGTCGTAAGCTTGCGGTACAATAACCGCACGCCAAACGCTACGCTAGACCTGCGGTTGGCGAAGCGCAATATCCTTAGCCCTGCTGCCCCGGCACCGAGGAAATCGGCGTGCCGATCGATGAGAATCGCCTGGGCAGCGATACCCGGAAGAGCATGGCCGAGCAGGAAAGCGTCACCGTACTACTGTCGAGCGCGTACGAAAAACTCAAGGTAGTCGACCTTCGCGGCGCGGCGGAGCTCTTCGAAAAGGCGCTGGCCGTCGATTTCGAGAACTCCGAAGTGCTCTGGTCGCTCAAGTGCTCCAGGTTCTGGGCCGATCGCCTGGCCCGCCTGGAGATACTACCCAACCCCTTCGAGCGCGGCGAGTACGCCGTCTCCCAATGGAAGGCCTTCGCCTCCTTCGTATCCAAGCTCGAGGGCGAGTTCGAGCCAGCCCTGTTCGCGTTCAAGCGCTTCGCCTTCTCGCTAGCCCTCGGCCAGTACGAGGCCCTCCCCCCGGAGGAGAAGGAGTCCCACGAGGCCGACCTCGCCCTCAGGATCGGCGTCTGCCTGAAGGGAACCGGCGACTACGTGGGCGCCCTCAGGTCCCTGGAGGCCGCCGCCCGCGAGCGGAAAGAGGATGCCGAGGTCCTGGCCCAGCTCGCGGACAGCTACGCCATGCAGGGCGACGAGCGAAGCTCCAAGGCCCTTTTCCGCGAAGCCTTCTTTCTCGCGCCTCAGAGGATCGACGTCGAGCTCCTCGAGTCGGGCATGGTCCGCAAGCTCGCGGCCAAGGTCTCGGCCATGGGTTACCGCGGGCCGGAGCTGGCCGAGTGGATCCCCGTATACGGGGCCCTGCTCGGCGTCTTCGGCGTCAAGCGCGAGCTCAAGGCCGTAGAGGTCGGCAAGCTCCGCCAATCCATCTACCAGCTCGAGAACGAGTCCAAGGACGGAGGATCGGACAGGGCCGCGCTGACGCCCCGCCTGATCAACAGGTATTTCTGGCTGATAGACCACTATATTGCGGCCAATGAGGACCGGGCGAGGATCGACGAGGTCCTGCTCAAGGTCAGGCTGCTCGATCAATCTATATATAAGCAGTACACAGCCTAGGAGAGGAGACCCATATGGCCGAATCGCAGATCGCCCAGAAAGTCCAGGAGATGCTCAACGAGGAGAAGTGGACGCGCGCCTCCCTCGGCGCCTATTCCGCCGCAAACCTCAAGGAGCTCGACGCCATCGCCCAGGATGCCCTGCGCGACAAGGCTATCGACGAGCTCAAAACCCTCTGCGACGAGCACCTCGCGCACACGAAGACGAGCATCATCGCCCTCTACCTCTCGGGGATCTTCGCCTTGATGCGCCAGCAGATCGACGACTCCGCCATGGTCTCCCTCCTCGACGTCTTCGCCGACAACAAGAAGTGGAGCGTCGTCGAGTTCGTCTGCCAGCGCATCCTCGACTTCGGCGAGAACCGCACGGCCCTCCGCCGCCTCGCCGAGTGCTACGAGGCCGACGGCCGCCCCGACGACATGTATCTCGTCTGGGAGCGCCTCATCCGCGTGGATTACGAGGAGGCCGACATCGTCAAGGCTCTCGCCGAGAAGCGCGAGAAGGAAGGCAAGAAGGACGAGGCCGTCGACTTCTACAAGAAAGCCCTCCACCGCTTCATCAACAAGGGCCTCTCCACCAACGTCAAGGAGATCTGGGGCAAGCTCGTCGAGGCCTGCCCCGAGGACATCGACTTCTTCCTCCACGTCCAACGCAAGATCGCCAAGCAGATCTCCGAGGACAAGGCGGCCGGCCTCCTCCTCGACCTCTATCGCCACTACAAGGACAAGGAGGACTGGAACACGGCCCTCGACATCCTCAAGGTGGTCATAGACTACGACGACAAGAACCCGAGCCTCCGCAAGGACGTCATCGAGTGCTACAAGGGCAAGTACAAGGACCACTCCCACCTCGAGGACTACATCCGCCTCTCCAACATCGCCCAGTCCTACCGCGCGATGCACGAGGCCATGGCCGACTTCGAGAAGCACATCGCCTTCGACGCCGGCAACTACGTCTACCACCGCACCTGGAACATCGGCCGCATCGCGAGCATCAAGGGCGACGATATCGTGATCGACTTTGCCAAGAGCCGCGGCCACAAGATGTCGCTCAAGATGGCCATCGACAGCCTCACGACCCTCTCCAAGGAGCACATCTGGGTCCTCAAGGCCGTCTGGTCGAAGGACAAGCTCCGCGAGAAGGTGAAGGGGGAGCCGGCCTGGGCCCTCAAGATCATCATCAAGAGCTTCGACAACCGCGCCGACCTCAAGCACATCAAGGCCGAGCTCGTGCCCTCGGTCCTCACGGTGAGCGAGTGGAATTCCTGGAGCGCCAAGGCCCGCGAGGTCCTCAAGACCGACGCCACCTTCGGCAACGCCACCGACGACATCGCGACCTTCATCGTCCGCGACCGGCCCCTGTCCTTCGAGGAGAAGGTCTACAACCAGTTCAAGGCCGAGAAGAACTTCTTCTCCCGCGTGCAGTACCTCCGCGACTTCCTCGAGTCGGGCGAGCCCGACTCCGAGTTCTTCACCGAGATGTTCGCCTTCTTCACCAGCTTCGTCCGCTCCTACCAGCAGGCGAACGAGACCGTCCTCGCGTCCTACCTCTTCCTCAAGGAGCTGGCGGCCAAGTACACGCACCTCAAGGGCTCCGTGACCCTCGGCTTCGCCGAGCTCTTCGACGAGATCGAGGACCCCGTGGCCATCTACGACGGGATCAAGGACTCCGAGCTGCGCAAGTCCTTCCTGCTCCATATCAAGAACTTCGTTCCCGACTGGCCCGACGTCTATGTCCGGCTCTTCCCCTATTCGCTCAACGCCGGGATTCTGGATACCCTCAAGTCATCGGGCAACGAGGCGAAGCTCAAGCACATGGTCCTCGACATCGTGGAGAACTACCGCGACCATCGCGAGGCCTTCATCTGGGTGGTCAAGAACCTCAAGGACGAAAGCTGGTTCTCCGAGCTCGGCCTCTCCAGCGAGAAGGTGATGATCACCCTCGTGCACATCCTCGACCTCACCTACAAGGAGATCGAGAGCCATCGCGACACGACCGAGAACCGTAAGATCAACAAGCAGGTCCAGACCATCCTCTTCAAGGACTCGACCCTGGAGCAGTACCTCCTCGACTCCAAGTCCGAGACCATCGAGCGCATCTATACCCTCGTGAGCGACGTGAAAGACCTCGACCCGGCCATCAAGCTTTCCTTGCGCCGCAAGATCGTGGAGAAGTGGCCCGAGTTCCACTTCGGCGGCGAGGAGGAGAAGCAGGTCGTCTCGCGCGGCCTCATGGTCACCTCGGACAAGTACACGGAGAAGCAGGCCCTCCTCGCGGAGATCCTCGACGTCGAGGTGCCGATCAACCAGAAGGAGATCGCCTACGCCCTCTCCCTGGGCGACCTCCGGGAAAACGCCGAGTACAAGGCGGCCAAGGAGAAGCAGGACGAGCTCAACGCCAAGGTCGCCAAGCTCAAGAACGAGATCGAGCGCGCCCAGATCTTCGACAAGTCGACGATCACCGTGACCAAGGTCTCCTTCGGCAATGTGGTGACCCTGCTCAACGAACTCACGAACGAGTCGGAGACCTACACGATCCTCGGCCCCTGGGAGTCCGATCCCGACAATAACGTCATCTCCTACCTTTCGCCCCTGGGCAAGAAGCTCCTCAACCACAAGCCCGGCGAGAGGCTTTCCTTCCTCATCCACGAGCGAAAGTTCCAGTATAAAGTCGAGAGGATCGAGGCGGCCAAGCTCTAGGCGCCTCCGTCCCGGAGGAGAAAAAATGTCGATTAAGCGCATCGCGGCCTTGGCATTGCTGCTCTCGGCCCTGGGAGCCTCGCTCCTGGCGCAGGCGGCGCCGGCTTCGCAGGC
>DBTW01000171.1:0-9550 GCA_002307245.1 Spirochaetaceae bacterium UBA1306 | reverse complement strand
AGGCGGCGCCGGCTTCGCAGGCGGCCGACGCCAGGGGCGATGCCGACGCCGTGGACGTGGTCGTGCTCCTCGACCTCTCCCAAAGCACCCTGCCCTATTTCCAGGACGTCACCGACTACGTCGTCTCCTCCGTCGTCAAGGACTACCTCCGCAGGGGGGACACCTTCCACCTCCTGTCCTTCGGCGAGAACGCCCAAGCCGAGATCGCGCAACGCGTCGAGAACGAGTCGGACGTCAAGACCGTCCTGGGGCGGCTCTACCTCCTCTACCCCCTCGCGCGCTACTCGGACCTAGTCGGCGCGCTCAGCTACCTCTACCAGTACCTGGCCGATCTCCCCGAGAGCAGGCGCAAGGTCGTCGTGATGATCACGGACGGAGTCCACAACCCCCCGCCCTCCAGCCCAACCTTCGGCATGAGCCCGGACAAGGTCGGGAGCGAGATCGAGGCGGCCGCCGCCCGGATCCGCGCCAACGGCTGGCCGGTCCGCATCATAAAGCTGCCCTTCCCCAAGCCGGGCGAGGCCGGGGCCCCGGCCTCGGGCAGCTCGGAGGCTCAGGGCAAGTCCTACATAGACCAGGCCGCGCAAGCCCTCGGCGCCGAGGTCTCTGAGTACTCCAAGGACGGGGCCTCCGACATAGCGCGGAAGAGCCTCTCGCTCCCGACCGCCGTGTTCCCGGGACCGCTCGGGAAGCGCGATTACGCCTTCTCCTTCCCCGTCAAGGTCACGAACGGCTCGGACGCCGCGGTGGGCCTCGAGCTCGACCGCGCGCTCCTGGGCGAGTCCGACATACTCTCCAAGAAATCCTTCATGACCCTCCAAGGTGGCCGCTCCGGGACGATGGACGTCTCCGTCCTCGTGCCGGACTCGGTGCCCGAGGGAAGCGCTCGGCTCGATGTCCGGCTGCATTTCGCCAACGGCGTGCGGATCGCTCCGGATTCCGGCATCCTCGATCTGACGCTGGCCCGCAGCCCCGTGGCAGCCTTCGTCCGCTCGGGCGGCCGCCTAGCGCTATTCCTGGCGCTGCTCCTCCTCGTCCTCGCCGCCGCCCTGGCGCTCGTGCTCATGCTGCGCAGGATGCCCCGGCGCGCGGAGGCGCCGATCGCGGCCGCCGTGCTCCAGGCCGAGGAGGAATCGGTCGCGAGGGCCGCGAGCGAGGCCACGGCCTCCGGCCCTGTCGCCAGGTCCTCCGCCAAGGGCAAGACCCCGCAAGGCGCCCCGGCCGGAGACCTGCTTGGCGGCGCGGCCGCGCGAGCACGGGTCGACGAAGGCGCCGCTCAGGCGAGCGTAGAGGCCTCGGGCCGCGTCCCCGAAGGCGCCGCTCAGGCGGCCGCCGACGGTTCGCCCACGGCAGTCCCCGGCGCGGGCAAGACCCGGGCGCGGCCCGGCCGTGCCCTGCCTTTCCAGCGCAAGCCCGACGCCCACGATGCCGAGGTCGAGTCCAGCGCGGCCTCGATCGCCCAGGATCAAAAGGCGGAGGCCGAGCGGACGGTATCGATATTGGAACAGGCCGCCGGCCGCCGCAGGCCCGCCGCCAAGCGCTCGGCCGCCGACGAGGCCAAGCTCCGCGCGGCCGCGGCCGCCTTCTCCCCGCGAGTGGTCAAGCCTGGCTCGGCTCAGATCGAGCTCATCGTCGAGGACCAGAACCCGCACATAGGATCGCGCAACGTGCACACGATCTCCGCGGGCGGCTCCAAGAGCGTCGGCGGAGGCGCGAGCGACTTCCTCGTGTTCCTCGTGAGCGTCCCGCGCAAGGTCGCCGAGCTTCATTACGACGGGGAGAAGCTAAGCTTCGTACCCCTACGGGCCGAGCTCTTCCCCGAGCTGTCGGGCCCCGTGGAGGACTGCATGGGCAAGGCAATCCCGATGATCTCGCGCGCCGGCTATCCGCTCAAGCTGCGATTCGAGGCCTACGAGAAGCCGGCAGACAAGATCAACCGGCTCCTGCACTGCATCGAGACGCCAGGGCTCTAGCCTAGAACGCCTTCAAGGCATCCGCCGCGCGCTTCTTGATCATATCCGAGGGGTCGTCCCGGGAGAGTCGCTCGAGATCGGCCCGGAAATCCTGGGCCTTGGCCTTCTTGGCCCACTCTATGGCCGCTATCCTGATCAAGTACTCTTTATCCGAGGCGAGGACGCGCGCGAGGGCCGCGATGCCGGGGGCTTGGGCGGCGTTCGCGATCTCGCGTGCGATCGAAGTATAGAAGCTCCTATCTTTCTCCGCCGATTCCGCCACCAGCAGGCCCTTTAGCGCCGGGATGGAAGACTCGGCATCGTAGCGCGCGAGGAGTCCGAAGCAGATCAGCCTGAGGGCCGAGTCTTCTTTTTTGTCCTCGAGCCTTGCGCGCAGGAAGTCGAAATTCTCCCCTGCCGCTCCAGCTGACGAGCCGAGGAGGGCGATGGAGCGGCAGGCTTCCGCCTTTACGGCTTTCTCGGGATCGCTCTTCGCCTTGTATTCAAGGAAAGGCAGCGAATCGGGGATACCGGCTGCGGCCTTGCAGGCCGAGATGCGGGCCTTCGCGTAGGAATCGCGCAGGGCTTCCTTGACGGCCGCCCTCGCCTCCCCCCCGGCCTTGGAGTCCGCTTTCGCGAAGGCGCCGAGGGCTTCGATCGCCTGGGTCCTGACGTTGGGATCTTGATCGTTGGCCGCCTTGACGAGACTCGGGACCGCGGACTCGTCCCGTATCTTCGCGAGCGAGTCGCATGCGAACATCCTCGCGGCCTTGCCGCCGGAGCCATCCTCCACGAGCTTGCAGAGACGCGCCGAGGCCTTCGCCGAGCCGATCTCGCCCAAGGCCTTGATCGCCTCCTCCTTGAGCGCCGGCGTGGTCGAGTCGCCGTCGAACCAAGCTAGGAGGAGGTTTTCCTCGCTCTCTCCCCCTACCCTGCCCATGAGCCTGACGAGGGCAGGAAGGTACTTCTTGTTGTTTTCCTTGATCAGGGGATCGGCGAATCGAAGGGCTTCCTTCGATTTCACGGCGGCGAGGTAGGAGAGCGCGGAGAGGACGAAATCCGCGTCGGCGTTGTCCCGGTCCTCTACTATGCCCAGGGCGAAGGCCTCGGCGCCCTTCCACTCCAAGCCCGACATGCAATCGAGGATCGCGACGCGGAGCTTGCCGCTGCGCGAATTCTTGAGCAGGGCCAGGAGATCGTCGTTATAGCGTCCGTCCTTCTCCGTGGCGAGCTGGGACAGAAGATCGGCTATCTCCGCGTCTATGCCGTAGCGGATGGTGTCCCGCCGCTTGGCCTCCATGGCGGCCGCGGCGGCGGCAGCCTTTTCCTCGTCCGTCGCGACGACGGCCGGCGCGGAGTCCGATGCCTTCGATGCGGCCGGAGGAAGGGCCGCGGGAGAAGCCTGGCCAAGTAGGGCTTGGCCGAGGAGGAGGAGGGCCAGAGCGAGAACGAGCCCCGCCGACGCCGAGATGGACCTAATCGGCGCCCAAGCCGTAGCTCGAGAGGAAGTCGCGCTTGAAGGTGGCGAATTCCCCGCGTTGTATGCTTTCCCGGATTCCCCGTACGAGGTCGTGGAGGAAGTAGAGGTTGTGATAGCTCGCGAGCGTCGCATAGAGCATCTCCTCGCACTTGTACAAGTGCCTGAGATATGCCCGGCTATAACCGGGCGCGCGGCCATGGCCACGGCATATTCGGCACCCGCATCGGGGATCGATCGGCCCGAAATCCCTCTCGTAACGCGCCTTCTTTATAGCTATCGGCCCCTGGGCCGTGAACAGTAACCCGTTGCGCGCGGTCCGCGTCGGGAATACGCAGTCGAACATGTCGATGCCATTCTCGACAGCCTCGAGAATATAGTCGGGAGTCCCGATCCCCATGAGATATCGCGGCCGATCCTCGGGCAGGAACCCCGCCGTATAGGCCAGGTACTCGGAGAACACCTCGAAGGGCTCGCCGACCGAAAGGCCGCCGATCGCGATGCCGGGGAGCTCGAGCCCCGAGATCTCGGCGGCGCTCCGCTCCCTCAGGCTCTTGTGGAAGTTGCCCTGCACGATGCCGAAGAGCTCTCCGCGATAGCCCTCGTCCCGTTTCTGCAGCCATCGGGCCTTGGCGCGCCCCGCCCAGCGGGTGGTGAGGTCGGAGGCCTTGCGCGCCTCGGCCTCCTCGGTGCCCCAGGGAGTGCAAATGTCCAGCTGCATCTGCACGTCGCTGTTGAAGGCGGTCTGAGCCTCCACGGCCTCCTCAGGCGAGATGAACTTCTTGGCTCCGTCAATATGCGAGCGAAAGGTGACACCCTCTTCGGAGAGCTTGCGTAGCGCGGCCAGGGAGAATATTTGAAAGCCGCCCGAGTCCGTGAGGAAATTCCGCTCCCATCCGGTGAAGCCATGGAGGCCGCCGGCCTCACGGATGACCTCGTGGCCGGGCCTCAAGTAGAGGTGATAGGTGTTGGCGAGGATGATGCCGAAGCCGATCTCCTCGAGGTCGCCTGGCGGGACCGCCTTGACGGTCGCGTTCGTCCCGACCGGCATGAAGGCCGGAGTCTCGATCTCGCCATGCGGCAGGGCGACCCGTCCGACTCGCGCCCGGGTCGCGCCGTCCTTCGAGGCGAGCGTGAAGATGCTGCGGTCCATGAGCCTCCCCTAGGTCCTGGCGTTCCTGAACAGCAGGACGCCCGCTACGATGAATACCGCGAGGGGGGACCAAGCGCCGATCCACGGTTCCAGGACCCCTGTCTTCGCGAGGAGCATGGTGATCATCTGGGCTACGTAATACAAGGTCGCCGCGACGAGGCTCGTGAGGAGGCTCGCCAGGAGGACGTTCTTGCGAAAGCGCCCGCCCGAGGCCCCGGCGAGCAGCACCACGACTATCGGCGTGAAGGTGAAGCTGAAGCGCTTATGGCGCTCGGCGAGGGCGGCAGCGTAGGGAAGGCCGGCCCGCCTCAGGAAGACGACGTACTCGCCGAGGTCAGAGACCGACATCTCCGCGAGGTCCCGGTTCTGGCTCTTGAAGGCGTCAGGCTTCTCGTCGAGCCGGGCCGAGGTCCAACTGCCGTAGGAGAGCTCGGTCCAGGAGCCGTCGCCCTGCAGCTCGAAGCGCTGCACGGTGCTGAAGATCCAGCGCGTGCCGTCCCAGCGGGCGACCGCCGCCTCGGTCCTGGCGACGGGCTTGCCCCCCGTGTCGCGCTCCACGACGGTGACTCCCGAGAGGCTATGCCCGGCGTCGTCGTAGAAGTGGGCCCGATAGACCACGGCCCCGTCCCGGGAGATGACGGCGACGTCGGGATTGCTGGCCGAGGTCTTCTGCCCCAGCAGCGTCTTGGACAGCTCGTTCTTGGCCTTGATGGTGCTCAGCACCACTCGGTCGTTGAAGAAGAAGGATCCCGCGCTCAATAGGACGGCCGCGACGAAGAGGGGAGCCGTGAAGCGGGTCAGGGAGATGCCCGACCCGAATATGACGGTGAGCTCGTTGTCCGCGTAGAGCACAGCCAGGCTGAAGGATGAGGCGAAGAGGAGGGCAATGGGGAGGCCGTTGGAGAGGGCGGTGGGGAGGTAGAGGGCCATGACCTTAATCACGGAGCGGGCGGACGCCTCCTGGGCGAGATAGCGCCAGAGGTTCGGGAAGAGGTCCACCAATTCCAGCACGAGGGCGAAGAGGCCCAGGGAGGCCAAGAGGGCGGGCAGGAATATGCGGACGAGGTAGAGCCTCAGGGTAGTCGCGCGCCTCATTGGTAGGTTCTCATCGGCTCTTCAGCCTCGCTATCCAGAGAGCCAGTCCGACGGCGAGCACCATCGCGTTGGGAGCCCAGGTGGACCAGAAGGGAGACCAGGCCAGCCTGGTCCCGAGGGTTTGGCCGCCCAGGAGCAGCGCCCAGTAGATGACGGCCACGAGGATGCCGATTCCGAAGCCCATGGTCCGGCCCGACTTCTTCGCGAGCAGTCCGAGGGGGAAGGCGAGGACGACGAAGAACAGGGCTCCGAAGGGTATCGAGAATTTCTTGAAGTACTCGAGCTTGTATACCTGGAGGGTCCGGTCCTCAGGCTGGCTTGAGCCGAGGGCGCGTAGCGCGGCGAGGGGCTGCACTAGCCTCGAGGCGGAATTGGGCCAGGGGAGGGAACCGGCGACTTCGGCATCATAGGCGTCGATAAGGGCGCCCCGGGCCCGTGATACGTCATCGTCTCGCTTGGCCCTTTTTACGTCGAGGGCGGCGCGTTTCTGCGCTATGACCTTCGCCAGGTCGACCGAGGGTAGGTCGCGGGGGCCCATGGAGGCGGAATCGTTACCCTGGTCCCGCATGGAGATGCGGTATTCCATGTTGGAGGCCTTTGCCCACTCGAAGCGGTCGTTCTCGCCCTTCTTGACAGTCTGCTGCCAGACCCCGACGAGGCTCAATACTACGTCGCTTCGAGCCTCGTCGACCAGGAGCTGGGCCTTCTCGGCCGAGATGACGCGCTCGCTGCCGTCGCTCCCCCGATCGAAGATGAGGAGGTCCTCGATCACCGAGCCTTCCATATTCCCCGTGACTACGGTGACGTCCTTGTAGCGCTTCGTGGACCAGGGCTTGAGCTCCAGGGCCGGGGTGCTCGCCACGAGCTTACGCGAGAGCTTGCCGAACTCGATGCTGCCCCTGGGGAGGAAGTAGTCGTTCATCCCGAAGGAGACGATGGAGAACACAAGGCCGAGCGCGAGGAAGGGCGCGAAAGCGCGCCTCGGCGGTATCCCGGCGGCCATGATCGCGAGCATCTCGTTGTCCGAGGAAAGGCGCCCCGCCGCCATGAGGGCTCCGACGAGGGAGGCGAAGGGGAAGGACATCGCGATCACCGAGGGCATCGCGTACACGAGCAGGAGCAGCACGTCCTTGAGGGGAGCCTTCTTCGAGAGGATATCCTCGGCCATGAGGAGGATCTGGTTCACGAAGAAGACGGCGAAGAAGAAGAGGAAGCACACGAAGAAGCCGAAGAGGAATTCCCTCGACACGTAGAGCGATATCACGGAGAAGCGCTTCCGGCCGAGCCGCTCGCCCGAGCCCTCCTCCATGTATCCCGATGACGCCGCTTCGGACATTAGGCCCCCGTCGATCCGAAGCCGCCCGAGCCTCGGTCGGTCTCGTTCAGCGACTCGGCGGGTAGGAAGCGCGCGCGGAGCGCGGGCGCCACGATGAGCTGGGCGATCCGGTCCCCGGACGAGAAGGTCGCGGGCTCGCTGCCCAGGTTGATCAGGATCACCTTGATCTCGCCGCGATAGTCTGAGTCGATGGTGCCGGGAGTGTTGAGACAGGTCACGCCCTTCTGCAGCGCGAGGCCTGACCGGGGCCGAACCTGGGCCTCGTAGCCGGGCGGCAGCTCTATTCGCAGCCCCGTGGGAAGGGCCGCCCGCTCCCCCGGTCCCAGGGTCAGAGGTCGCTCGAGCAAGGCCCGGATATCGGCCCCGGCGCTGCCCTCGGTCTTGTACTCAGGGGCGGCGGCGCCCGCCGCGGCCGAGAAGCGGACTATCGGCTCATCCATGGCGCGCCGCCTCCGACACGAGCCCGCTCGCCCGCGCAGTCCGCCTCGGTAACTTACCGTAGGCGAAACGCGCCCTATCGCGACCGCGCAGCAGGCGCTCGCAGGCGGAATTAATCTGGTCTGCCGTGAGCGCGGCGATATGGCCGCGCGCCTCCGCCTCCGTCTCGGCCGAGCCGGAGAAGAGGGCCTGCCTGGCTATGCGCCGCATCCTGAAGTCCTGGTCGTCGAGGGCCACTTCGAAGGAGCCAAGGAGCCTCGAGACGGAGTCCGCGCATTCCTCGACCCCGAGGCCCTCGCGGGCGAGGGCCTCGAGCTGGCGATCCATCTCGCCGGCCAGCTCCGGGAGGACCTTGGCCTTGACGCTTGCCGAGGCTATCCACAGACATTCGGTGCCCGTCATCGCGAAGGCGCTGTAGACCGAATAGCAGAGCCCCTTGTCCTCGCGCAGGGAGAGGAAGAGCCTCGAGCTCGAGGCTTCGCCGATCGCCCCGTTCAGGGCCTCCAGGGCGTAGTAGTCGCCCTCCCCGAAGGGCGGCTCGAGCTGAATCGCCTCGTAGAAATGCACCTGCTCCATATCGGCGGCCTCGTAGGACCGCGAGGGATCGAAGCGCGGCGTGGACGCGGCGCGGCAAGCGGGGCGCGCGTCGGCAAGGCCCGCGGGCCCAGCCGAGGGCGCCGCGTCCAGCAGGCGCGCGAGCTCCTCGGCCACCGCGGCCGAGTCGACCGGACCCGACGCCGTCGCCAGCAGGCGCTCGGGCACGATCTCGTCCCTATAGAAGCCGTAGAGGGCGTCGCGCGTTATGCGACGCAGATCTGCGCTCTCGCCCGCGATCTTGCGGGCGAGGGGATCGCCGGGCCAGATCGCGGAGAGCATCTCGTCGTGGGAGCACTCCTCGGGGTCGTCTCGGGCGGAGAGGATCTCGCTCTCGATGACCTCGCGCTCCCGCTCGAAGTCGGGCAGGGCGAAGGCGGAGGAGAAGGCCATGTCCGCGAGGACGTCGAGGCCCAGCCGCCAGAGTTCCGCGGGCAGCTGGCAATGGAGGCAGAGGGAGTCGCGGTCGGTAAAGGCGTTGAGGTAGCCCCCGACGCGCTCGATCTCCCGGGAGAGGGAGGCTGCGCTTCGCCGGGCCGTGCCCTTGAAGGCCATATGCTCCACGAAATGCACGAAGCCCCGCTCATGCGGGGCCTCGTGCCGCGAGCCGATGGGGAACCAGAAGCCCACGGCGAAGGACCTCGCCCCCTCCGCGTACTCCGCCGCGAGGGCGGCTCCGCGAGGGAGGCGCAGGTTCGGTATCATGCCTAGCGCCTCCGGGAATCGTCTCTCCGCGGGCCGCGATCGCCGCCCGAGTGCCCGCGATCCCCACCGCCGTAGGGCCTTCGCTCCGCGCGCTCGCCGCGGGAGTCGTCATGCGATTCCTCGCGCCGCTCCGGCATGGGGACGTTGCCGTTCTCGTCGAGGGCGTCCACGGCGGCGAGGTTGAGCCTCCCCAGCCGATCTACCTCGAGGAGCTTCACCTTGATGGTATCGCCCTCGTGCACGACGTCGGTCACCTTCTCGACTCGGGTCTTGGAGAGCCGCGAGATGTGGCAGAGGCCTTCCTTGCCCGGGAGTATCTCGATGAAGGCTCCGAAGTCCATGACGCGCTTCACGATGCCGTCGTATACGGTGCCGGTGATGGGGTCCTCGGCTATGCCCATGACGGCTTCCTTGGCTTCGTAGGCGGCCTTCTGGGTCTGGCCGTAGATGGTCACCGAGCCATCGTCGTCGACGTTGATCTTGACGCCGTACTTCTCGCAGAGCGCCTTGATGTTCTTGCCGCCGGGGCCGATGATCGCGCCGATCTTCTCGACGTCTATCTTGGCCGACACGACCTTGGGCGCGAACTCGGAGATCTCGGGCGATGGGGAGGAGATGGTCCCCTCCATGATGCCCAGAATGTGCATCCGGCCGCGCTTGGCCTGCGCGAGGGCCTTCTCGAGGATCTCGGACGAGACGCCGGCGATCTTGATATCCATCTGGAAGCCCGTGATGCCCCGGGTCGAGCCGGCCACCTTGAAGTCCATGTCGCCCAGGTGATCCTCGTCGCCGAGGATGTC
>DBTW01000082.1:2100-2618 GCA_002307245.1 Spirochaetaceae bacterium UBA1306 | reverse complement strand
AGGGTCTTGAGGCCGAGGAAGTCCATCTTCACGAGGCCGCACTTCTCGAGGTAGTCCATCGTGAACTGCGTGGCCACGATGCCCGTCTTGGAGTCCTTGAACAGGGGCACGAAGTCGGTGAGGGCCGTCTTGCCGATGACGATGCCCGCCGCGTGGAAGCTCGTGTGGCGGTTCTTGTTCTCGAGCTTCCTCGCGATCTCGAAGAGGTCCTTGTACCGCGGCTCCTCGGACATGGCCTTTAGCTTGGGCTCGTCCTCGAAGGCCTTCGCCAGGGTCATGTGCGGGTCCTCGGGCACGAGCTTGGCGATGGCGTTCGCGTCGTCGTAAGGTATGTCGAGGGCGCGCGAGACGTCCTTGATGACAGCCTTGGCCTTCAGGGTCCCGAAAGTGACGATCTGCCCCGTGCGGTCGGCTCCGTACTTGCGCGTGACGTACTCGATCACCTCGCCGCGGCGCTCGAAGCAGAAGTCCACGTCGAAGTCCGGCATCGAGATGCGCTCGGGATTGAGGAAGCGCTC
>DBTW01000082.1:0-1845 GCA_002307245.1 Spirochaetaceae bacterium UBA1306 | reverse complement strand
GCTCGGGATTGAGGAAGCGCTCGAAGAGCAGGTTGTAGCGCAGGGGGTCGATGTCGGTGATGCGCATCGAGTAGGCCACGATCGAGCCCGCGCCCGAGCCGCGGCCGGGCCCCACGGGGATGCCGTTCTCCTTGGACCAGTTAATGAAGTCCCATACGATGAGGAAGTAGCCCGTGAACTTCATCTTGATGATGATGCCGAGCTCGTAGTCCATGCGCTCGCGGATCGCGTCGGTGATGACGGGGTAGCGCCTCGCGAGGCCCTCGTAGGCGATGTGGCGCAGGTAGTCGTCGGGCGACGAGAACTCGGGCGGGATCTCGTAGTCGGGCAGCATCGGGCCCGGGTAGTCGATCTTGAGGTCGACCATCTCCGCGACGCGGAGCGTGTTGGCCAAGGCCTCCGGGAGCTCCGCGAAGAGGGCTGCCATCTCGTCGGCGCTCTTCATGTAGAATTCGGGGCCGTGGAAGCGCATGCGCCCCGGCTCGTCGCGCTTCTTGCCCGTGCCGATGCACAGGAGCAGGTCGTGCGCCTCGGCGTCGCCGCGCTCGAGGTAGTGCATGTCGTTCGTGCAGACGAGGGGGAGCCCCGTGCGCCGCGCGATGGCGACGAGGCCCTTGTTCGCGACCTTCTGCTCCGATATGCCGTGGTCCTGCAGCTCGAGGTAGTAGTTCCCGGGGCCGAACAACTCCGCGTAGCGCATCGCCGTCGCCTGGGCCTCGGCTTCCTTCCCCATGAGCACCAGGCCCGGGACCTCGCCCGCGATGCAGGCCGAGCTCGCGACGAGGCCCTTCGCGTGCGCCGCGAGGAGCTCGAAGTCGATGCGCGGCTTGTAGTAGTAGCCTTCCGTGTACGCGGCCGAGCTGAGCTTGAGGAGGTTCCTGTACCCATCCGCGTCCTTCGCGAGGAGGACGAGGTGATAATACTTGTTGCCGTTCTCCGTCCCCGAGCGCTCGAAGCGCGAGCTGCCCGCGACGTAGAACTCCTCGCCGACGATGGGCTTGATGCCCTGCTCCCTGCAGGCGTCGTAGAACTTGACGGCGCCGAACATATTGCCGTGGTCGGTCAGGGCCAGGGCGGGCATGCCTAATTCCTTGGCCCGCTTGACCATCGAGCCGACGGACGCGGCGCCGTCGAGGAGGGAGTAGTCCGAGTGGTTGTGGAGGTGGACGAATTCGGCCATAGCTAGACCGGAGTATAGCCTAGGCGGGCTCTCCGCAAAAGAGGCGCGCAGGGCGGGATTTCGCGAAGGGCCGGGCTTCCGCTATACTCATCGGCCTATGCTCCAGCGACGGATCGCGAGGCTGTACGGCTCGGCCATAGAGCGGCTCTCCTTCTCGAGCGAGCTCTACAAGCTTCGGCGGGACCTCAACTCGAGAATAGACCAGCCCGAGGCGATCGAGGCCGACTCGCGGTCGCATCCCCTGGGCATGGCCAGGTGGTTCAAGAAGCGCCGCATCTCGATCGCCGAGGCCTACCTCACCGTGGTCGGCGACCTCGACTCGCGGCACTCGAAGGCCAGGCTGCGGGCCCTGCGCTCGATGATCGACGCCTCCTTCCACACGCAGGCCCTCGACATGCCGCTCAACGCGGCCCGCGTCCAGATGGCCCTCATGAAGGAGGCCGTGAAGAGCCGCAAGGACCGCAGGCGCCAGCTCGAGCTGCTCCAGGACTTCTCCGCCTCGTCGCGGGGCCGCTCCCGCACGATCCGCCGCCTCCTCGACGAACTGGACCTGGTCGAGCTCCCCGAGGAGGGCAAGAGCCTCGAGGAGCTCGACTCGGGCTTCGATACGCATGTCCCCGCCACGGGCAGCTCGGGCCGCAAGAAGCTCGCGCAGCTCCTGATCC
>DBTW01000119.1:3766-8696 GCA_002307245.1 Spirochaetaceae bacterium UBA1306 | reverse complement strand
CGCGCGTGTCATGGGGGCCGAGCCCCGAGCGCTCGAGCTCGGCGACCTCCTCGGCGAGCCCCGCGGCCATCATCGCGTCCACGCGCCCGTCGATGCGCGCGCCCAGCTCCTCGCGGGGCCGCTCCACGCCGATCGTCGAGAAGCGGAAGCCCGACCGGGGCGCGCCCGAGGGGGCGAAGTCGGCCATCGGCCGCCCGGTGGACCTCACGATCTCGAGAGCCCGCGTTAGGCGATACAAATCCCGCTCGTGGATGCGGGCCGCCGATTCCGGATCGGAGGCGGCCAGCTCGGCGCGCATCGCGGCCGGCCCTCGCTGCTCGAGATCTCGGGCGACCTCGGCCCTCAGGGCGGGATCCGCGGCCGGCGCGGTAGGCAGGCCGCAGATGAAGTTGCGGACGTAGAATCCCGTCCCGCCCGAGACGATCGGCAGCTTCCCGGCGGCTCGGATCTCGCGGCAGGCCTCGTCGGCGAGGCGCACGAAGTCGCCCGCCGTGTATTGATCCCTGGGATCGAGGATGTCTATGAGCCTGTGTGGCAGCCTGGAGAGGAGGGAAGCGTCCGGTTTGGCCGTGCCGATGTCCATGCCGCGATAGGCCTGCATGGAATCGGCGCTGACGATCTCCGCCTCGGGCAGGCCATAGCGCGCGCGGGCGGAAGGATCGCCGAAGATCGCGTCGAGGAGGGCCGTCTTGCCCGAGGCGGTCGGGCCCACGACGACGACGACGGTGAGACTAATCGAGGAGTCGGTACTCAACCTGCTTGGCGAAGACCTGGCGGGTAGCGAGGGAGACGACCTTGCCGTTGTTCTTCTCGACTTCGGGAGTTTTGAGCACGGCGAGCTGATAGGCGCGACGGGTAATGGCGACCGTTATTTCGTAGGCATTGCCATCGTATTCGATAAGTTGCTCTAGGGGCATTATCATGGCCGCATTTTACAGGAGGCGAAGCCGTTTGCGCAAGTACCGGCCGGCTAGGAGGGCGACTGGTCCTTGGGCGGCTCCAGGCTGCGGTCGAGGTCGGCGATGAGGCGGGCGGCAATTGCGGAGAAATCGGCCCCGCCGGCTTCCCGGGGCTCGACGCCCCCCTCCAGGGCGCGATCCCGTTCGCGCTGCAGTTCGTCCATGAGGGTAATATTGAGCAATACCGAGAGCCTGAGCGGATCGGTGACGCGAGTCGCGCCCTTCAAGGAGGCCAGGCGCTCGCGCAGGCGGAAGACCAAGGATTGCATGTAGTCCAGGGACTCGTCGGTCTGGATGGCGAAGGTGGGGCCTACGAGATCTACGTTGAAGACATTTAGGGCCATGGCGACGCCCCGTCCTTAGAAAATATCGAGCTCGTTCTCGAGACTCTCGGGCGGCGGCGTCTGCTCGGACTCTGGCTTCGGCTCGGGAGCCGCCTTGATCGCTATGCCTGAGTCCTGTTCAACCGAAGCCTGCGCCGGCGCAACTTCGGGGGCAGGCGCCTCGTCCAGGGCCGGAGCGACCTCGTTCGAGGCAGGAGCCTGCGACGGCGGGGCGGTTACGGCCTGGCTCAGGACGAGGTCCTCGAAGGAATCGAGTTTCTCGAGGGCGTGAACGATGCCCTCCTCGATCTTGGCCTGATCCCTGCGGTACTCATCGGCGCGGGCGGAGAGCTCGGCTGCGCGAGCCTCCGACGCCGCGAGCTTGGCCTCGGCCGAGGCCACGCGTTCGGCCATATCGGCTAGGCGGCCCTCTGCGGCCTTGGCCATCTTCTCGGCCGACGCGAGTTTTTTTTCGACGGCCTCGGCCTTCGCTTCCGCGGCCCCGACCTCGTCCGCCGCGCTGTCGATGAAGGACTGGGCCTCCGCGAGGCGGCGCCCGAGCTCGGCGCCCTCCTCGCGAAGCCTGGCTATGTAGGCGACCGCCTTCTCGACCCGGTCTTCTAACGCTCGGACCTGTTCGAGGCTGATCATCTTGGTCTATCCCTTAAGGGCGGACTTAGCCTTCTCGACCACGGCCGTGAAGCCGGCGGGGTCTCGAACGGCCAGATCGGCGAGCATCTTGCGGTCCACCTGGACCTGGGCCTTGGCGAGGCCCTCGATGAAGCGACTATAAGTGATGTCCTCGGCCCTGCAAGCCGCGTTGATACGGGCGATCCAGAGCTTGCGGAAGCTGCCCTTCCTGTCGCGGCGATCGCGATAGGCATAGGCCATGGCCTTGACCGTCGCGTCCTTGGCTACCTTGTAGTTCGAGTGCCTGCGGCCCCAGAAGCCCTTGGCGCGGCCGAGGATCTTCTTGCGGTGGTCTTTTCGCTTGGTTCCTGCTACTGATCGAGACATGGATACGCTCCTCGTTGCATATACGCGACGCCGCATAGGGCGACGCGAGCGTCGTATGGCGCCATCGGCCCGAAGGCTCAAGCGGCGCTTTCGACGCGATCCCTCCGCCGGACAGGGCAACCCGAACGGATGGATCCTGGCCTAGCCCACCATGCCTATCGGCGCGGACGGGCGGCCATAAAGGCCTTCCCTATGGCTATCAGCCGTAGGGAAGGAGCTTTTTTTTGATCTGGCCCGTGGCTACCGCCGCGACGAAGCCCGACTTGCGGAGCCCTCTCTTACGCTTGGTAGTCTTCTTGGTGAGGATATGGCGAAGATTCATCTTCTTGTACTTCACCTTACCGTTGGCGGTCAGCGAATAGCGCTTGGCCGCGGCTTTCTTGGTCTTCATCTTGGGCATGTCGTTCCGTCCTTACTGCGGTTCTCTACTCTTTATCGTCCGCTTCCGGCGGCTCGTCGGCCGGCGGCACGGCGTTCTTCTTGATGATCGAGGCCTTAGGCTGGAGCACCATGGACATGAAGCGCCCCTCCATCGAGGGCGTCTTCTCCATAATATAGTAACCTTCGAGCTTGACCAGGACCCGCTTCAGAACCTGTTCGCCGATCTCCGTATGGGCGAGTTCCCTGCCGCGGAAGCGGATTGTCACCTTGACCTTAAAGCCGGCTTCCAGGAATTCCCTGACATGCTCTGACTTGAAATCGAGGTCGTGGCCGGCGATCTTGGGCTGCATCCGGATTTCCTTCAGCTCGCCCACTCGGATCTTCTTCCGCGATTCCTTGATCTTCTTTTCCTGCTCGAATTTGAACTTGCCGTAGTTCAACAGCTTGCAAACCGGCGGAACGGACTGCGGGGCGACCTCGACGAGATCGAGGCCCAGATCCCGGGCCATCTTGATGGCCTCGAGAGTCGGTACGATGCCCTTCTGTTCGCCCTGATCGTCTACGAGCCGCACTTCGCGGACACGGATCTGCTCGTTGATCCGCAAGTCTTTGTCTGCCAACTGACCCCCTTCGGCCTTGCCGCGATTCATCGCGCCAAGATGGCCGCGATCCGCGGCCGGTTCCGAACGAACGGAACATTCAAACGCATATTAGCATAGCGTTGCGTAACGCGTAAAGTCCTCGAGGCATCCTAATCGTTTGACAGTTCGACATATCAGCGGATACACTTCCGTCTATGACCGAATTGCCCCTTTCCGCGGCTCTCAAGGAACTCGTCACCCGCAACGAGCTCATCACGGCCGCCTACCGCGATTGGGGCCGGCGCCTTCCCCCTGGCCCCGTATCCCGCTTAGCGGCTTCCATGACCGAGCAACGCCTCGACCTCGGCACGGCCCTGGGCGAGATTCCATCCATACGCGTGCCGCTCGAGCTTGAGGTCGAGTTCGAGCTGGCGCCCGCCGCGGCCGCGGGCTACGACGCCCCTTCCGTCACAGCCCTCGAGCCCAAGGATCTGCTCAGGCGGATGGCCGAGGCTGAGGCTGCCGAGCACGAGCTCCTGGCCGCCCTGGCCGGAGCCATCCTGCCTTCCTCGACCGAGGCCGCGGAGCTGATCGCGGCCCAGGCGGCGGCGGCGGGCAAGCGTTCGCTCTGGGCTCGGGACCAGCTCGAGCTCCTCAGCCTGTGATAAAGCGGCTCTATTGATCCCTGCTCGAAGCGCGTGCTAGCCTAGCCCATGTATTTTTTCCTGATATTCGGCGTCCCCCTAGCCTTTATCTTCCTCGTCCTCCGCGAATACCCGGAGGGCGAGCGGAGCGTCACGGGCAAGGCTTTCGCCCGGGGTCTCGCCGCCGCCATCCCGATCAGCCTGGTCGCGAGGCTCCTCGGCGCGATTGTCCCGACTTCATATGGATCCTTCCTCCTCGCCTTCCATGAATGGGCCGACAGACTCCTCCCCTACTCTCTGCTCCCCGCCCTCTGCTATCTCGTGTTTTACCGGCCCGGAGAAAGGCTGCCCAGCGGCGCGGCGCCTCGGCGCCTCACAGCCTTCTACGCGGGAGCCCTCGCCCCCGTGGGGCTCTTCGAAACCTTCCGCGTCTGGGGAAAGCCCGAGCCCTACGCCCTGTTCCTCCTGCCCCTCTTCCTCGCAGCCATCTGCGTCGCGATGCCCCGCATTGCCGCCGTCGCGCACGAGAGCTACGGCTTCAAGCTCGTCGCCACCTATGCCGGAGCCGCCCTCGCGACCCTCCTGGCCTCCCTCTGCCCCTACCTCTTCCTGGTCGGCCTTTGGCCCCTCGCCTTGCTCGCCGTCGCCGCCGCGGCCGCCGGGGCCTGGTTCTTCGCCTACCCCGAGCTGGAGAGGCGCCCTGAAGTCCCGCTGGCATAAATCCCCAGCCGACAAAAAGAAGGGCTGCCCGCGCGGGCAGCCCTTCTTCGTTCGTAGGCGATGACGGAAGGAGCCGAGCCGCCCTTATGCGTGGCCGGCCGAGCCGAGCACGTCGACGTTCTTGTGGGCGTAGAGCTTCTTGAGCTCGTCGCGGGCGGGGCCGAGGTACTTACGGGGATCGAACTCTTCCGGCTTCTCGGCGAAGACCTTGCGGATGATGGCCGTCATGGCCAAGCGGCCGTCGGAGTCGATATTGATCTTGCAGACGGCGCTCTTGGCTGCCTTGCGCAGCTGCTCCTCGGGGA
>DBTW01000119.1:1765-3422 GCA_002307245.1 Spirochaetaceae bacterium UBA1306 | reverse complement strand
CGTGGAGGACGATGGGGAAGCCGGGAAGCTTCTTCTCGATCTCCTCAAGGATGTCGAAGCGCAGGGGAGGAGGGATGAGGACGCCGTCGGCGTTCCGGGTGCACTGCTCGGGCTTGAACTTGGTGCGGCCGTGGCTGGTGCCGATGGAGATGGCGAGGGAGTCGACGCCGGTCTTCTTGACGAAGTCCTGAACCTCGGCGGGCTGGGTGTAGTGGCTGTGCTCGGACGCGACCTCGTCCTCGACGCCGGCGAGCACGCCGAGCTCGCCTTCGACGGAGACGTAGTCCTTCTGGGCGTGGGCGAATTCCACGACCTTCTTGGTGAGCTCGACGTTCTTGTCGTAGGGCAAGCTCGAGCCGTCGATCATGACCGAGGAGAAGCCGGACTCGATGCAGCTCTTGCAGAGCTCGAAGCTGTCTCCGTGGTCGAGGTGGAGGACGATGGGGATGTTGAGGCCGAGTTCTTTCGCGTATTCGACCGCGCCCTGGGCCATGTAGCGGAGCATGGTCTGGTTGGCGTACTTGCGGGCGCCGGCCGAGACCTGGAGGATGACCGGGCTCTTCGTCTCGACGCAGGCCGAAACGATGGCTTGAATCTGCTCCATGTTGTTGAAGTTGTAGGCCGGGATGGCGTAACCGCCCTTTACCGCCTTCTTGAAGAGCTCGACGGTGTTTACTAGTCCGAGCTCCTTATAGCTTGTCATATGACGCTCCTTTGGGAGATCTGGAAAATGCTGCCATATTAAGTTTATGTAGAAGAGAGAGGACGAGTCAAGGCCATGGTCTGCGGCGCCGCCAGCGCTACCCCGCTCGCGTTACCCCGTTGCGGCTGTCGGCCCCAGGCGGCTAGGATGGGAAAATGCCGCAGACGCCAGAAGCCCGCCCCCTCCGTCAAGGAGCCCAGCCGGGCCGCATCAGGCTTGCGACCGCCCTCTTACTGTCCGCCCTAGCCTGCTCCTGCGCCCAGGCAGGCAGGGCGCCAAGGGCCATAGTGGCCCTGGACGATGCCTTCGCCGCGGCGAGGCCCGCCTTAGCGGGGCGGCTTCGGGGCGGCGCCCTCGGCGCGGGAATCCTCTCCGAAGGCCCATTCAAGCGGCTCTTCGGAGGCCCCTTGCCCGTTCAGATAGCCCTCAACATCAGCGCAGGCGCGGCTATCGACGCCGCATTGGCCGAGAGGGACCGGAGCGGACAGCCAGTCGTCCTCGTCGCCAGCCCCCTCGTCGCCAAGGCCATCATCGTCAACGGCTCCTGGCTCGGCGACCCTCCGCTCCTCGTCCCCGAATACCGCGGCGAGGCGAGAAGCGGATTATGGACCGCATTCACCGATCCGATTCCGGCATATCGAGCGGCAGGCGCGGCCGCGGGCGCCTTCGTGGCCGCCCTTGCCAAAGAAGGCGGCTCGCCGTCATGCGGCGTCCTCTTCGCCGAATCGCCCACGCGTCCCCGCGCCGCCCTGACGGCCTTCGCGGAGGCCTATGCCGAAGCCTCGGACGGACGAGCCCTTTCGGTGCGCGAGCTTTCCGGCGATGGCAACGTGCCGCGGACGGCCGCCGCCGAGCCAAGGCCGGCCGGGGATCCCGTCGGTCCCGCGCCGGCTGCTTCGCGACCAGGGCCGGGATCTGGGCAGGACGCTGGACCAGGACCAGGACCAGGACCAG
>DBTW01000119.1:0-1496 GCA_002307245.1 Spirochaetaceae bacterium UBA1306 | reverse complement strand
GGACCAGGACCAGGACCAGGACCAGCGCAGGCAGCGGCTGTCCCGCCCGGGCCTAGCCCAACGGCTGCCGAAGCAGCCGCGAGCGAGCTCCTCGGTTCGGATATACGCGTGCTTTTCGTGGCCCTCGGCTCGTCATCGGGCGCAGCCATAGCCAAGGCCGCGAGGCCAGGCTTGGCCATCGGAGCCGATTTTCCCTCCCCCGAGGCCCCTCTGAGCCTCGCCTTCAGGATCCTCCCGGACGATCGGGCCCTAGCCTCCGCCCTCGCGGATGCCCGGGCCGCCCTGCGCAGGGACGGACAGGGCGTGAGGTCCGTCCCCGTCCCCGCGATCTTGGCCGAGGGCCCCCAGGCATCGTCTATCCGGGCAGGAAACCTTGAATTCAAGCGATTCCTGACCGATGCCGCGTTGCGCGCGAAAGCTCCGCGATGAGCCTCCGCTTAGGGAAATTCGGCGAGTTGTGCGGTATTCGGCCCCCTCCGCATAAAGTACTAGCGGACGAAGCTTTTATGCCTTATAGTTTGACAAAGGACTATGCCGAAAATATAATCCTACTAACCGCAGGCTCCGGTCAGCGGTACTGCCAAAGGAGTTTCAAGGATGAAACACATTAACCGGGCACTCCTCATCACCGTCGCCTTGCTTTCACTGGCCGGGATCGGGATGCTGTTCGCCGACGAGACTACGGTTAATCTCGAATCCAGGGTCATTCAGGATTTCAGCAAGCCAGAGGCCCAGAACTGGTTCGTACTGGGAAGTAAGTTCTCCACGGCTGACTTCCCCCATCTCGGCTTCATCAAGGGTGGGCCTACGGCCATCCTCGGCGGAGACAAGGCGGCCAACGAGAACGCCCGTTCCCTGGGCGTCGCGATGCTCTTCGACCGCAAGGAATACAACTGGGTCGACATCGTCCCCGGCACGAAGGACAAGCCCACGGAGCTGCCCATGCCCGGCCGAGTCAAGATGATCGACATGTGGGTCTGGTCCGGCAACTTCAATTATTATCTCGAAGCCTTCGTCCGCGATTTCCGCGGCGTCGTCTATACGATCCCGATGGGCGACCTGAGCTTCGTCGGCTGGAAAAACCTCAGGATCAACATTCCCGACAACGTCTCCCAGTCGAAGAAATACCTCCCGAAGAGGGAGGGCCTCACCCTCGTGAAGTTCCGGATCTGGACGCGCCCGACCGAGGTCGTCGTCGTGCCCGGTTCCGAAGGCGCAGATAATGTCGAGAGGGCCGTCAAGTTCTACTTCAACAACATCAAGGTTCTCACCGACACCTTCGAGAGCCTCTTCGACGGCGACACCCTGACCAACCCGGACGTCTACAAAGACGCCCTGGGCGCCGGCGCGAAGAAATAAAGGAGGCCCGACATGAAGAAACTCATCATCGTTCTGCTCGCGCTCGCGGCTTTCTCCTTCGCCGCCGGGGCGCAAGCCGCTTCCTCAGGCACCGCAGCCAAGCCGGACGTCGGGACCCCCGACCCCAATAAGATGGG
>DBTW01000129.1:24647-36547 GCA_002307245.1 Spirochaetaceae bacterium UBA1306 | reverse complement strand
CTGACATCCCGCTCTTGGGCGCGAATGCCATGCGGCTGCTCCTCGCCCTAGGGGCCGAGGGCGAGGAGCCCATATACGCCCCGCAGGAACCGCAGATCGTGATCCGGGAGTCGACCTAGCCGGCTATCGCGCCGGGCGATTATCGCCCTTGTCCACGGCCGCCAGGCCCGAGTCGAGCTCCGCCACGCGGGAAAGGCTCCTCTCGCCAGCGGCGGCGGCCTTCTCGACGGCCTCGTCCATGACCGAGAAGGCCTCGAGCATGGCCGCCACGTCGGCCGAGAGCCTGGTCGCGAAGTCCTTGGCGACGGAGGCGCTCCGCGAGCCGGCCTGGAGCCCGTCCACGACGCCGAGCACCGATTCCTTGGTCTCCTTGGCCAGCCGCAGCATCGAGTCGGTGGACTCGCCGATGCCGACGGCCGAATTGGCCATCCCGCCCAGGTCGTCGAGCATCTCGCCTAGGGCCGCCGCGGTGGATTTCACGTCGGCTATCATCTCGTCGGTGCCCGAGGTGAAGCGGGCCATGACCTCGGCCTGCGCGCGGATCGTCGATTCGTTCGCCTTGACCGCCTCGGCTATCCTCCGCGTGCTCTCCTGAGTCTCCTGCGAGAGCTTGCGGATCTCCCCGGCGATGACCGCAAAGCCCTTGCCCGAGGCGCCAGCGTGCGCCGCCTCGATCGATGCGTTCATCGCGAGCAGGTTGGTCTTCTCCGATATGTCGAGGATCCCGAGCGAGGCGGCCATCACGGCCTCGCTCGAGGCGCGTATGCGCTCGATGCCGCCGAGGAGGCCTCGGACCTCCACGCTCTGGCGCTCGGCCAGTGAGGCCATCGAGTCGATCGCGCCGCGCCTCTTCCCGGCCAGTTCCGAGACCTCGCCGATGGAATCGCTGATCTTCCGGACGGCCACGCTCGCGTCGACGATGACGATGTTCTGGCTCTCGACCGCGGCCTTGGCCGCGTTGACCCGCGTCAGGGCTGCGGCGCTCTCCGCGTCCACCTCGGCCGACTGCCTCTGCAGGTCGTCGGCCTTGCCGTTGAGCGACCGAAGTTTCGAGCGTATCTCGCCCGAGCGGCTGCGTCCCTCGCCCGCCGCCGCGGCCAGCTCCTCGCCAGTATCAAGGGCTCCCTTGACCGACCCGATCAGGGCGCGCAGTCCCTCGGCCTGCTTCTTGCTCTTTTGAACCTCGACCTCGGCCGTCGCGATGAGCCCCTCAGTGAGGCTGTAGAGCAGGAGGGCGCAGAGGCTGGAGGCCGTGTAGAGCATGGCGAAGAGGAAGAGGATGGTCCGTCCCTCGGAAGATACGCCGCCGAGGATGGGAATGGCCTTGAACAGGACGATGCCCGCGACGATGACGAGGCTGGTGCCGTAGGTGATGAAGATCTGGCTCCGCTTGAAGGCGAGCAGGGCCGTGACGATCATCGCCCCGAGTAGGAAGAAGCCGGTGCGGTAGATGTCCGACCAGGCGGCGAAGGGCGTCAGGAAGCCGAGGCAGAAGAGCTCGGCCAGCAGGGCGGCCATCGAGAGGTAGCCCGAGACGTAATAGCGCCCTTTGCGCAGGAGGGCGAGGGATATGACGAAGAGCGAGGCGGCCACGCACACGGCGATGAAGAAGGCCGTATACTGCTTCGGGTTGGAGAGCACCCTGGCCAGGGCGGAGGCGGGGAAATACGCGATTAGGACGATATTGACCCAGAGGAGATAGGGCATACGCTTCCGGGCTACTGCGTCGGCGCCGGCTAGATGGGCATGGTTCAAGAAGCTCTCGGAAAATGACATGGCGGCTCCATGTTAAAGTCGTGTACTATAAGATGCGCTCGAGATAGGGCGGGGCAAGCGGTTCAGCGAGATCCTAACCAAAATCTATACTTGAAAGGCGTGACATGCAAGGCGCTCCAAGGCTATGTAGGGAACTGGATTGATCCTCGGCCCCGCCTTGGGAGAAGGCCGCATCCTCGTGGCCGACGGCGCCTGGGGCACGGAGCTTCACGCCCTGGGCTTGGGCGATGGCGCTTGCCCCGAGCTCTGGTGCGCCGAGCGGCCGGAGCTCGTCCGCGATCTCGCCTCGCGCTACGCTGCCGCCGGTGCGGAGCTCGTCTGGACGAACAGCTTCGGCGGCAATCGCTATAGGCTCGCCGCCTTCGGCCTCGGGTCCCGGGCGGGCGAGCTCTGCGAGGCCGCCGCGCGGCTGTCGCGCGAGGGGGCGGCCGGCCGTGCCCTCGTGGTCGGCTCGATCGGGCCTACGGGGCTATTCCCCTCGCGCGGCGCCGCCCGGTTCGGTGATTTCGCCGGTGGTGTGGACGCGTTGCGCGACGCGTATGCCGAGCAGGCCCTCGCCCTCGCGCGCGGCGGCGCGGAGGCCCTCTGCGTCGAGACGATGATGGACTCCCGCGAGGCGGCGATCGCGGTTCGCGCGGCCAAGGAGGCTACGAGCCTCGAGCTGATCTGCAGCTTTTCATTCCTGGTGGGCTCCGAGGGGCGAGTAATGACGATCGCGGGCCAGGGAATAGAGGAGGCCGCGAGAGCGGCGATCGAGGCCGGAGCTGACGCCCTGGGCGCCAACTGCGGCCGGGGCTTCGCCGAGATGGCCCTCGTCATCCGCGCGCTCAAGCCTTTCGCCCGGGGCATGCCCATCCTGGCCAAGCCCAATGCCGGCCTTCCCAGCCGCCGTTCCGACGGCACCCTGGCCTATCACGAGGGACCCGAGCTCGCGGCATCCCTTGTGCCGGAACTCGTCCGCGGGGGCGCGAGCATCGTTGGCGGCTGCTGCGGCACGGGTCCCGCCCACGTCGCGGCGATCAGGCGGGCCCTGGACTCCAGGCCTTCTCGCGATTGACAGAGGCCAGTTCGGCCCTTATCCTTTCGCTGATTTGGAGCGACGACGATGCAAGGATGGTTCTTGCTATTCGACCTTGTCTCTGTGCTGTTCGGCGTCGCGGCCGAGATGGTCGTCCTCGTGCTCTATCTCAAGATCAGAAGTCCCAAGCTCCTCTATTACCTGATCGCGAATCTCCTTACCCTTGGCATAGTCGCGATCCTGGCCTTCGATTCCTTCACCGAGCTTACGGGCATCGCGTCGAGCCTGCGCGGCTCGCTCTGGGAATCGATAGAATACTTTTGTTGTTGCCTGTGCTTCGTCGTTCCGCGGATGCGCAGATCCTCGATGTCCGCCCGACTGTCTCGCCTCTCGGATATCTTCTTCGATTCGCTTGCGAGCCTCGTGATATTCGCCCTCGCCTATTGCAGCGCGCGTCGCGTCGCGCGTCCCATGTCGCTCTATGTCGCGCCCTTTGTGCTGTTAACCTTAGCCCTTCTTTTTTTCGCGATCTGCCAATTTCCCAGTCGAGGACGCGAGCATGCGACTAGCCTCCGGCATTACCACCGCTTCCTCGATATTTTAGGCGTCATCTCGCTGGCTCTCTTGCCCGTCTTCGTCATCGTGGATTTCTTCGGCTGGATCTTGCCCTGGCCGGGGGCATCCCTTCCCCGCGGTCTTTCCATCCTGCCCGCGTTCCTTATCATGATGAGCTTGGGAATTGTGTGTTCTTCTGTATTGGAGATTTTAGAGCCTCCAACAGTATTGAAACCTAATACCTTGGATCCAGCATTACTGGATGCGCATAAGATCTCGAAGCGCGAGGCCGAGATACTGCCTTTGCTCCTTCAATGCTTGACCTATAAGGAGATTGGCGAGCGACTGTTCATCACATCCGGCACGGTAAGAACCCATGTAGTACATATTTACCAAAAGACAGGTGTTTCGGGCCGCCTCGAGCTGGCGAGGCTGCTGGCCAAGGACAGTGTCGAGATAATTGTCTCCAAAAACTAAAACATACGCTTCGGTAGATGGATTGGCCACGGAATGGCGCTAACGTTGGTGTGATTGTCCCCGCGTCATCCTAGGAGGTTCGCCAATGACCACCCGAAAAAGCCGTTCATGGCTTTTCCCCATGTCTGTCGCTTTCGTCGCGGCTATTTTTTTGTCCTGTTCTTCACCAACAAAAAGCGATAATGGATCCGACACGGGAACTACGACTGGAACCGGGAGCGCTGTTCTCACGAAGCTGGGAGTCAATACGAATCTCGGGGCGCGGACATTGTCTGACGGCACGGCTATGACCGACACGGATAATCCCTTCGGCAAGACAGTGGTCAACCTAAAAAGAACGCCTGAGGTATTCGTCGTTTCCGCCGACAATACCGTCCAGCTCCTCGACCCCGTGCTCACGACGCCTCCCTCCAACCCGCCCCTCCTCTCGACGCCAACTGCGCTCTCGGTTGGTTCATCGGCGCTCGCGGACTTTAGCGACAAGAAGATTATTAAGCGACCGGTGTCCGCCGACATCGACGGCGATGGGAAGGATGAGATTGTAATAGCAGCTTTTGTCCAGGACACGAAAAAGATCATGCTATTCGCGATAGACAATGGCAGCAGCTATAACATTGCGGCTAAAAGCTCGATCGATTGGGAGACGAAGAATACCTACTATAGTTCGCAGGACTACGGTAAAGACGGAGCCTGGCCCAATGAGATCGCTGTCCTGGACAATACCCGCGCATGGAGTCAGACGATCGATATCGCCTCGGGCGACCTTAACGGCGACGGCAATGACGAAATCGCCATAAGCTCCGAAGGCCGACTGTACATCCTCAATTCAAACCTCACGCTCCTGACGACCATGGATTTCCCAATTCTCTCGGGCGCGAGCACCGGGTCGCAAGTCCTGCGCGTGGAGTGCGGAGACCTCGACTCGGATGGTTCTTCCGAGCTTGTTGTAGGGAATGGAACCTACGATAAGAACATTACCGCGCAGGTAAGCGTGCTTAAGCTGAGCGGCTCGTCGCTCTCGTTGGTCCTCGGCCCCATTTCGGCCAGCGTTGGTTCGGGTTCGTTACGATCGGCCGAGATCGCGATAGGGGATGTGGATGGCGACGGCCTCCCGGAAGCCGTGGTTGCGGGAATCTCGATCGTCGACGGCGGTCCTTGTCTCGCTATGATCATCAATTTCACAGTGACGAACGCGGTCATCCAGGGCTCTTTCCTCAATGTCTCCCCATGGAGCGATGACCTAAATAGCGGAGTTAACGATCTATCCTATGATCGGGCCTCGTCAACCCCTTATTTCCGTGATCTCGATTCCATGGTGCCGATCCTCGCCGTCGCCAACCTCGATGGCCGCGGCTCGACCTCCAATGGCGTCGACGAGATCATCGTGAACGACGATATTATCTACCTGAAAGGCGCAGGAACCGCTACCGCGGCGTTCGCCGCGGCGTTCGACTCGACGAGTAACGAGATATTAAGGAGCGGTTTGAGTGATGTCTACCTGCCTGGATCAACCGTCGGCGGGTGGGTGGTTTGGGGCAATAGAGCCCCGGATACCGCCTACTTCAACCAACTTATGGTCGGGGATCTCAATGGCGACGGCCGCGACGAGATCGTCCTCGTCGACTTCACGAAGGATAATCTTCGGCAATACTACTACAGCGATTCGTCGAACCACGTCGTAAAGGGAAGCGATGTCGCGATCACTGGAACGCTCTGCCCCTTCCTCTGCCTCGCGGATGTCGATTCCTCCGACAGCGACAGTCCCGTCGTAAAGTATAAGGGGCATTCCCTTGTCTTCTCCGACCCGATCATCGTTGCGGTCCTCTCCTCCCCGCCCTACTGGAACAAGAAGGACTCGGACGACAATTTGATCCAGGATACGAGCCAGATGCAGACCACGTTGGGCTTCACCGCCGGTGCATCCTTCGGAGTAGGTGCCAACGTCGGCTTCGCCATAGGCGCGACCGTCGGCGAGAAGGCGGAAGTCCCCGTGATCGCGAACGGCGAGGAGACGGTCAAGCTTACGGTCACGCAGAGCTATTCGGCATCTTTCGAGGCCGAGGTTTCTGGGCAGATCGAGGTCACGTATAATTGTCCTGCAGGCGTGGACAAGGTGCTCTTCACCTCGGTACCCATCGACGTGTACGAGTTCGAGGACATAAGCGACCCGACCAAGCAGTACTTCGTTAAGGAGCAACGTAAGCCCGAGATGCAGTTCGTCAATGTTGATTTCTATAACGCCAATAATGGCGACTATCCCGATATCGGCTCGACCGTACTGAAAGGGCACGTCATAGGGAATCCTTATAGTTATCCGACGCTCGATACGGCGAGTGGCCTGAACGATTTGTTCCCCGACGCTTCGTATATAATTGAGAAGCTAAAAAGTGGTTCCGACCTTCTTTTCCCGGGGGTCCCCCAGGGAAGCGGCTATACCACACTGCAATATTCAGCGGAAGGGACAGTTGGGGCTTCCTACTCGATCAATACGGAGGTCAAGGTCGAGCAGGAGGCTTCCTTCGTCGCTATCGAAGGCTCCTCATTCGCGCTCAGCTTCGGGGTCACCGTATCCGCGAGCGTGACTGCCGGAACCTTCGTTTCGGGAGGAGTCGGCGGGCTCGAGGATGCGTACTACACGTCCGGATATAGATACGATTGGGGCATCTTCTCTTATACGCAGACCTTGGGGAACACCTTCATGGTCGTGAACTACTGGGTGGACCCCAGATAGAGGAAGAGCCTTTTCAAGCAGCCGGGCGGGGCCCCGGCCGCCATCGTCGGCAGTACTACTCGACGATGGCGCCCGCCCCGCCCCGCCCAGCGCCTCGCGTCGCAGGAAAAGGGCCAATTCAAAGTCGGCTCGGGCGTCCACGTCTATACACGGGCGGTGTCGGCTGCAAGGCAAATGCATACTTCACGGTAGGCGTCCTGAAAATTGACACTTTGCCCAATGGGGGCTATCCTGGTCCCCAAAGAGCATGCATGGCTGGATTTTTCTCTACGATGTGGTCTCGGTTGCCTTCGGAATTCTGGCCGAGGCCTTTGTTCTTGTCCTCTACCTCAAGACCCGCAGCCCGAAGTTGCTCGGTTACCTCATGGCGAATCTCCTCGCGACCCTTATCGCCGTCGTGCTCTCCGTGGATCTTTATTTCTCGATCTTGCGCGTCGATCCTCCGGCGCGTTCGGTACTCTGGTATTGCATCAATATCCTCTGCTGCGGCCTCGGCTATTTTATCCCGCGTGCCGGGGCGCCGAGGGCTTCCACGCCGTCCATGCGCCGGATCGAAGGGGGCTTCGGCATCGCGGCCATCATACTCGGATTGCTCCTGCTCCTCCATTTCTGCGCCGTGAATCTCCCCGGCCTGGGCCTTATCTCCGCGTCGGCATACTTTATGCCGCTCTATACCGCGACCTACATCCTTCTTTTCCTCGCCATCCTCTTCTTTTCCGTCACTAATCTACGTAGCGCCGCGTTAAAGGGGCGAGGCGGGAGTCTGATTCACTATCGCCGCGCCCTCTTCGCGCTGAGCATCGTAGCCCTGGCCATGCTTCCCGCCTTCACCCTCTTGGATTTTTTCGGCTGGGTCCTCCCCCTCGGCTTTAGGCCTCCCCGCGATCTCAGCTTACTGCCCGCTTTCCTCATCGTCATGAGCCTGACCCTGGTCGTCGCCGCCGTCCTCGAGATCCTCGAGCCGGATAGGCAAGCTTTCCCGCATATCGATCCGGCATTCCTCGAAGGACGAGGCTTCACGAGGCGAGAGCTCGAGGTCCTGCCCCTTCTTCTTCAGTGCTTGAGCTACAAGGAAATGGCCGAACGGCTGTTCATCTCGCCTGGCACTGTCCGGAGCCACGTGGTGCATATCTACCAAAAGGCAGGTGTCAGGACGAGGCTTGAGCTCGAGCGCCTCTTCCGCAGTCCGGGGCAGGTGACGGCGAAGGGGCCTCAGCTGCCTCCTTCTTGAAAATCTACACTTTGGTGGATGGAATCCAAGGCCTCCCGCCCTACATTCCCTTGGCAAGGATGGAGGGATTCAATGAACAGAATGACAATCTCGATCGCCGTCGCGATGGCCTTGGTGGCGCTCGGCGGATGCTCTTCGGGGAGCTCTGGCGGTGGCTCGGGGAGCTCGGCTTACGATTATGACAGCGTGCCGACTACCAAGGCGGAACACGAGAAAGCGCTCACGAATCTGGGGGTCACGATCGATACGAGCAATCCGACCGATGCCTCCGGCAACACGGTCGCGAGCGATTTTAACCCGCTCGGCTCGGCCTACAAGACGGTGAACCCGCTCAAGGAGATCTTCGTCGGCGACTTCGGCTATGTTTCCGGGAAAAACGCCTTTATCCTCGACGACGGAGTCGCTGCGTACGTCACGAAGTTCAGCGCTTCCGGCGACGACGCCTGGGCCACGGCCCTATACAAGGCAAGCTGCGCCGCGGACGTGGACGGCGATGGGCGTGATGAAGTAGTCGTGATCTATTACCTACCATCCGATGGCAAGGTATACCTCATCGTCTACGACTGCAAGGGAGGCGTCTACAGCGCCTCGACGCCCCTGGCTCTGAGCGGCGTGACCTTCACCCCGCCCGGGGACGGGCGCTTCTATCACATCACGCCCGACCTCGCGGCCTGCGACGTCGACGGGGACGGCTACGACGAGATCCTCCTTGGCCTCAATAATTTCTACATACTCGACGACAAGGCGAAGAGCTTCACCGTCCTCGATGAAGTCGATTACAGCAAGACGAGCGTCGTCACCGTGACCGCGGGCAACTACGACGCCGACCCCCAGGAAGAGTTCGCAGTGGCCAACTACGACACCGCCAATACCTACGCCGGCCTCGGCCGCCTCACGATCTATGACGAGAGCCTGGATAAGCCTTTCTCTGACTGTACGAACCAGAGCCTGTCGGCGACCGTCGGAGGCTCGTTGATCACCTACGCCGCCTTCTGCATGCAGTCCGGAGATGTCGATGGCGACGGCTACGACGAGATCGTTATCGATGGGATCAAACAGAACAGCTCTGACGAGAATACGACCGTGACCGTTCTGGACGACGCGGTCGCGAAATTCGTCATTACCCCGACTTTCACCACAACCTCGGAAGGCGGGCCTTGGATGTGCAAGGGCTTTGTCGCGCTTTTAGACTTCGACGGCGATAACACGAAGGAGATAGCCACCGTCCAGGGCGTGTACTCCTTCCCCGACGGGGCCTCCCTCGGGACCCTCGTGACCGCGGCCGCCGTGCCTGGCAACGAGATCACTGTCTACGGTGGCGACTTCGATGGCGATTACAAAGACGACGCGCTCCTCGTCATCGATGGCTCGGACTCGCGCTTGAGCATCCACGGCCTTAACTCGAGCGGCGCATCAATCGACAAGAAGGACATCACGGGTGGCGGGTCGCGCAATCTCGTCATCGCCCAGCCGGCCGACCTGGACGAGGACAGCCCCCTCCTTCAGTTTTCGGGACGCGAGCTGGTCTACGGTGACATCGAGATCATCGGCGTCCTCTGCTCGCCGCCCTACCGCGAGGGCAAGGGCCAGGCCGACGGCCAGACAAGCCTCGGCTTCTCTACCACGACTGGTAGCTCCTCGACGAACTCGGTGGGGATCAGCAACAAGTTCAGCATTGGCTATAAAGGAGGCACTGAAATCGCGAGCGCGTCGCTCTCGGGCTCCCTCGAGACGGCCTTCACGTATAGCCATTCGACTTCGCACGAGGTCACGCAGACCTTCACCTACAACTGCGCCTCGGGCGAAGACAAGGTCATTTTCACCGCGACGCCCTACGACATCTATAAATACAAGGTCGTCAGCGGGCCCGATACCGCAGTCATCGGCTCGATCGTCACGATCAACGTGCCGCGCAAGAGCCAGGTGGAGACGGTGCCAGTCGCCCAGTTCAACGCCGCGAATGAGGGCTATCCTGATATCGACCAGAGCGTGCTTCACCACACGATCGGGGATATATCAACATACCCGAACCTGGCCCTGAGCAACACGCTCCTCAATGGAAACACGACCCGCTCGAATACCACCGTATCGGTCGGCAGAGGGGCCGGCTCGACAAATATAGAGATCGCGGTAAACGACGATAACGAGGATACCTTCAACGTATCCGTGGGCCTGGGCTTGGACTTTTCCTTCGAGGGAGGCAGCCCGACCAGCAAGCTCATCTGCGAGGACGAAACGACCTTGAGCTACGAGAACGAGAACACGCTCTCGACGGGGACCGGCACGATCGTGTCCGGGACCGTGGGGAACCTTCCGGCTGAGGCCAGTTCTGACCTGGAATACTATTGGGGACTTTTCTACTACCCCTGTACTATCACCAACAGTACGGTATCGGAGACTTTCCTTGTGGTGAACTATTGGATACAGATGCCATGAGTTGAAAAAAAGGGCGGCGAGCATCGTGCCGCCGCCCGGACCTCCCGCCAGGGAGGTATCCGCTCGCGGGTTATGTTGCGCGAGAAGGGCCCAGCGCCTCGCGTCGCAGGAAAAGGAATACCGCCAGCGCGGCGATCTCCACCGCCACTGAAAGTCCGATCACCCAGGCGAGCGAGGCGTCGTAGAGCAGGCCCATGAGCGAGCTCCCGGCGAAGACGGCGAGGCCGTAGGCCGTGTTGAATATGCCGTAGCCCGTGCCGCGCTTCTTCAGAGGCGTGATGTCGGCTATCGCGCTCTTCATGATGGTCTCGTGCGTGCCCATCACGACGCCCCACACGACGGCCGCGGCTATCGCGAGGGCCTTGGACGACGAGAAGCCGAGGATGGGGATCAGGATCGAGAAGAAGGGGATTATCACGAGGAGGGCGAGGCCTCCCTTCTCGCCGCCTTTGCGCTTCTTCAGCTTGTCGTAGCCGATGCCGACGAGGAGGGCGACCAGGCCGTCGACCCCCATCGCGATCGCGTAGAAGAGCGGGATCTCCGCGTCCGAGAGGATGCCCTTCGACTTGAAATGGAAGCCCAGGATCGCCCAGCTCGCGAAGCCGAGGGTTGTCACGAAGGTGAAGGCCACGTAGAGCCAGAAAGTCTTGGTGAGCCTATCCTCCTCCCGCGCCTTGGGGACGATGGGCTCGAGCTTCTCGGGGTCGGGAACTCGTATGAAGGCTATGAATAGGATGACCATGAGGACGCCGAAGGGCAGCCAAAGCCACCTATAGGCGGCTTGGTACTGCGCGACCGTCGCGTCGGCCCGGCCGGAGAAGGCAAAGACGGCGGCGAAGAGCAGGGGACCGAGTATGGCGCCGGTCTGGTCCATGGCCTCGTGCAATCCGAAGCCGAAGCCCGTGCCCACGCGCCTGGTCGCCGTGGAGAGTATGGTGTCTTTGGCCGGCGACCGTATGGCCTTGCCGACGCGCTCGAGCACGATGAGGATGGCGACTGTCTGCCAGGTGCCGGCGAGGGCCAGGAGGGGCACCGTGACGAGGGTGCCGTAGCCGACGATCGTGAAGACCCAGTAGGCCTTTGACTTGTCGGCCCAGGTTCCGGTGACGAGGCGCATGACGTAGCCGAGCATCTCGGCCAGGCCCGCGACCAGGCCGACCATGGCGGCGTTTGCCCCGAGGGTCTTCAGGTAGGGGCCGTTGACGCTGCGGGCCCCCTCGTAGACGGCGTCGCTGAAGAGCGAGATGATGCCGAATATGACAATCAGCTGGATGGCGAGGCGCTTTGCGCCGTCTACCTTCTTTTCGTCCATGTTGGGGCTCCTTCCGCGTAAAGGATACCGTCCGCCACGGGCTGCCGGCTAGCTCGCCCGGCCCGGAAGTCTATCTGGCCCTGACTGTGACGTACCCTCGTTCGTCGGAGCCGGTGTAGATCTGCCTCGGGCGCATGAGCTTCTGTTCCGGGTCGTCGAAGGCCTCGAGCCAGTGGGCGAGCCAGCCGCTGGTCCTGGGCACGGCGAACATCACCGTGAAGAGTGTGGCCGGGAGCTTCATCGCGCGGTAGATGAGGCCCGAGTAGAAGTCGACGTTGGGATAGAGCCTGCGAGAGACGAAGTAGTCGTCCTCGAGGGCGATGCGCTCGAGCTCGAGGGCGACCTCGAGGAGCACGTTGCGGCC
>DBTW01000129.1:0-24387 GCA_002307245.1 Spirochaetaceae bacterium UBA1306 | reverse complement strand
GTTGCGGCCGGTGACGCGGAACACCCCCTCGGCCGTCTTCTTGATGATGCGGCAGCGCGGGTCGTAGTTCTTGTACACGCGATGCCCGAAGCCCATCAGGCGGCACTCGCCCTTCTTCACCCGCTCGATGAAGGCCGGCACGCGCTCGGGCGTGCCGATCTGCTCGAGCTGGGACAGGACGGCCTCGTTCGCGGCGCCGTGCAGGGGCCCGTAGAGGGCGGCGGCCGCCCCCGCCAGGGCCGAGTAGGGATCGCCCTGGGCCGAGCCTATGATGCGCATCGTCGTCGTGCTGCAGTTCTGCTCATGGTCGGCGTGGAGCACGAAGAGCAGGTTGAGGGCCCGCTCGAGGACGGGGTTGGGCTCGTACTTCACCTCGGTCATCTTGAACATCATGTTGAGGAAGTTGCCGACGTAGGAGAGGCTGTCGTCCGAGCGGTTGGCCGGCCAGCCTTGGTTGTGGCGGTAGGCGGAGGCGGCGATGGTCGGGACCTTGGCCACGATGCGCGCCACCTGGAGCCTCCGGTTCTCCGGGTCGGTCACGTTGCGCGAATCCGGATAGAGGGTCGCGAGCGAGGCGATCGAGCTGATGAAGAGGCTCATCGGGTGCGCGTCGTAGCGGAAGGTCTCGATGAGGTTCTGGATGTTCGTGTGGATCATCGAGTGGTAGCGGATGTCCTCTTCCCAGGCGGCGAGCTGGGGCGCCGTGGGCAGGCGCCCGTAGATGATGAGGTAGGCGGTCTCGAGGTAATTGGCCTTCTCGGCGAGGGCCTCGATCGGGTAGCCCCGGTAGCGCAGGATCCCCTTCTCTCCGTCGACGAAGGTGATGGCGCTCTTGGTCGAGGCCGTGTTCGCGAGGCCCGGGTCGTAGGACAGGAGTCCTCCGTCGCCTTCCCCGCAGCGGATCCTGCGCAGGTCGGCGGCCTTGATCGTGCCCTCCGTCAAGGGCAGCTCGTACGTGAGCCCGGTGCGGTTGTCGACTACGGTGAGACTGTCCTTGGGCATGGCCTTACCCCCCTTATTGCTTCGATCGCTAGGCTCCCGCGAGCCGCCGGCCCAGGGAGGCCGCGACCTCGTCGATGAAGCCCTCGGTGCTCTCGTAGCCCGCTGGCCTGGGCTCGACGAGGGCGACGAGGTCCTTGGTCACGATACCCCTCTCTATGATCCCGATGACGGCGGCCTCGAGCTCGTCGGCGAAGCGCGTCACCTCGGGGGTCGCGTCGAGCTCGCCGCGCTTGCGCAGGGCCCCGGACCAGGCGAAGATCGAGGCGACCGAATTCGTGCTCGTCGGGTTGCCCTTCAGGTGCTCGTAGTAGTGGCGCCTGACCGTGCCGTGCGCCGCCTCGTACTCAAAGGCCCCATCGGGGGACACGAGGACCGAGCTCATCATGCCGAGGGACCCGAAGCCCGAGGCTATCATGTCCGAGAAGACGTCGCCGTCGTAGTTCGTGCAGGCCCAGAGCATGCCGCCCGGGTGCTTCATCACCTGGGCGACGGCGTCGTCGATGAGCATGTAGCGGTAGGCTATACCGGCTTCGCGCAACGCGTCGCCTCGGGCGGCCGCGGCTTCGGTGAAGATGTCCTTGAAACGGGCGTGGTAGGTCTTGCTGATCGTGTCCTTCGCGGCGAACCAGAGGTCCGTCTTTTCCGACAGCGCGTAGGCGAAACAGGCCTTGGCGAAGGACTCGATCGAGGCGTCGGTGTTGTGCATGCCCTGGACCACGCCGGGGCCGGAGAATTCGTGGATCTTGACGCGGCTCGCCTCGCCGCCGCCCTTCGGCGTGTATACCAGCTCGGCGAGGCCCGCCCCGGGCACGGCGAAGTCGACGGCCTTGTACAGGTCGCCGTAGGCGTGGCGGCCGATCACGATCGGCTTGACCCAGGACCTCACGGCCGGCTTGATGTTCTTCACCAGGATGGGCTTGCGGAAGACGGTCCCGTCGAGGATGCCCCGCAGCGTGCCGTTGGGCGAGGGCCAGGCCTTCTTGAGGGAGTACTCGCCCACGCGGTCCGCGTCCGGAGTTATGGTCGCGCACTTCACGCCGACGCCCAGCCGGCCTATGGCCTCGGCCGCGGCCAGGGTCACCGCATCGTCCGTGCGGTCGCGCTCCTTGACGCCGAGGTCGTAGTACTCGAGCTTCACGTCCAGGTGGGGCAGTATGAGCTTGTCCTTGATCATCGACCAGATGACCCGCGTCATCTCGTCGCCGTCGAGCTCGGCTATGGGCGTCTTTACCGCGATCTTCATTTACTTCCTCCCCTTGGCTGCCGCGGCCGCCGCGGCCAGGGCGCCGCCGGCCGTCGCGATCCGCCTCTGCCGCTCGCTGAGCTCGCAGAGGACCGTGAAATCGATGCCCTTGGTCGCGTCGCGGACCAGCAGCTCCGTCTTCCCCGAGGCCACGGCCTCGCGGAGGCCCCTGATCTCCAGCTCGTCGCCCTGGTCGACCAGGTCGTAGTCGGATTCCCTAGCGAAGCTCAGGGGCAGGACCCCGAAGTTCACGAGGTTGGCCTTGTGCATGCGTTCGAAGGACTTGGCTATGACCGCCCGGACGCCGAGGGCGGCGGGGCAGATGGCCGCGTGCTCGCGCGAGGAGCCCTGGCCGTAGGAGAGGCCGGCCACGATCACGTTATGCGAACCTGAGTCGCGCAGGGCCGCGGCCCTGGCGGCGAAGAGCGGGTCGACGCCCTCGAAGACGAAGGCCGAGTAGGCCTGGATGTTGCTGCGGTACTTCAATCGCGCCCCGGCGGGCATGATGTGGTCGGTGGTGATCTTGTCCCCGACCTTGATCGCCGCCCTGCCGGAGAGGCTCTCCGGAACCGCGGCCACCGATGGCGGTCCGCCGATGTTGGGGCCGCGGACGATCTCGACCGCCTCGCGCTCAGGGACCGGCAGGGGCGCGATGATCATGCGGTCGTCGGTCAGGTAGGACTCCGGCAGCTCCGGCCGCGGCGGCTTCACGCCGAGTTCGGCCTCGAGCTCGCTTCCGCCCGCGATGCGGCCGAGCAGGGCCGAGGCGATCGCGGTCTCGGGGCTCACGAGGTAGACTTGGGCGTCGGCCGTGCCCGAGCGGCCCTCGAAGTTGCGGTTCGAGCTGCGCAGGGACACCGCGCCGCTCGCGGGCGCCTGGCCGTTGCCGATGCAGAAGGAGCAGGAGGGCTCGACGATGCGCGCCCCGGCCGCGATGATGTCGGCGAGATAGCCGTCGCGCTCGATGTTCAGCAGGACCTGCCGCGAGCCCGGCGTCACCACGAGGCTGACATCGGCGGGGACCACGCGGCCCCGGAGCATGAGGGCGACGGTGGCCAAGTCTTTGTATGAAGAATTCGTGCAGCTGCCGACGCAGACCTGGTCCACCTTGATGCCCGAGAGGTCCTTCACCGCGCTGACGTTTCCCGGGGAGTGGGGGCGGGCGGCCAGGGGCTCCAGGGCGGACAGGTCGATCTCGGCCTCCAGGTCGTACGCGGCGTCGGGATCGGCGTCGAGGGGGGCCCAGTCGCCTTCCCGGCCCTGGGCGCGCAGGAAGCCGCGCGTGGCCTCGTCGCTCGGGAAGATGGAGGTCGTGACCCCGCACTCGGCGCCCATATTGGCGATCGTCGCCCGCTCGGGCACGGAGAGGGAGGCGAGGCCGGGGCCGGTGTACTCGAATATCCGCCCAACGTTGCCCTTGGTGCCGAATTTCTCGAGGACCTTGAGCACGGCGTCCTTGGCCGAGACCCAGGGCCCGAGCCGGCCTTTGAGCGTTATGCGAACGACCTCGGGGCAGGGAAGGAAGAAGGGCGCGCCGCCCATGGCCAGCGCGACGTCGAGTCCTCCCGCGCCGATGGCGGCCATGCCGATCCCGCCGCCCGTCGGCGTGTGGCTGTCGGAGCCCAGCAGGGTCGCGCCCGGCTTCCCGAAGCGCTCGAGGTGCACCTGGTGGCAGATGCCGTTCCCGGCCCTGGACATGACGATGCCGTACTTGCGCGCGACCGACAGGAGGTAGCGGTGGTCGTCGGCGTTCTCGAAGCCCATCTGCAAGGTGTTGTGGTCGATATAGCTGACCGAGAGATCGGATGCGAGCGCGCGGATGCCCATGGCCTCGAATTGGAGATAGGCCATAGTCCCCGTGGCGTCCTGTGTCAGCGTCTGGTCGATGCGGATGCCGATCTCCGTCCCCGCCTTCCACTCGCCCTCGACGATATGGGACTCGAGGATCTTTCGCGTCAGGCTCTTTCCCATGCTGCCTCCGAATAGTCGTATACGCCTTATTATGCGAAATCTTCGATTAAGTCTATTGGGCAGTAGTCATATCAAGAAACTGCATAAAAATGCAACACCGGTGAGTAGTTATACGTAAGCTACAGTGCTGAAATATCAGCCGGGGCCTTCGCTTCTGAATCGCCGCCTCCACTCGTTGGGGGACAGACCCTCGGCTTCGCGAAACGCGGTATGGAATCGGCCGAGGTTGCCGAAGCCCGAATCCTCGGCGATGCGGTCGATGGTGGCCTCGCTTTCCCGGAGGAGGCGCTTGGCTCGAGCGAGCTTGACCCGGATTATCTCCTCATGGAGGCTCCTGCCCATCGCGGCCCGGAAGCGTATCTCGAGGGAGCGTCTCGAGGCCGAGACGACGGAGAGGATGTCCGATACGTCTATGCCCTCGTGGGCGTGGGCTCGGATGAAGGTGGCCGCCTTGGCTACGAGGGCGTCCTCGCAGGCGAAGATCCTCGTCGATTCGCGCTCGACCACTTCCTTGGGCGGTACGGCGATGCTCGCGCCCTCGGATAATCCGCCGCCCTCGGGCCCCCCGTCGGGGCCGCCTTCGAGGATCGCGTCGAGGGCGGCGGCCGCCCGGTAGCCGATGGCCTCGCAGTCGAGCTGGATGCTCGAGAGGCTGGGCGAGGCGAGCTCGCAGAGAATGTCCTCATTGTCCACGCCGAGGATGGCCAAGGACTCGGGGACGGAGAGGCCAGAAGCGCCTGCCAGCTCGGTTGCGCGAAGCCCCGTCGTGTCGTTGCAGGCGAAGAGGGCTGTCGGCGCCGCGAGCCCGCCGAGGAAGGCCGCGAGCTCGCCTTGATCGTCGCGCCCTCCTTCCCACCAGGCGAGCGAGCGCTCGAAGGCGGGCCAGGCGGCCTCGTGGCGACTGTCACCCGCCGACTCGAGCCCGTGTTGCTCGAGGGCGCGCTCGAAGCCTTCCTTGCGCAGATTCGACCACTTCGTGCCCGACACGCCGAGGAAGGCGAAGCGCGCGAAGCCGCAGCCCAGGAGATGGATGGCCGCCTGGTATCCCGTTAGGAAGTCGTCGTTGGCGACGCTGCGGAAATGCGAACGGACATAGGCGCCGGCGACATCGACGACCGGCAGGCCCAGGCCCGCGAGCTTGTCGGCCGTGCCTGAGTCCTCGACCCGCGCGATGATGCCGTCGCCTTCCCATTTCTCGATATCGGTTAAGGAGCGGAACATCCATCCGTAGCCGTAGATACGCCAGTCGGGCTTGGCCTTGGCATAGCGGACGAGGCCTCGGGCTATGCCATGCTCGTAAAAGTCCGAGAGCTCCATGCAAAGGGCGATCTTGCGCATTTCGATATACATTACACGCATAATGAGTATGGCGCAAGACGAAGGGTTGGACTATCCTCTGTGTATGGTTCATCGAAGCTTGTTGGAACGCCTATTTGGATAGGGGGGCGCGGGGTGGGCAAGCTTTTCTAAAGGTGGCCCCCCCGCTCAATGGCAACAAGCTTCGACGCACTAAGGAGGATTTTATGGCCTACGAATTCCCGAAAGCTAAAGAGCCGATTCCGTCCGCGGGTAAGGACGACCTCATCGTCATCGCCGGCGCCGGCGGCTTCATCGCCGGCAACCTGGCGGCCTATTTCTCGAAGAAGGGCTTCAAGCGCATACGCGCCATCGACAAGAAGCCGATCTACGAGTGGTACCAGACCGTCCCCGGCGTCGAGAACCTCTGCCTCGACCTTTCCATCGAGGAGAATTGCCGCCGCGCCGTCCAGGGCGCCACCGAGGTCTACAACCTCGCCGCGGACATGGGCGGCATGGGCTTCATCGAGACCCACCGCGTCGACTGCCTCCGCTCGATCCTGATCAACACGCACATGGTCGACGCGGCCTGGCGCGCCGGAGCCAAGCGCTACTTCTACTCCTCGTCGGCCTGCGCCTACAACACCGACCTCCAGAAGGACCCGCACGTGCGCGCCCTCAAGGAGAGCGACGCCTACCCCGCCATGTCCGAGCGCGGTTACGGCTGGGAGAAGCTGCTTTCCGAGATGTTCTGCCAGGAGTACTGGGCCGAGCGCGGCATGGCCACCTTCATCGCCCGCTTCCACAACGTCTACGGCCCCTTCGGCACCTGGATGGGCGGCCGCGAGAAGGCGCCCGCCGCCATCGCGCGCAAGGTCCAGGAAGCCATCGAGGGCAAGACCGGCACCATCGACATCTGGGGCGACGGCACCCAGACCCGGTCCTTCATGTACATCGACGACTGCGTGCAGGGCATCGACAAGATCACCCACTGCGACGAGCTTGTGGCCACGCCCATCAACCTCGGCTCCTCGGAGCTCATCGAGATCAACCACCTCGTCAGCCTCGCCGAGGAGATAGGCGGCGTGAAGCTGAAGCGGACCTACGACCCGACCGCCCCCAAGGGCGTCGCGGGCCGCAATTCCGACAACACCTTCATCAAGCAGGTCCTCAAGTGGGAGCCCTCGACGCCCTTCAAGGTCGGCCTCGAGAAGACCTATCGCTGGATCGAGACCCAGCGCGCCGCCCGTGCCGCTGGCAAGCGCGTAGTGGACTGACGACCAGGCGGCTGAACGAGAAGAGGACACGGAGATAACAGAGAGCACGGAGATCAGGGAAGAAGACAAATTAGGGATGAGGGAATAGATAGGTGGCGTATGTTTTTCCTATTTATTCCCCCTCTTTTTTATTCTCTTCTCCGTGGGCTCCGATGACTCCGTGCTCTCCGTGTCCCTCCTCTCGTCGCCTGTATTTTCCTAGGAGTAGCACGATGAACGACATAGCCGAGGTGATCGGCGGAATACCATATAGGCTCGCCCTCTGCGGGGGCTGGATCGACCAGCCCTTCGTGTCCGAGCGCAATCCCTCTCCCCCGGGCTCCATGACCGTCGTGGCCGTCGAGCCCGACTTCCGCTTCATGGACTACTCCGGCATGGCTACGAGCACGCGCAAGGTCGCCGCCCGTCTCTGGGGAACGCGCCTTCCCGACCGGCCGCCGGCCGACCTGGTGCGCGAGCTCTACGCCGAGGAGAACCGCGGCAAGGACGATCCCTCGGGCGCCCAGGACATGGTCGGCCTGGTCTACCCCGGCATCACCCGCATGGACTTCGACGCCACCAGCGAGGGCGGCGTCTTCCCCGTCAGGATCGAGTCCAGCGAGGACCCCGCGTCGATAGCCTGGCTCGAGCGCGTGCTCAAGATAGTGCCCGTCGCGCAGAGGCCCTCGGGCTATTCGCCGCTGCTGACCAAGAACATCGAGCCCGGCTGGGTGAAGCGCCTGGGCGAGTCCGGCCGCGATTGCTACGACGCCATCGCGATGCGCGACCTGGGCGCCCTCCAGTCCTCGATGCGCGAATGCATGCTCGCCTGGGAGGCCCTGCTGCCGGCCACCTTGCGGCATCCCGTCGTGCAGGTCGACCTCATGGCCATGCTGGACTACTACCGCGAGGCCTACGGCGGGGCGATGTACTCGGGCTGCGGCGGGGGCTACCTCTTCGTCGCGACCGACCGGCCCGTGCCGGGCTCCATCGGTTTCCGCGTTAGGCGATCGAAGTCGCGGATCGCCGGGGAGGCCTGGGCATGAAACGGGTCCACGTCTACGGCGCCTTCGACAACCCGCGCTCCCCCGAGCTGCGCATCCTCCACGAGGCCTCGAGGCTGGGGGCCCTGACCGTCCTGCTGCAGGGCGACGAGGCCTTCGAGCGCGCGACGGGTAAGCCGCCCAAGATGAGCCTGGCCGAGCGAAAGTACTACTTTGAGGCCCTCCGCTTCGTGGACAAGGTCGAGGAAGCACCCGCGGACCCCGCCGCGGCGGGCATCGAGCTCGTCGATCCCGCCCGCCTCGACCTGGCCGGCTTTCCCTACGATGCGCCGCCGATCGACGCGCCCCGGGCCGCCGGCGCCAAGCGGGTCATCGTGACCGGCTGCTACGACTGGCTCCATACCGGGCACCTCCGATTCTTCGAGGAGGCCTCGGAGTACGGCGAGCTCAACGTCGTGATTGGCTCGGACGCGAACGTGCGCTTCCTCAAGGGCGAGGGCCATCCTCTCTTCACGCAGGACGAGCGGCGCTACGTCGTCGGATCCTTCCGCGCCGTGGCGCGCTGCCTCGTGGCTACGGGCTCGGGCTGGCTCGACGCGGAGCCCGAGATCAAGGCCCTCGGCATCGACCGCTACGTGGTGAACGAGGACGGCGACAAGGCCGAGAAGCGGCGCTATTGCGAGGAGCAGGGCATAGAGTATATCGTCCTCAAGCGGACCCCGAAGGAAGGCTTGCCCCGCAGGAGCAGCACGTCCTTGCGGGGATATTGATAGGATGCGGTTGGGCGAAAAGAATACACGGAGCTGGGGAGAGCACGGAGAAGAGCGGAAAATAGGGAATAAGGAAATTGGGGACCGGGTTTCCGATTTGCTTTATTCACTCATTTTCCCTTCCTTGCCACGTGCGCTTACTCCCTCTTTTTTCTTCCTCCGTGATCTCCGTGTTGAATTCTCAGAATATGTCATGGAGGCAGCATGCGGTACGCTCTGATATTGGCCGGAGGCTCCGGCACGAGGCTCTGGCCCCTTTCCCGCGCAGCCCTGCCCAAGCAGCTCGCGCCCATCGCGGGCCTCGGCCCGGGCCCGGGGTCCGAGGGCCGCTCCCTCCTGGCGGAGGCCTACGAGCGCCTCGAGGGCCTCGTGCCCGAGCCGCGGCGCTTCGTCTGCGGGGCCGAGCGGCATCGCGCGGCCTCGATCTCCCGCGTCCCCGGCCTCGCGGCGCCCTCGGGCCGGGGTCTCGGCCGCTATATCGGCGAGCCCGAGGGCCGGGACAGCCTCGCCGCGATCGCCTTCTCCTGCGCCCTCATCGCGCGGGAGGACCCCGAGGCGATCGTGGCCGTGTTCACCTCCGACCACGTCATCAAGCCCGAGGCCGAATTTCGCGCCCTGGTCGACCGGGCCTATTCCCTGGTCGAGTCGCGGCCCGATCTCCTCGTCACCTTTGGCGTGGAGCCGGACCGGCCCTCCACCGGCTTCGGCTATCTCGAGCTCGGGGAGGAGCTGGGGCTCGCGGCGCGGCGGGTAGTCCGCTTCCGCGAGAAGCCCGACGCCGCGAGCGCCGCCGCCTTCGTAGCGGCCGGACCCGGTCGCTACCTGTGGAACTCCGGCATGTTCATTTGGCGCGCCTCCCGCTTCCTCGAGCTCTGCGCGCGTTACGAGGGCGAACTCGCCGCCTCGGTGTCGCGCATTTCGTTAGCGGCCGGCGGGCAGGGTTACGCCGAGGCCCTCGCCTCGGGCTACCCGACGCTCAAGAAAATCAGCGTCGACTACGGAGTGATGGAGCCGGCCTCCAAGGACCCCGAGGTCGCCATAGCCGCCCTGCCCCTTGCTCTAGAGTGGCGGGATATCGGCTCCTGGCCCGCCTTCGCCGAGCTCCTGTCCGCGGACGCCGCAGGCAACTCATGCTTGGGCGAGACGGCCCTGGTCGAGAGCTCGGGCAATGTCGCGGTGTCGACCGAGGCGGGTCACCTCGTCGCCTGCCTTGGCTGCGAGGACCTGGTGATCGTTCACACGAAGGACGCCACACTGGTCTGCCCAAAGGCGCGGGCCGACGAGCTCAAGCTGCTCTACTCGCGGGTGGCGGAGCTCGAGGGCGGGATCTTTCGCTAGTCTCTCCTGCGGCCTACCCAAAAACCACCCGCCGTTGTCTTGCGCCAAATCCTCCCGGTCATATAGTGTTGTGCGACGATTATGGTGTCTGGGAGGAAGGGATGAGTAATGTGTCGCCGCCGCGCATTGTGTGCTTTGCGCTGTGCCTTTTTGCCGCGACGGCGAATGCCGAAGGGCGCTCGCCCTGGTCCCTCTCAGTATCGCCTTCCATATGCATCCCCCTCGAGACGGGCGACTTCACCGGATCCTCACGTTTCGATCTTGCCTGGGGCGGCGGCTTCGGTCTCGAATATTCCCTGGCGCCTTCCAGCCCGTTGTCCCTCAGGCTGGGCGCCGCTTATACCCAGGGCGATCTCGCCTCGTACGAGGGAGTGTCCGTGCCCGGATCCTTCGGCGAGGCGGCGGCCTTCGCCGGCCTTGGCTATAAGCTTCCCCTCGGCAAGGTATTCGGGCTCGGGGCTTTCGCCGAGGCGGGCTGCTCATACGGCTCCCTATCCTCGGGCGAGTCCGCGCCCCTTTTCCTGGCCCGGCTGGGCGGAGGGCTCCGAGCCCGTCTCGGCCCGGCCCTGACCGCCAGCCTTGATCTCGTGGGCAGCTACCATGGGCTCCTCTACGCAGGCCTGGGTTCGTCCCTCGGCCTCAGTTACGCCCTGCCGGCCCATAGCGCGCGCCCGGGGGCACCGCCCATCGAGATCCTCGAGATAGGCCTCAAGAGCGTGTTTCCGGTCCTACGCTCCTTCTACGATCGGCAGCCCCTCGGCTCGGTCAAGATCCGGAACCGCGGGTCTTCGGCCCTCGAGGGCGTGAAGGTGAGCTTCCTCGTAAGGCAGTACATGGACGCTCCGAAGGAGTGCGGCGTCGTGGCTCGGCTCGAGCCAGGCGCGAGCGTCGAAGTGCCGCTCTACGGCGTGTTCAACGACAAGATCCTCGACGTGACCGAGGCTACCAAGGCCGCCGCCGAGGTGCTCGTCGACTTCGGATCCGACGCGCCCCAGTCCCGGAGCTCGACCCTCCTCGTCTACGACCGCGCCGCCCTGACCTGGAGCGACAATCGCAAGGCCGCGTCCTTCGTCTCCGACAAGGACCCCTGGGTCCTCTCGCTTTCCGGCGGCTTCATGGCGGCGGTGAAGGACAAGCGCAATGCCGAGCTCGGCAAGAACCTGCAGACCGCCATCGCCGTGCACGCCGGCCTGCGCGCCTTCGGTCTCGGCTACATGCTCAGCACCACGAGGCCCTTCGAGCAGGCTGTCGTCGACCCCGAGGTCGTGGACACCCTTAAGTTCCCGCGCCAGACCCTCGCCTTCAAGTCGGGCGACTGCGCCGACCTCTCGGTCCTCTACGCGTCCTGCCTCGAGGCGGCCGGCGTGGAGACCGCCTTCGTGACCATACCCGGGCACATCTTCATCGCCGTCGACCTGGGCTTGAGCCCCGCCGAGGCCGCGGGCAAGGGCATCGATCCGGGGCTCTTGATCGAGCGCGAGGGCCGGGAATGGCTGCCGATTGAGACGACCATGCGCGATTCCGGCTTCATGGCGGTATGGCGCAAAGGGGCCGACGAGTGGCGCGGGTCCACGGCCAAGGGCGAGGCCGACTTCTATCCCATGCACGAGTCCTGGCGCACCTACGCCCCCATGGGCCTGCCCGCCGACGGCAGCTCCGTCGCCGTGCCCCCTGCCGACAAGGTGCAGCCGATCTTCCTCGCCGACGCGTCGGAGGCCGGGAACGCCCAGCTCGAGGCGCGGATCGCCGCCCTCGGGCCGCGCCCCGAGGGGGCCAAGGCCTCGGCCGCTTGGCTCAACGACCACGGGGTCATCCAGGCCAAGTACGGCCGCCTGGCCGGTGCCCGGCGCGACTTCGAGTCCGCGGCCCAGATGGGCTCGGCCACCGCCTTGATCAATCTCGGCAACGTGGCTTTCTTGAATTCCGATCCCGCCGCCGCCTATTCCTATTACCTGCGGGCCGAGAAGGCTGGGGTCGGCACGGCGGCGCTTTACGCCAATCTCGCGAAGGCGGCGGCCGCCCTCGGCAAGCAGGAAGAGGCGGATCGGGCCCGCGAGAAGGCCCGTCAGCTCGATCCGGGCATAGCCAAAGGCGGCCCAGGCTCCGGGACTTCTGGGCTTCGAGCGGCCCAGGCCGACGAGGGGGATGTATCATGGTTCTGAAACGACGCCTGCGCCGCGCGAGCGCGCTATGCGCCATGGCTTGCGCCTTCGCCCTACCGGGCCTCCTCTCCTCTTGCGGGAACTCCCTCGTAAATGCCGCTAAGCATGCCGCGGAGGTCGCGGTCTCGCCGCGGATCTCCGTGACGGTGAACGGTAAGGCCGTAGTCTCGGGCGGAGTCTACTCCTTCGGGCAGTCGGTGACCTCCGCGGCGAGTCAGGCCACTCTGAAGATCGCCAATTCGGGCGTGAAGACCCTTTCGATAGTCTCGACGCCCGCCCTGATCCTCGGGACGGGCACGGCCGACGGCTGCTTCACGTTCACCGGCGAGGCCCTGTCCTCGGCCATCGCCCCTGGCGCCGCCGCCGAGGCCTCCTTGGGTTTCTGCCCGGCTACCGTGGGCGACAAGACCGCGACCCTGACCATCGCGACTGACGACGTCACGATCCCGAAATTCAGCTTCACCCTGACCGGAACGGGCGTAAGCCTGCCCAATGCGCCGAAAGATGTGTCGGCGAGCTCCGGCGACTGCAAGGTGATGATTTCTTGGAGCGACGTGACGAACGCGCAGACTTATAATATCTATTACTCGGAAATTTCCGGTAGCGGGGTCGGTGGCACGAAACTCGCGGGTGTGAGCAGTCCCTGCACCATCTCTCCATTGGAGAACGATAAGCCGTATTACTTCGTTGTGACCACGGTCAACGCGGCGGGAGAGTCGGGGGCCTCTTCGGAAGCCCAGGCGACGCCGCAGCCAGCGGCAGCCGACGCCCCGACGAACGTCTCCGCCTCCGCCGGGGACAGCAGCGTCACGGTGACTTGGTCCCCCGTGAGCGGGGCGAAATCCTACAATCTCTACTATGCGTCGGTATCGAAGCCTGTGCCGGGGAGCTCCGGCGTAAAAATCGAGAACGCGACGAGTCCCTGCACGGTGTCTCTCACCCCGGGCACCACTTTCTACTTCGTCGTCACGGACATTAACTCCTCGGGTAAGGAGTCCGGGCCCTCGGCCTATGCCGCCGCCATTCCCCTGACCACGCCCGGACAGCCGAGCTCGATCAGCGCCAAGGCACCCGGCTATGGAAAGCTGCGCGTGATCGGCGCCGTAGCGCAATTCGCCACCAGCTACAAGCTCTACTATTCCACGAGTCCCGCCGTCACGACCTCCGATTACACGAACACGATCGGCGGCTCGAGCTATGTCTTTAACCTGAGCGCCGCAGACAATGGCATCTTGGATGGCACCACCTATTATTTTATCATGACCGCCCTTAACGGCAGCCTCGAGTCCCCCGCCACCGATCCGGTCAACGTCCTCAGCTATCCCGCCGCGCCCGCTTCGCTAACCGCGAGCGCGCGATCCTCGAGCTCCATGGACCTCGCTTGGCCCGCTTCCACCGGAGCGTCGAGCTACAAGGTCTACTACGGCACGAGCTCCAGCCTTTCGACGTCCAGCTATGACGGCTCGCTCTCGGGGCAGGGATCCGCCAGCTCCACCGGATGCACGGTCTCCGGCCTCTCCGCCAGCACGACCTATTATTTCCTGGTCACGGCGGTGAACGCGACGGGAGAGTCTCCGGCCTCGACCGCCGCGAGCGGCCTTACCTTGACGAGCGCCCCGACCGAGCTTGCCGCGACCGCGACAGGCTCGGGCTCGGCCAGCTTGAGCTGGAAGGCCGCGGAGGGAGCTTCGGGCTACACGGTCTACTACTCTACCAGCTCGAGCGTCTCGAGCTCTACGACGACGAAGCTCGGCGGGCTATCGGGCAGCCCGGCCACGGTGAGCGGTCTCTCCTCGGGCACGTGCTACTACTTCGTGGTCACGGCCTCGAACGCCTCGGGCGAGTCGTCAGCCTCGAGTTCGGCTAAGGCCCTGACCTATCCCGCGGCCCCGACTGGGCTAGTCGCGAGCCCCGCCGGGGAGAGCTCGATCGCCTTGAGCTGGACAGCCTCTACGGGGACAGCGAGCTATACGGTCTACTACTCGACGAGCTCGGGCGTTTCGACCTCGAGCGCGGCGATCAGCGGCCTGACGGGCAGTTCGACGACGGTGAGCGGGCTGTCCGTAGGCGCGAAATACTACTTCATCGTTTCGGCAACGAACGCCACGGGCGAGTCGTCGGTTTCCGGAGTAACGAGCGCAAGCACATACTGCGCCGCCCCGGCCAGTCTGACAGCGTCCGCCTCTTCGGCGAGCGTTGTTGCCCTTTCCTGGCTCGCCTCGACCGGCGCCTCGGGTTATACAGTCTATTACTCGACCAGCTCGAGCGTCTCTACCTCAAGCACGGCGGTCAGCGGATTGACGAGTATCTCGACGACGGTGAGCGGCCTTTCCGCCGGCACGAACTACTACTTCATCGTGACCGCCACTAACGCCGCGGGAGAGTCCACTGTCTCGAGCCCGGCAAACGCCCTGACCTATCCGGCCGCCCCGACGGGCTTTTCCGCGAGCGGCGCCTCGATCAGCTCGATTGTCCTAAAATGGACGGCCTCGACTGGCGCCGCGAGCTACAAGATCTACCGCTCGACCACTTCCGGATTCACGGCCTCACCCTCGAATCTCCTGGACAGCTCTAGCTCCGCCTCCTATTCGGACACGAGCCCCACCGCTCTCACGGCCTACTACTACCTCGTCGCAGCGGTTAACGCGACAGGCGATTCCGCTCTCTCTGGTCAGGCGAGCTCCATGACCCTCTGCGCCAACCCCGCGCCGGTTCAGGCCTCGGTGATGGTGGATAACGGCACGGTCTACCTGCCATGGAGCGCGGTCACGGGAGCGACGGGCTACAACGTCTACCGCTCCACCACCTCGGGCGCGGGCTTCTCGAAGATCGCAAGCGGCGTGACTAGCGCCTACTACTTCGACTCCGGCCTAACGAACTGGACGACCTACTACTATTTGGTCACGAGCGTCAACTCAGGCGGCGAGTCGGCGGCCACGAGCCAAGTCTACGGCATGCCCGTGCACGAGGCGGTGTACATCCTTGATCACAACAATGCCAAAATGATAAACACCTCCGTCTCGACTCCCGCTGCCTCAGCCTCCACCGCGGTCGCCGGCACTTGGACCCTGGGATCCTTGACGGGAAATATCGTCGGCGCGGGCCCCAATATGGCGACCCAGGACGCTTCGATGAAATACGTCTACGAGTCGAATTCTGGCAACGCGACTAATGGCGGTATCGCCGGATATTCAATATCTTCCGCGACAGGGGACCTCACGAGCTTGGTCACCAACACCGATATCGGCTTTTTAATGGAGGGCCTCGGCATCGCTTCACCGAACGGAGCGAGCGGAAGCCAGTTCCTGTATGCCACGAATCAAGGGAACGCCGGGGCAACGGGGCTTTTCGCGTATAGCATTAACAACGGCACGGGCGCGCTTACTCGGATCGGAAGCTATGCGACCGACAACAACCCTCGAGCCCTCGTGGTCGCGCCTTCGGGCAAATTCCTATATGTGTCGAATATCGCCGCAAACACTATCTGCGCCTATTCGATCAACACGAGCACGGGTGTGCCCACGTGGATCGGCACCTATGCCACAGGGGCCGCTCCCTACAAAATGGCCATCACACCCTCGGGCAAGTACCTTTACGTGGCCAACTTCGGCGGAATCTCGATCACCCAGTATTCCATCGATACGAGCACGGGAGCGCTTACCCCCATAGGGACGCTGGGCGCCGGGTTGAATCCGACCTCCTGCGCAGTGGATCCGACGAGCAGTTACGCCTATATGGCCAACGCCGCCTCGGGCACTACCGCCTCGATCAACCTCTACTACCCGGCGACCTTGGCGCAAGTGAGCTATGTCTTTACCGACGCCTTTTGCAACCATATAGTCGTGGACTACTCGGGCCAGTATCTTCTCGCGGCCTGCTCGAGCGGCAAGACGGTCGAGCTTTTCTCGATCAACAAGGCGAACGGCTCCTTGACCTACGTGACTAAATGGTCGTTCGCGAGTAGCACTTCTCCGGAATCGGTCTTCATCGCGAAGCTGCCTTAACTGAAGAGGATGGATCCGGGGATCGCCGTCGCCGCTTCGCGGCGGTATAATTATCCCGTGCCCGATTTAAAGGTTATGCTAGTCGAGGACGATCCAGCCATCCGCAGCCTCGTCGCCGAGGCCCTCGGCCGCTGGGGCTACGCCGCGGTCGCGGCCGACCCGGAAGGCGACGTCGCGGCGGAATTCGCTCGCGAGTCGCCCCAGCTCGTCATACTGGACGTAGGCCTTCCTAGGCTGGACGGCTTCGAGTGGTGCGAGCGGATCCGAGCCGTCTCCCGCGTCCCGATCCTCTTCCTGACGGCGCGGTCCCAGCCATCCGACGCCGTGCGGGGGCTCGCCGCGGGGGGGGACGATTGGATCGCGAAGCCCTTCGATACCGAGCTCCTCGTCGCCAAGGTCCGCGCCCTCCTGCGGAGGGCCTATTCCTGGGCGCCCGAACCATCGGCCCTCATCGAGCGGGACGGGCTCATCCTGGACCGCGAGCGCTGCGAGGCGAGCCGCGACGGGGCGAGGGCGCGCCTCACCGCCCACGAAGCGACCCTCCTCCGGGCCCTGCTCGAGGCCGACGGCCGCGTCGTGGCGCGGGCCGAGCTCATGGACGCCCTTTGGAGCGGCGACGCCTTCGTGGACGAGAACACGCTCAATGTGAACGTGGCCAGGCTGCGTTCCGCCCTCGGCTCGATCGGGGCGGGCGAAATCGTCGAGACGGTGCGCGGCGCGGGCTATAGGCTCAAGTGAAGGTCTTCCGCGCCGCGCGCGAGCTACTCCCGGCCGCCCTCGCGCTGCTGTTCCAGGGGGGATTCGCCGTTGCCGTGATGGCCCTCGATCGCGCAAATCGCGGCCTGGAGTCGAACCTCGGCTACGTCATCGCGGTCGAGCTCGCCTCCCTCGCTGCCTTCCTCGGGGCTATCGCCTTCGCTCGGGCCCGGACCCGTCGCGAGCTCGCCGCCGCCATCGAGCGGCCCCTCGAGGCGGGGTTGCCGCCCGCGCGACTGGCTTCCGACGAGAGCTGGCGCGAGCTCCTCGCCGCGACGCGCGCAGCGGCCGCCCGCGAGCTCGCCCTTCGAGAGGCGAGCGCCCGGTCCGAGCTCGACGCCTTCCTGGCGGAGGTTCACGCGCTGAAGACTCCCGCCACGGCGCTCTCCCTGATGGCCGAGCGCGCCTTTAGGACTGGCGAGCCCATGCCGGCCGACGGCGCGCGGCTCGAGGTGGACGAGCTGGACAGGATACTGGACCGCGCCCTCGCCCGGCTTCGCCTGCTGGACTTCGACAAGGGATCGCGTTTCAGGCGCTTCGACGCGGCCGCCCTGGTCAAGTCTTCCCTGCGCAAGCACCGGCGGCTCTTCATCGCCAGGGGCCTCTCCTGCGAGGTCGTCGGCTGCCTCGAGGCGGACAGCGATCCCGACTGGGTCGCCTTCATCCTCGACCAGCTCCTGTCCAACGCCGCCAAGCACGCCTCGTCCCGCGCGTCCGTGGAGCTCGGAGCTTCCGGGGCCGCCGCCTGGATCGAGGTGGCGGACGACGGGCCGGGCTTCGGCCCCGAGGAGGCCCTCCGCGCCTTCTCGCGCTCGGCCGCCGGGATAGCCGCGGCCGAGGGCCTGCCCTCCTCCTCGGGCTACGGGCTCTACCTCGCGAAGGAGGCGGCCCGTCGGCTCGGCGCCAGCCTCGAGATCATGCCCGGCGAGGGCGCCCGGATCAGGCTATCCCTGCCGTTCTCCCCGGGCCCCTTCGGCGAGCTTTCGAGGATGTAAGGCGGGCGCCGCCCCGGCGTAAGGATATTCGATGGATGATCGGAAGGGCCTCGGCCTATATTCGTTGTCGCGGAGGCGATCCCGATGAGCATCCTTTCCCTTGTCGACCTCACCAAGACCTACGCCACCTCGCGAGGCGCGCCACCCTGCCGCGCCCTCGATTCGATATCCCTCGAGATCGAGGAGGGCGAATTCGTCGCGCTCATGGGGCCCTCGGGCTCCGGCAAGACCACGACGCTCAACCTGATCGCCCTCGTCGATCGACCAGATTCGGGGAGCATCAGCTTCGAGGGCGCGGATATAAGCGCCCTTTCGGGCTCGCCCCTGGCCGAATTCAGGCGCCGGAAGATCGGCTTCGTGTTCCAGGACTCGAGCCTCATCGACACGATGACCCTCGAGGAAAATGTCGCGCTGCCACTCGCCCTCGATCGCGCGAGCCCCGATTCGTCGGCGGCTCGCGTGGCCGAGCTCGCCGAGTCCCTCGGCATCGCTGGCGAGATGGGCAAGTTTCCCTGCGAGGTCTCGGGGGGCCAGAGGCAGCGGGCCGCCGCCGCACGCGCCCTCGCCTGCCGCCCGAGGCTCCTCCTCGCCGACGAGCCGACGGGAGCCCTCGACTCGAGGTCGGGGCGGGAGCTCATGGAGCGCTTCTCCTCGCTTAACGGGGCGGGGGAGGGCGCCGTGCTCATGGTCACGCACGACCCCTTCGCGGCCAGCTGGGCGCGAAGGGCGCTCTTTCTCCGAGACGGGCGGCTCTTCGCCGAGATCAGGCGCGCGGGCGACAGGAGGGCATTCTTCGACCGCATCATGGAGGTCCAGTCGGCCATGGAAGGCGGGGCGCCGTGAGCCGGCCCGCTTCCCGGATGAGCGCCCCGGCGATTCTCCTCCGCTCGGCCGCGCGCCGCCTTGAGGAGGCCGGCCTACTCGCGCTCTCCTCCGCCTGCTCGGTGATGGCCCTGTCGGTCTTCGCCGCCGCCGGGAGCTCGCCGCGCTTCGCGAGCCTACTCTCGGCTACCGATACTGCGCGCAAGCTCTTCGTCGCGGCCAGCGTCGCGATGGCCTTCTTCGTCGGAATGTCCGGCTGGCTCTACGCCGAGCATTACCTCCGGCGGCGCGAGCGGGAGCTGGGCTGCTGGCTCATGCTCGGCATGGCCCGTTCCCGCGCTGTCCTGGCCATCTCGGCGGAATTCGCTGCCGCTTCCCTCGTCGCCTTCGTCGCGGGCCTCGGCCTCGGCGCCGTCTTCGCCCGCTTCTTCGGCCTCGTACTCGAGGCTCTGATGCGCGATCGGAGCCCCATCCCGCTCCGCCTCGGGCTCCCATCGATCGCGCTCTCCGCCGCCGCCTGCGCTGCTCAATGGCTCACTTCGACCGCGCGCGCGGCGCGAGAGCTGCGCTTATCGACCCTGACGGGGCTCCTCCGCGCCGATCGCATGGCGGAGCGGGCGCCGAGGGGAAGCCGACGCCGGGCCGTCCTCGGCTGCGCCCTCGTCGCGGCGGGCTACGCCTGCGCGGCTTCCTGCCGCGGGGCGGGGGCATCGCGCCTTATGCTGCCGGTTCTGGCCGCCGTGGTCGCGGGCACCTTCCTCGCCTTCGATGCCCTGGTCCCTCGCCTCATCGGCCTCCTCCGCGCCAGACAGCCGAGGCGCGGCGCCGCAGCCCTCGTCGCGGCGGCCCAGCTGTCCTTCCGCGCCAGGCGCAACTCGAGGCTCATGGCCTTTACCGCGGTCCTCGCGGCGATGGCGGCCTCCGCGCTCGGCTCGATGCTCGCCCTCGACCTCCGCGGCGGGGATGCCGCCGCGCGGGCCTGCCCCCACGACCTCGAGCTCTCGGCCTCGACGCTCGAGGCTGTCCGGGGAGTCGAGGCCGCCCTCGCGGCCGCCGGGGCCGTCGGGACGCGGAGACTCGACCTGGAATGGCTGCCCTGCGAGCTCTCCGCCGAGGACTGGGCCGGCGGGAAGCCCATGCCCGTCGAGCTTTTCTCGGCTTCCGGTTGGTGCTCGGCCCTCGAGGCCGTCGCCTCCCTGTCGAGACAGGTCGCGGAAGGCAGGCTCGTCTCCTGCCTCGAGGGCCGGGACTTCTCCCGGTCCGGCGAGGGAGGGTACCTGACCCTGTCGGCCGGCGGGATCTCGCAGCGAGTCCAGGCTTACCCTGGGGCCGAGAGGCCGCCACTCTCCGCGGCGACCGCCCTATCCCCGGTCGTCGTGGACGACGAGACCTACGCCCGGCTCGTCGCGGCGGCAGCCGCGAGGGGATGCGCGCCGCGAAGGAGCTCCTGCTGGGACGGCTTGCCGATCGTCGCCCTGCGCGACGCCGGGCCCGCCCTCGCGGCAGGCTTCGGGGCGGGCATCGTCTCGCGGCCGGTGGTCCTCGAAGGGCTCGCCGGCCTCTACGGCGCGATGCTCTTCATCGGCGCCTTCCTCTCGGCCTCCTTCGCGATCGCGGCGGCCTCGCTCCTCGCCTTCAGGACGATCGAGGACTCGCGGGACGACGCCGACCGCTATAGGGCCATCGCCGGCCTCGGGGCCGAGCGCGCGGACCTGAGGAGGGCGCTCGCGCTCCAGGCCGCTTTCTCGTTCGGCCTTCCCCTTGCGACGGGACTGCTTCACGCCGCCTTCGCTCTCGCCATGATGCATAACTTGACGGGCTACTCGAGCGTCGGCCCGACGCTCGCGGTCTCCATCTTCCTCGCGGCGGCCTTCGCCATCGCGGCAGCCCTCGCGGTGAGGAGACAGGAAGCGTCGATATTCGCCGACGGGAGAATGGGCTGAAGCTCGACTGACACTACGGAGGAATACATGACTCGAAGGATTTCGGCCTGCGCCATGGCGCTGGGCCTAGGACTCGCATGCTCCGCCCAGGGCCGGACGGTCGCCCTGGACCCCCTCTGGGATTCTGTCGCCCTCGCCTCCGGCCTGGGCGCGGCCATCGCCGCCGAACTCGTCCCGGGCAGCGGCGCGAAGGACCGCGCGCCGCTCGATGCGTCAGAGCTCGGAGCTCTCGACGCTGCCGCCTGCCTCCCCTACGATAGCGGCCTGGACAAGGCCTCGCTGGCCTTCGCGGGCGCGGCCCTGCTCTGGCCCGCCCTCTTCGCGCTCTCGGCCGAGCGGGAAGAGCTCCTGCCCGCGGCCTTGAGTAGCGGCGAGGCCCTCGCCTGGACCTACGCGGCGAAGGAGGTCATGAAGCGGATCTTCCCGAAGGCGAGGCCTTACGCCTACCGGCCCGAGGGCCTCTCTGCCGAACTCCTCGAGGAGGCCTACGAGGCCTTCCCGTCTGGGCACGCGGCCCTGGCCTTCTGCGCGGCCACGTCCTTCGCGACGCTGGCCTTGTCGCTGGCGCCGGATGCGCCGTCGACGCCTTGGCTGGTCGCTGGCGGCTATTCCGTCGCGGTTGGCGCCGGGGCGCTGCGGGTCCTCTCGGGAAACCATTTTATCGGGGACGTCGTGGCCGGCGCCCTCCTGGGCTCCGCGATAGGCTACGCGTCCACGGCCGCACACCTCCGGACGGCCGGCAAGGGCGGAGGAGGCGCCTCCATCCGGAGCCTGGCTTCGGCGCCGGGTCCCTCGCTCGGGCTTATGATCGAATTGCGTTGACGGTCCCCTCGGCCATCCTTCGATTTTAAGAGTGAATCGCATAACGCTAAAAAAATGGAGGACGCGTCATGCGTCCTCCCTCGCGCGCCCCAGGCGGGGCCGACGGTCGGCGGCTATTCCTTCATCTTCTCGATGAAGCGCTGGACGCAGGCTTGGCAGGCGCTCATGCAGCGGTTGAAGACGGCGGAGAACTGGTCGGCCGACTTCATGAAGACCTCGACCGAGACCGAGACCTTGTCGTTCTTGGCGATGAAGGCCTTGGCGACTTTGGTTTCGCTCGTGGCGAAGCAACAGGCCTCGAGGGCCTTCTGGCGCTCGGCGGGGCTCTCTATGGCCCAGAAGCCGGGGAAAAGCACCTGGAAGAACATGTCGTCGTCGGCGTCGACGATGAGGAAATAGGTATAGCCTTCCTTCTTGAAGTAGACGTCTCCGTCGGAGTCGGTTTCCGGCTGCCAACCCTCCGCCCTAAGGTAATCGATGTAAGTCTTCGCCTTCACGGCCTTAGCTGCTGCGTCCATGAATGCCTCCTCTCATGATGAGTTTATCGCAGATTATCGGGCCGTCAAGGATAATGCCCCGGGGCCGCGCCGTCAGATCGCGGAACGGTATACCCTATAGCGCCTCGAGGGTCTCGCGCCGAGCTTGGTGATCGCGTTGACCATCGGGGCGTTGTCCTCGAGCACGTAGTTGATCTCCATGGTCACGGCGGGCTCGGCCATCCTCTCCCACATTGCGCGGTAGAGGAGGGCGTCCACGCCCTTGCCCTGGTAGTCCTTCGCGACGCCGAGGCCGAACATGCGATAGCGGCGCAGGCGCGGAATCCCCCAGACGAGCTTGGCCCAGCCGAAGGGGAACATGCGGCCCCTGGTTTCCTTCAAGATGACGTTGACGTCCGGGATCGTCAGCGCGAAGCCAACGTCACGCCCCTCGGCATTGCGGGCGAAGAGCACGCATTCCGGGCGCAACACCGGCCGGAGATCCTTGGCGAGGGCAGCTATCTCGTCGTCGGTGACGGGCGTGACGCCCCAGTTGTCCGCGAGCGTGTTGAGGGAGAGGCGCGCGAAGAGCTCGACCTCGGCGTCGTAGTTCGAGAAGTCGATCGTCCGTACCGTGAGGCCGTAGCGCTGGGCTACGGCCTCGGTAAGCGTGATTATGCGGTCTGGGATACTGTAGCCTTCGGGCATCGAAATCTCCCAGCAGAGGAGATCTTTCTCCTTGGCGAGGCCGAAGGACTCGAGGAGGGCGGCATAGCCAGGCGGGTTGTAGGGGGCCATCACGACGGGCTCGGGCTCGAAGCCCTCGACGACGAGGCCCCACTCCTGGGACACGAAGGTCCAGGGGCCGCGCATCGCCTCCATGCCCCGGCCGCGGAGCCATTCGCGGGCCGCGCCGAGCAGCAGTCCCGAGCCCTCGAAGTCCTCGGGCCCGCACTCGAAGTAGGCGAACATCCCGATCCCCTGACCCCAGGCCTCCAGGGCCAAATGGTCGACCAGCGCGGCGACGCGCCCGACGGCCTCGCCTCCCCGCTCGAGCAGGAAGAGCTGGAAGTCGCAGTGGCGCAGGAAGGGATTCGTCTTGGCCTTGAGTTCCTTGCGGGCGGCCGCCTTCATGGGCGGCACCCAGAGCGGGTCGTCGCGGTAGAGTTTCCAGGGCAGGCGGAGGAAGGCCTCGAAATCGCGCGCGCCCTCGACGGGGCGGACGGTCGCGGCGTCGTCGCTCATCGCGTCCTGCCGTCGAGCCAAGCCTCGAGGGTGGCGAGCGCCTCGGGTAAATTCGCGCGGCCGTAGCCGAGTCGGAACGAGAGCGGGTCGTACGAGTATAGGGAGCCGGGCAGGAGCATGACCCCGGATTCCGCGACGAGGCGCCGGGCCAGCTCGTCCGAGTCGGCGAAGCCGGACGCGGGACCGAGCCGAGGCAGGCCGATCGACCCTCCCTCGGGCCGCGTCCACGAGACGAAGCCCGGCCTCCTGGCCAGGAAGGCCTCGACGAGGGCCAGGTTGGCGTCGATCAGCGAACGGCTTCGCGCGACGAGCTCGGGCAGGCGCCGGACGGCGACGCCGGCGAGGAATTCCGAGGGGGCGGAGGAGCAGATCGTGCCGTAGTCCTTGACCGAGGCTATCGCGTCCAGGACGTCGGCCCGCCTCGTCGCCAGCCAGCCTATGCGGAGGCCGGCGAGGCCGGCGTTCTTCGACAGGACGCCGAGGGACACGGCGTCCTCGTACACGTCGCAGGCCGCGGGCAGGCGGCGGGAGGGATTATGCTCAAGGAGTCGATATACCTCGTCGGAAAAGAGCAGGGCCCCGGCCTCGCGGCAAAGCGCGACTATCGCGTCGAATTCCTCGCGCGTGGGCAGGGCGCCGGTGGGGTTGTGCGGCGCGTTGAGGAAGACCGCCCTGGTCTTCGGGCCGAGGAGCCTCGACAGGCCCTCCACGTCGAAGGCCCAGCGGCGGCTCGCGCCCTCGCCCTCCTCGCGCAGGGGCCAGGGCTCGACGGCGCATCCGACGGCGCGGGGGATTTCCGAGAGGGACTGGTAGCAGGGGAAGTTGACGACGACGCGGTCGCCGGGCGAGAGGCAGGCGAGGCAGAAGTCGAGGATGGCCTCCTCGGCCCCGGCGTGGACGATGATCGACTCGGGCCCCAGGGACTCGTAGGTCCCCGCGAGGGCTGCCCGGAGCCCGGGATCGCCCCTGGTCTCCGTGTAGCCGAGCCTCTGGTCGAGGAAGCGCTCAGCCGCCCCGTCCTCGAGGGCGAGGAGCTCTCGCGTCGTCATGGACTCGCAGTCGGAGCTCGAGAGGAGGTAGCGCGCGCTGAATTCATGCTTGGCGAAGTATCGCTCTAGGGCGAAGGGCTTGAAGAACGGCATGCCCGGTATGATGGCATGGGCCCTTCGGCGCGCGCAAGCGGCATATTGTGTTACGAACTTTTGCTGTTTTTTGAATCGCCCAGGCCGCTCGCGCGCGTAGTGAGGTAGACCCCAGACAAGGAGGGTTACCCATGATTCCC
>DBTW01000172.1:23782-33694 GCA_002307245.1 Spirochaetaceae bacterium UBA1306 | reverse complement strand
CGCTGGATGAGGGCGATCATCTCGGGGATGTGCTCGGTCGCCTTGCAGACGATCGTGGGGCGGCGGATATTCATGCGCCCCGTGTCCTTGAAGAAGGCTTCCGTGTAGAACTCGGCGATCTCGTAGGGCGACTTGCCTCGCTCCTGGGCCCGCTTGACCATCTTGTCCTCGCCCAGGTCGGAATCGCCGGAGAGGTGACCCACGTCGGTGAGGTTCATCACGTGGGTGACCTCGTAGCCGAGGAGGCGAAGGGTGCGGACCAGGGTGTCATGGAGGACATAAGGCCGGAGATTGCCGATATGGGCGTAGTCGTAGACCGTCGGCCCGCAGCCGTAGAAGCCCACCTTGCCGGGTTTGATCGGCACGAACTCCTGGAGCTCGCGGCCGAGGGTGTTAAAGAGGCGAAAGCTGGGCATGGACTCCCTCCGAGGGCAGCGAGTACTATTACGGACGTGCAAACACTACGGGACTTCCTGGAAAAAATCAATATAAGGTCAGAGGTTACATGGAATGAGCCGATGTCGGCCCACACGACCTTCAAGATAGGAGGGCCGGCCGAGGCCTTCGTGAGGCCCGGGGACGCCGAGGCGGCCGCCTCGATCCTGGCAGCCGCCCGCGCCGAGGGCCTGCCCGTCTTCGTTTTGGGGGGCGGGGCCAACATCCTCGTCGGGGACAAGGGCATCCGCGGCATCGTGCTGGACAGCTCCAGCCTGAACTCGATCAGGCCCGAGGGCGAGGACGGCCTCGTCGCGGGCGCCGGCCTTTCCATCGACGAGCTCTGCCTGGAAGCCCTCGCCAGGGGCTTGGGCGGGCTCGAGGACTTCTTCGGCATGCCCGGCTCCGTGGGAGGCGCCGTATTCATGAACGCCCGCTGCTACGAGCGCGAGATATCGCAGGTCCTCGCCTGGGCCGGCTCGGTCGACGCCGAGGGCCGGAGGGCGAGGCGCGAGGTCGCGATCGACAGAGGCGGCTGGTCGTACAAGCGCTCGCCCTACCAGGCCGGGGGGCAGGCCGCGGGCGAGCTCGTGCTCGAGGCGGGATTTCACCTGCGCAACTTGAGCGACGAGGAGGTGGCGGCGACGGCGGCGGCGATGCGCGCGCGCAGGGCCGACCGCGAGGCCAAGGGGCACTACCGCCTGCCCTCGGCCGGCTCCGTCTTCAAGAACGATCGAGCCCTGGGCGCGCCCACGGGCAGGCTCCTCGACAGCATCGGCCTGCGAGGGCGGAGGATCGGCGACGCCATGGTCTCGCCCTGGCACGCCAACATCTTCGTCAACGCGGGGAAGTCCACGGCCGCCGACATGCGGAAGCTCATCGAGCTCGCCCAGGCAGAGGCCCAAGAAAAGCTCGGCTCCAGGCTCGAGCCCGAGGTGATGATGGTCGGGGAGTTCTAGCCGGAATACGTTATCGCAGCTTGCCTCCGGGGGATATCTACCATAAAATCGTCCTAATGCCCCTCAGCCTCCCCCTGACCGATCCCGCGGGAATCTTCTCGGTCGTGCTCGTGATCATCCTCCTGGCGCCCTTCCTCGCGGAAAAGGTGCGCCTGCCCGGCGTCGTGGGCCTCGCCCTGGCCGGCATCGTCGTGGGCCCGCACGCCCTGGGCCTCATAGCCAAGGACTCCGCGGTGGAATTCCTCGGCACGATCGGCCTCATGTACGTCTTCTTCGTCGCGGGGGCGGAGATCGACATCGCGCAGATCAAGCGCGAAGGCAAGTCGACGCTGCTATTCTACGCCTTCACCTTCGGCCTGCCCTTCGCCGTGGGCTACGCGACGGGGATGAGCCTTTTCGGCCTCGGCGTCCTCTCCTCGCTGCTCTTCGGCTGCCTCTTCTCCTCGTACACCCTGATCCCCTACCCCATCGCTTCCAAGCTCGGCCTCACGCGCCAGAGGTCCGTCGTGGTCGCAGTGAGCGCGGTCATCCTCACCGACACCACCACGATGGCCATCCTCGCAGGAGTGGCCCGGGCCTCGCATGGCGGGGGTTCGATCCTCGACTGGGCCAAGATGCTCGGGATCGTCCTCGCCTGGGCAGCCCTCGCGGTCCTCATCGTCCCGAAGCTGGCCGAGCTCTTCTTCAGCAAGTTCAAGCCCGACGGCACCATCGAGTTCGTGTTCATCATAGCCCTGGTCTACATCTGCGCCTTCACCTCGCGCCTCGCCGGGCTCGAGCCTATCATCGGGGCCTTCGTCGCCGGACTGCTCCTCAACCGCTTCATTCCCGAGTCGGGCGTCCTCATGAACCGCATCAAATTCATCGGCGACGCCCTCTTCGTGCCCTTCTTCATGGTCTACATAGGCGTCCTCGCGGACCCGACCGTACTCTTCGGCAGCCTCGGGGCCCTCGGCATGGCCCTCCTGATGGTCGCCCTCAACATCGCCTCCAAGTGGCTCGCGGCCAGCGGCGCGGGCCGGCTGCTCGGCTACAATAGTAACGAGCGTCACATGCTCTTCGGCCTTTCGGTCAATCACGCCGCGGCCGTGCTGGCGGCGGCCCTCGTCGGGTACAAGCTCGGCCTCTTCGACCAGTCGGTACTCAACGGCGCCATCTTCCTCATCATCGCCAGCTGCTTCATCGGGCCCCTCGCCACGCAGCGCGCGGGGAAGCGCCTCGCCGCCGCCTGCGAGGACCGTCAGGCCCCGACGGATGGCAGCCCCGAGCGCGTGCTCGTGGCCATCTCCAACCCGGCCACGATACGCGACCTCGTCGCCTTGGCCTTCCTCCTCCGCCCCAAGCGGAGCGAGGAGCCGATCTATCCAGTCGCCGTCGTGCCCGAGTCGGCCAACACCAGGCTCGAGATAGCCAAGGCCGAAAACCGACTCGCCCAGGCGGTCGTGCAGGGCGTCTCCGCCGGCGTGCCCATGATCCCCTCGACCCGGGTAAGCGTGAACGTGCCCGAGGGCCTCATCCAGGCCGCCCTGGAGGACCGGGCCGGCGCCATCGTGCTCGGCTGGAACAGGGCGCCGAAGCTCGCCCAAGCCTTCTTCGGCAACGCGATCGAACAGGTGATAATCGGGGCCTCGGAGCTCGTCGTGGTCGCGAGGATCACCAAGCCCCTCAACAACGTCTCGCATATCGCCCTCGTGCTGCCGCCCCTGGTTGAGCGGCACCCGGGCTTCCGCAAAGGGCTCGCCTACCTCGGCAACTTCGCGAGCCAGACCGGGGCCCGCCTCACCGTCTACGCGCAGAAGCCGGGCCTCCCCGCCATCGCCGCGGCGATGGGCCAGGCCCGGGCCCGCCTCCACGCCCAGGTGGTCGAGATCGATTCCTGGAAGTCCTTCGCGCGGGTCCTCGACGAGCAGGGCTCGGGGGGACAGGCCTTCGTCCTCTTCAGCGCCCGCCCGGGGGAGGCCGCCTGGCACCCGGCCATCGAGAAGCTCCCTCACCGCATAGGCGAGCTCCGGCCCGACATGCCCCTCCTCCTCTTCTACCTGGCCGAGGGGACCCAGGCGGCCGAGGCGCCGGCCTCACTCGACGACGGCAGGCGCGAGGGCGACCTCTTCGAGCGGGCCCTGGCCGCGGGCAGGGTCAAGCCGAACATGGAGGAGTCCTCCATCAACGACGCGATCCGGAGCCTGCTGCGCTGCCATTACGAGGGCGACCGCAAGGCCCTCGCCAGGCTTACCTCCCTCTTCACCGACATCGCCCAACGCCAGCCCATCGAGCTCGAGCCCGGTGTCCTCCTCCTCCACGCCCACGTCGAGGAGGCGACCGAGCCCCTGCTCTTCTTCGGCGCCAAGCCCGAGGGAATCCGGCTCCTCTCCATCGAGGCTCCCGCCAGGCTCATCGTCCTCCTCTGCGCCCCGGCTTCCCAGCGCCCGGAGGAGCACCTGCGCACCCTGGGCGAGATCGCCGGCCTCCTCAAGGGCGGCCGCGTCGCCGGCCGGCTCGGCCTCGACCAGGCGAAGCCCTGAGGCAGGGACGCCGCGGCGCCGCCTGATGCCCCGGCTAACATTTTCTCCCAAGGGCCGCGCTTACCCTTTCCGCGAGACCGGCCGGATAAGTATATTCACGCGCGACGCGCAATAGCCGGGCATCCGGGGGAAGGCGGCCGCCGCTTCCCCACACTCCGCCGGCGCGCGAGGAGGCCGCTATGACGGCTTTCGTATCGACGCTCGCTGCCGTGCTGGGCATCGTCCCCTATTTCCTCGCAGCCCTCATCCTCTTCTTCCTGGGCAAGCTCGTCTTCGACCTCTCGACGCCGCGCATTCGCGACGACGAGGAGCTGACGTCCCGGGACAACCCGGCCTTCGGCGTGCTCTTCGTCGGCTACATGCTCGGCCTCGCGCTGGCCCTCGCCGGCGCCTTCGCGAAGCTCGGGCCTTCCTTCCTCGACAACATGGTCGACCTCGGGACCTCGGGCCTGGCCGCGATCGTCCTCATGCGGCTCAGCATGGCCCTCGGCGAGAGGCTCATGCTCCCGGGGCTCAGGCTGGACGAGCAGATCACGAAGGAGCGCAACCTCAGCGCCGCCTTCGCCTTCGCCGGACTACTCGCGGCCAACGGCCTCATCATCGCGGGCGTCATGCAGGGACGCAGCGACTCCTACCTGCTCGAGCTTCTCGACATCGGCGTGTACTGGGCCGCCGGCCAGGCCTTCCTCCTCGCCGCCTGGCTCATCTACCGCGTAATCGCCCGCTTCGAGCTCCGCAAGGACCTGGGCGAGCGCAAGAACGCCGCGGCCGGCTTGAGCGCCGGCGGCTTCTTCGTCGCCGCCGGCCTCGTCCTCCAGGCGGCCCTGGCGGGGGCCGGCAGCGACCTCGGGGCGGAGCTCCTCGTCGCCCTGGCCGTCTCGGCCTGCGGCCTGGCCCTCCTCGCGGCCGCCCGCGCCCTGACCGCCCTGGTGCTGCTGCCCAAGGCCAATCTGGCCGACGAGGTCTCCTCGCAGGGCAACCTGGCCGCCGGGGCGGTCTCCGCCCTGGGCTTCGTCGCCGTCGCCCTCATCTACGCGGCCCTAGTCCGCTCGCAGCTCGGCTAAGGCGCCGGGCCGCTGATCAAGAAGGCGAAATCATGAACGATATGCGAACCAAGCTCATGGCGGGCGCCCTCGTCGCCGCCCTCGCCCTGCTGCCCGCGATGGAGGCCAGCGCCCGCGGCGGCTTCCGCGGCGGCGGCTTCCGGGCCGCGTCCTCGCTGCGGTCCTTCGGCAGCGCGCGCTCCATCGGCAATCTGTCCTCCGGCTGGGGCAGCGCCTTCAGGCCGACCTTAAGGGCGAGTCCCAAGGCCCAGGCGCCGAGGGCCACCGCGCTTACCGGCGGCATCCCCGGCAGGCGCTCCTCGGCCTCGGCGCAGCGCAGCCTCTACGACTCGGCCCGAAAGAACGGGACGCTCTTCTCGAGCAAGGCCGAAGCCTCGCAGGCCTTCAAGAGCCGGTACGCGAAGGACTACGGCTCGAGCTTCGCCTCGGAGCCGGCCGCCCGGCCTAGCTACATCCCAAGCTCGGCCATGGTGGGCGGCCGCAACGTGAACATCGTCTACAACCAGGGCTTGGGCGGCTACGGCTACCTCCACCCGACCCTCGGCACCTGGATGCTCTTCGACGCGTTAGGCGACGCCATGATGATGGACAGCGTCATGTCGAGCCGAGGCTACTATTGGGGCGGGACGCCCGCCTACGTCACCCACGGCCCCGGCTACCTCGGCCTGGCCTTCGCCGCGCTCGCGATCCTCCTGGTCGCGGCCCTCGCCGCCCGCGTCGCCGCGGGCAGGGGCCCCCGCAGGCGGGGCTGGTACTGATGCCCCCGCTGACGCCTCGTCGCCGGCATCCCCTGGCCGCGCGCCCTGGCGACGCCGATTCCTTCGACAAGAAAGGCCCCGCCTTCTGGCGCGCGGTCAAGGGCGGGGACTACCTCGCCTTGAGCGACGCCGAGTCCTTCGAGGCCGCCCTCTCCTCGGGCGCGGCCGGCGCCGCGGTCGACTACCGCGTGGGCGAGATCAGGGACTTCGCCCTCGTGGGCCCCGGGGAACTCGCCGAGGCGCGGCGACACGGCGCCCCGCTCCGCGCGGCGAGCGGCGCGGGGCGCTACCGCTTCCTCGAGCTGGGCAAGGAGGGCGAGGCCCCTCTCTACCTCGCCATAGTCGAGGGCCCCGGCCTCTTCGAGCTGCGGCTCTACTTCGTCCCCTCGGGCCTCGAGGGCGGCACGCGCGACGAGCTCATCGACCGCGGCCTCTCCTGGCTCTTCCTGCCGCCCGCCGACCCCGAGGACTTCGTTTCCTCCGAGCTCGAGTACGCGCCCTACCCCGACGTCCCCGAGCTTCAGGAGCTGGATGCCGAGAGCGGCCGCCTCCTCTCGCGCAAGCTCGTCTTCGCGCGCATCGGCCCGGCCTGCCTGTACGGCGAGGCCCTCGATACCGGCGCGCCGATCATCCTGGCCGAATACGAGGTCTCGGCCCCCGAGGGCGACTCGGCGCAGCCACCCGAGAATCCCCTCCTCCTCGCGATCGAGGAAGGCTGGATGCGCGCCGATGGCACCGAACCCGAGGAGGGCGGCTACGTCACGATCATGCTCGGCAAGGTCATTCGGCCGAGCGAACTCGAGCACTATCCGGCCTGAGCGCGGAAACGCCTTGCCGGGGCGCGCGACGCGCCAGTATATTACCGGCCGTAGCTTCATTCAGACCGAATCGGTCTCGCGCGGGCTACCGGGCGGCGGAAATCGCGGCCTCCCGGTAAGCGCCCGGCGAGCGGTATTGATCGCCCCGAAGCGTACGAAAGGACTCTCCAAAATGGATCAGGTATCCGAAATGGGCGAAGCCCCGTTGGGAAGGCTTCTCCTCAAATTCTCCCTGCCCTCGATCGCGATCATGCTCGTGAACAGCCTCTACAACTTCATCGATCGGATCTTCATCGGCCAGGGCATGGGCACGGACGCGCTCGCGGCGGTGACGGCCGGCTTCCCGATGATGCTCGTGGCCGAGGGGATCGGCGCCTGCCTATCCGTCGGGGCCGCGACCCTGATATCGATGGCCATGGGCGCGGGTAAGCGCGACGAGGCGTGCTCGACGCTCGGCCAGGCCTTCACCTGGGCCATCGCCTCGGCGGCCCCCGTCATGGCGGCCAGCTGGCTCTTCATGGACCCCATCCTAAGGCTCTTCGGCACCACCCCTTCGATCATGCCGCTCGCGCGCAGCTACATCGGCATCATCACGATCGGCTTCGTCTTCCAGATCGTATCCATGGCGGTGGCGAACAGCCTGCGCTCGCAGAACCGGCCCCGCTCGGCCATGGTCGCGACGGTCAGCGGAACCGCGCTCAACACCATCCTCGCGCCCCTCTTCATCTTCGTCTTCAAGTGGGGCATCGCGGGGGCGGCCTGGGCGACCGTGGCTGCCCAGGCCTTCGCCTGCTTCCTTACCCTCGGCTACATCCAGGGTCGGAAGAGCCTCCTCCGGATCGAGCGCAGGCGGCTCGCGCCCAAGGCGGCCGCCATCGCCGCGATGGCCAAGCTGGGGCTGCCCCTGTTCTTCGTCCACATCCTCGCGCTCGCCATGCTCATCGTCGCGAACAACGCGATGGCGCGCTTCGGAGGGGCGACGGCCCTCGCGGTCATCGGCATCATCAACACGGTCAGCAACCTCCTCGCCTTCCCGGTCATGGGCGTGACTCAAGGGGCCGGAGCGCTGTGGGGCTACAACTACGGCGCCGGCAGGCTCGACCGCGTAAAGCGCCTGACCTTCATCGTCCTCGCCTGGACGACGGTCATCAGCATCGCCTGCAGCGCGGTCATCGAGCTTTTCCCGCGCGCCTTCATCGCCGCGTTCAACGGCTCCGATCCCGAGCTGATCGCGCTCGGCTCCCGCGGGATATCGGTCTTCATGCTGAGTTTCTTCACCGTGGGCCTCCAGTTCACGACCGCCAACTTCTTCATGTCCATCGGCAAGGCCGCGCAGGGCGGGATCCTCTACGTGCTCCGGCAAGTCCTCATGATCGCCGGCATGGCCTTCCTGCCCGCCGTCATGGGCATCGAGGGCGTGTATTGGGCCGGCCCGATCACGGACGTCGTCTGCACCGTCATCAGCGCCGCCATCCTGGGCGTGGGGCTGGGCAAGCTCCGGCCCGCCGAGGCGGCGGAGGCCGAGGCGCCGCAGATCGAGAGCGCGCAAGAAGCCTCGGTATAGCGCGCCAGGGATCCTCGTCCCGGCCGCGGAATCCCGCAGTAAAAACAAAGGGCCGCCCCTCTCGGGACGGCCCCTCGGGCCTCATCGGCGCGGCGGCGTTCGCCGCGCCGGGGCGTCGCGCCTATTGCGCCGGCCCGACCGCCTGGCTCTTGATGAGGATGAATTCCACGCGCCGGTTCTTCCAGCGGTTCTGCGCGTCCTTGAAGTCCACGACCGGCTCGGAGGAGCCCATGCCCTTCGTGGAGAGGCGCTTCGGGTCCACCCCGTTCTCGGCGAGCAGCTTCTTCACGAGCTCGGCCCGCCCGGTCGACAGGGGCAGGAGCTCCTTGGTCTCCTCGTTGGCGACCGAGGTGGCGCTATAGCCGCCGATCTTGCCCTCGCTGTTCGCGTGGCCCTCGATGAGGATGCCGTAGTCCTTGAACTTATTCAGGATCTGCGCGATGCGCTTGATCACCTTCGCGTTGTTGCCCACCGTATCGGCGTCCAGGCCGTTGAAGTCGGCGCCGTTGGGCCTGAAGACGATCGAGGGCACCTTGATCTTGAGCCGGTCGCCGTCGCGGATCACGAGGACGTCGACCGCGATCTCGCCCACCACCTTGGCCGAGTTGCCCAGGACGTCGCGGACCGTGAATACGAAGGGATAGTCGGTGGCGGACTCGACCAGCTCGCCCTTGTCGGAGCGGCCGTCCCAGATGAAGGACTTGGCCGGGGCGCCCGTGCCGCCCCAGGATTTGAAGAGGCGCTCGGCGGGCTTCGAGCCGGGCTTGGCGCCCTCGACCACCGCGAGCTCGCGCACCTCGAACTTCCACTCGGCTATCTCGGTCGGGCTAGCGACGGCGAGGCCGATGCTCAGGTCATCGTCGTTCCCGTCGTTGTCCGGGCTGAAGATGTCGGGGGTGAGGCTTACCTCGGCCCGTGGGGCGTCGGTGCTCACGAGGATCTTGCCAGTCTTGGCCTCGGCGCGGTCGCCTTTCTTGTAGTCGACGGAGAAGGCCCCGACGTACTCGCCCTGGACCACGGCCCCGTTGGAGTCGCGGCCGTCCCAGACGATCTTGGTGGGGACATCGTCCCCCTTGCCGGCGAAGACACTGCGCTCGACGCCGTCCTTGTCGACGAGGGCGAAGCGCCAGGAGTCGATGCCCTCGCGGAGCTTGACGATGAGGTTGAAGCTGACGGTGTCCTTGTAGCCGTCGCCGTTGGGCGAGATGCCCGATTCGGAGGCGGTGACGAAAGCCTGGACCTGGCGCTGGTCGACGGTCACCGAGGGGACCGAGCCCGATCCCTTGTTGCCCGCGGCGTCCGTGGAGGCCACGTCGTAGCGGTACTTGCCGTCGGGGACGGTATTGCCCGCCTCGTCGGTGCCGTCCCAGACGAAGTCGGAGGCCTGGCCCTTCCAGGACCAGCTCCTCACGGGCTTGCCGTCGGGGCCGGAGAGGACGCCCGACCAGTCGTCGCCGGGCGCGGACTTCTGCGCGAAGCGCACGACGCGGATCTTCGAGCCATCGATGGGCGAGAAGAGCAGGGGGGCCGCGCTCACTTCTATCGAGGGCGGGACTGTATCGATCGAGAAGCCCGGCGTCGCGGAGTCCGCCGAGTCGCCGTTGAGGTAGGATACGGCGAGGCGGGCGGCGTAACGGCCGTCGGGGGCCTTGCCCTTGGCGTCGGTGGCCCCGTCCCAGATGAAGCTCGCGGGCACGCCCTTGTTGTCCTTCCAGGTGCGGACGGCCTGGCCGGCGGCCGGGGCTTGGGCGCCTGGGACGTCGAGGGCCACGATCGAGAGCTCGTAGGAACG
>DBTW01000172.1:2534-23440 GCA_002307245.1 Spirochaetaceae bacterium UBA1306 | reverse complement strand
TGAAGGCCTTGAGGTCGGCGAGGAGTCGCACGGCCTTCTTGGCCGTGTCCACGGAGACGGAGACCGGCGCGGAGGCGAAGGAGTTGCCGGCGCCGTCGAGGGCCCGGAGCCTGTAGGAGTAGACGCCGTCGGGCGCGGGCTGGCCCGAGTCGTCGGTGCCGTCCCACTCGACGTCCGGGTCGGGCAGGGGGCTGAAGGAATAGCGGCGCACGACCTTGCCGTCGGGCCCGCTGACCTCGCCGCTCCACTTGGCGTCCTTGACGCCCTTCTCGAGGAAGTGGACGGCGTTCTGGCCCTGGCCGCCCGCCGGGTTGAAGGCCGGCCGGTCGGCGCTCACATTGCCCGAGGGCGCGGTGACGTCGAGCGTGAAGCTGGGCGAATTGGCCTTGGGATTGTAGCCGTTGAGGTAGGTGACCGAGATCAGGCCCTGATACTGGCCCTCGGGCAGGGTCTTGAGAGAGGCGTCGCGCCCTTCGAAGGCTGTCCGGTCCTTGAGGGACTCGGCGTCCCGACCCTCGACGAACCAGACCTCGCGCTTGCCCTTGTCCAGGACGGAGAGCCGCCAGGACACGATGCCCGTCTTCACCGGCACGCTCGGGAAGAGGGTGACGATGTCCTTGGAGCCGTCGCCGTTGGGGCTGAAGGAGGCCAGGTCGATGACGAGGCCGACGGGCGGCTGCTGCGTATTGATGACGATGTTGTCGAAGCGCTTGGAGGCGGAGTTGCCGGCTCGGTCGGTTGAGGAGATCGAGAAGGCGTACACGCCGTCCAGGACGACCTTGCCGTCCTCGCCCTTGCCGTCCCAGCTCCAGTCGGCCGGGGCCGCGTTGACGAAGGAGAGGCCGCGCGCCGTCTTGCCCGCGGCGTCGGTGGCCTGGGCGGACCAGAGGTCCTCGACCGAGCCCGAGAGCTTCACGAGGAGGCTGTCCTTGTTGCCGTCGCCGTCGGGGCTGAAGATGGCCGGGTTCTCGGGCACGGAGAGCTCGATCGTCGGAGGCGTATTGTCGATGACGATCGGGAAGGGGCCGACGCTGCCGCGGTTGCCGTTGTCGTCGACCGCCTCGATGGTGGCCTGGTAGGCGCCGTCCGGGACGATCTGGCCTGAATCGGCCACGCCGTTCCACACGAGGGTCTCGGGGACGTCCACGCCCTTCTTGACGTACGTTAGGCGATCCATCAAGCCCTTGAGGCCCTCGGTCTCGGGCCGGGATTCCTTGTTGAAGATCTTGCGGACGAGCTCGCCCTTCTCGTTGGCGATGGAGAGGGACCAACCGACCACGTAGCGCTGGTCGGTGATCTTGATCGGGATCACGAGGGAGTCCTGCTTGCCGTCGTTGTTCGGGGAGACGTAGGCCGGGCCCCACTTGGAGGCCGGAAAGGAGGCGACGATCTTCGGCGGGGCCTTGTCGACGCTGCCGAGGGCGAGGGATGCGCTCCCGCCCAGGGCCCAGACGCCGCCGTAGAGGGGGGAGGCGGAGAGGGCGGGCTTGAGCTCTGACTGGTCCCAGCCCTGCTTAGCGAGGGAGGAGCCCTCGGCCGCGCGCTTGATCGGTATTACGGCGCTGAGGCCGAAGGAGGGCATGAGGCTCTTGTCGGAGCCCTTGATGAGCTCGCGGAGGTCCTGGTTCCAATTTACGCGCAGCACGGCCACGTCGCGGTAGGAGATGCCGGTGGAGAGGCCGAAGCCCAGGTCCTGGAAGCTCGGCAGGGAGAGGTCGAAGCCGACCGGGATCTTCCAGTTCGCGGTCCTGACGAGGAGGGCCCGCGCCCCCGCGGAGAGGGTGAAGGGCGAGGAGGCCGCGTCGCTATAGGCCTTGCCCAGGCCCGTGAGGGTCGCGCCCCAGCGCAGGTCCTTGAGGGAACCGCGATCGCCCATGAGCTGCATGACGCCGAGGTCGGCGCCCAGGCCCCAGCCCTCGCCTCCGAGGGTGAGGTCGATGGCGCCGCCGACGAAGAAGCTGGGGAAGAGGTCCTTGGCGATCCCGCCGTGGAAGCCGAAGGCCGTGCCGAGCGGGAGGGCGCTCATCGAATCGGGGGTCGACACGAAATCGAGGCCCGCGTTCCAGACCGCGTATGGCTTGGGTATGGAGATTCCCGCCGCAGCGGCGCTGCCGAAACCCTGCCCGGCGCCGAAGTCGGTGAGGGCGGTATAGCCCAGGTCGAGCATCGCGCGCTGCTGGGCGGCCGAGGCGGCCGGATTGAGCCTGTCAGCCCAGGGAGCGTCGAGGGCGGTCACCGAGGGGCCGTAGGCGAGGCCCTGGGCCGAGCCGAGGATGGGATAGACCGAGGCTCCCGCAGGGGGATCGTAGGCGAAAGAGGGAACCGCCAGGATAGCCGCGCATATCGCGGCTAGAGCGGTGACCTTCCTATATAAAAACATTTAATCCTCCTTGGGATTGAATCCGAGACGCGGAAGCGCGCGAAGGCGCCCGATGCGCCGTGCGGGGTTCACTATAAAGAATAACGCCGACACGGGCCGGTTACTACGGCCGGCCCGATAATTCACTGATAGATAATGAGGCTGGGGCGGGGCTCCAGGGACAGCACTTCCGCTGGCAGGAGGAGCGGATCGTCGTAGCCCGCGCCCTCGACCGTCGTCTTGAAGAAGAGCTTGAAGCCCTTTATCGGCATGTTCGCCGCCCTCGAGTTGTACGAGTAACTGGCGCGCTTCAAGGCCGGCGGGCCGAAGCCGTCGGCCGTATGGACGAGGAGGACCCCGTCGTAGTCCGCCCTAACATTTTCCCGGCCGGTGATCATCCGCGACTGGAACTGATGGATCACCAGCATCTTCTGGCCCTCGATGCCCTCGGCGTTCATGTAATCGCTCATCGCGGCCTCGGCGGCGTTGATCTCCTCGGCGCTCACGTTGCCGATCACCTCCATCGGGGCGTCGGTCCTCCACTCGGGGTCGAGTGCGATGTGCACGTTGGGGTACTTGAGCCAGGGCAGGAGGCGGCGCATCGCATCGGCCACCGGGTACTTGCCGATCTGGTGGTCCACGAAGACGAGCATGCCCCGCTTGGCGGCGAAGTCGATGTAGTCCTTGACGACCGATTCCTTGAGGTAGCCGATCTCGCCCTCGGGCCAGACCGTCCCATAGATCAGGTAGAAGGCCCCCACCACGCCCTCGGGGCCGTTCTGCTCGTCGTAGAGCCGCTCGTAGCCCTCGAGGAGCTGGGCGAGGTCCTCCTTCGAGTACTCGCCGAGGATGCCCATGCAGCGCGAGTCGGGCTTGCCGTAGAAGGCGAGTATCTGGTTATTGGCGATGGCGGGGACGATGGATGAGCCGGGGACATCGCCGGCGGACGCGCCCGACGCGAGGCCCTCCCGCGATCCGGACGCGAGGAAGCTCGATTCCGAGAGGGCCGCGACCTCGTACAAGGCGGGGAAACGCCAGGGCTTGCGGGCCATCGCGCCCGATTCGAGCATGGGCCCCTGGGGGATGGAAGGCTGGGCCTTGCGCTCGGCCTGCCCCGCCGAAACGGCTCGTGCCGAGGCGCGGGCCGCCTCTCGGGAGGAGCCGCCAATGCTCGCCGCGCCCAGGGCGAGGGCGCCCGACGCGAGGCCGAAGACCACGAGGAGGAGAGGATGGAAACTGAGGCGAATGGGACGCATATGCGGAGGCTCCAATGCTGCGAGAGTTGTCGACTTTTAATATCGGCGCGCATCGCCTCGTACTGTAGGGCGAGGCCGCGGCGGCCGAGAATAATAAGGATGAATCGAAATAGAAGGACAGCCATCCTCTCCCTCGCCCTCCTGGCGGCCGCCGCGCTCGCGACCGCGGCCCCCTCGGCGACCGCCCCGGCGCTCTCGGGACGCTTCCCCGAGAGCGCCGATATCCGCGGGGCCTATTGGCAGAGCTTCTTCTCGGCCTCGGAGTCCGAGCTCCTCCGGCGCCAGCCCTCGACCGTCGTCAACGATTACGGCGCCTTCCGGCTATCCGTGACGAAATCCGAGGGCTACCTCTACGCGATAGCCTCGCCCGAGGGCGCCCCCCTCTACGCCCAGGGCAGCTGGATCCTCAAGCGCTCCTCGCCCGACGGCAGGCCCATTCAGGCCAAGGTCTTCCTGCGCAGCGACCAGGGGACCTTCATCCGCATCTATCCCGACGGCGACCGCTCCAAGATGGACCTCGTGGTCTACGGAGGCGTGCTCAACCGAGAGGTCCCCCTGCCCGTCCCCTTCGAGCGCTGCTTCGTCGCGACCATGTCCGAGATCAGGGCCTGGACCGGCAGCCTCGTCGACTGGAGGCTCTTCTCGCCCGAGCCGGGCCTGTACCGGGACCTGCGATCCTTCGTCGAGGTGACGCGGCAACGCCTGCCCGGCCTCCGCTACGGCGACGACGGGGCCCTCGGCGCCGACGGCATGCCGGTCTACATCGAGACCGGGCTGCCGCAGGCCGCGCCCTCGGGCCTCAACTGCTCGGGCTTCGCCGCTTGGGTCGCCGACGGCTTCTACTGGCCCATGACGGAGAAGCTCCTCGATCCCATGGCCCTCGCGGTCCGGCACGCCGACACCCGGCCCACCACGGCCGCCGAGCGATTCGAGGAGAGGCTGGATCCCTACTTCGGCCTCGACTGGACGCGCAATATCGCCACGGCCCTCCTCGACGCGAACTACCCCTCGCGCAAGCACGGCCTGCGCGAGAGCGACGTGACCGTATCGCCCTTCGCCCTCGTCGCCTCGGGGGCGGGCCTGGGCTCGCCCGAGCCCGTCAACGGCGCCTCGGCCTACCGCAGCTACGCGGCCTACCAGGAGGGCCTCGGCTACGAGACGGTCGGCCTGAAGTCCCTCCTGTACGTCCTGGCCATCCGAGATCCCGGGTCGATCTACCTCGCGAGCCTGTCGCGGAAGGGCGGCGGGGAGATAGCCGGGCTCTCGCGGCACTACCACGTCGCCGTCCTCGCGCCCTACTTCGAGGAGTCCGGCGAGTTCAGGGTCGCCGCCTTCGAGAGCGACGTCGAGACCAGCGTCGAGGCCATCATGAAGCGGACGCCGAGGGATTTCGTGCACCTCGTGAGGATCGAGGCGAGGCGCGACTACGACCCGCCCCCGCTGCCGGACGCCCCTCAGGCTCGGGCGGACTAGCCCCCCGGGGCCGCCCTGCGCGATAATCCCGCCATGCGAGTCCTTTTCCTCGGCTCCGGCACGAGCTTCGGAGTGCCCGTCATCGGCTGCGGCTGCCGCGTCTGCGCCTCGGCCGACCCGCGCGACTCCAGGTACCGCGCCTCCGTGCTCATCCAGTCCGGCGCCGCCGGGAGCGAGACCTCGATCGTCATCGACTCGGGCCCTGAGTTTCGCCTCCAGGCCCTCCGCGCGCGCATAACGCGCCTCGACGCCCTCCTCCTCACCCACGCCCACGCCGACCACGTCGGGGGCCTCGACGACGTGCGGCCCCTCACGCACGAGGTCGAGCTGCCCGTCTACGGCAACGCCCCGACCCTCGCCGAGACGCGGGAACGCTTCGGCTATATCTTCCGGGATACGCAGGAGGGCGGAGGCAAGCCCCGCGTGGAGCTGCGCGACCCCGGAGCGGGGGCATTCCGCGTGGGCTCGATCGAGCTCCTGCCCATCCCCGTCCTGCACGGCGCCCTGCCCATCCTCGGCTGGAGGGCGGGCTCCTTCGCCTACATCACGGACTGCTCCGAGCTGCCCGAGCCCTCGTACCGCCTGCTCGAGGGAGTGGAGACCCTCGTGGTCAACGGCCTGCGCCGGCAGCCCCACTCCACGCACTTCAGCCTGGGCCAGGGCATAGCGGCCGCCCGGCGGATCGGCGCGAAGCGGACCTGGCTCACGCACATGAACCACGAGTCCACGCACGAGGAGCTCGAGGAGTACTGCGCGTCCCTCGGCGCCGACGTCGGCGCCCGCCCGGCCTACGACGGGCTCGAGCTGGAAGCCTAGGCGCGATGGCCTCGACCACGGAGGCGAAGCTCGCCGCCGCCCACGGCAGGCTCCGCGAGCTGGCGGCGGACGGCGCCGGCCTGGAGCGGATCGCCCGCTTCCTCTCCGAGGTCTTCGTCGAGCGCAACCGCTCGATCCGCAACGGCGACTTCCAGAGCCTCGACCCCGCCTCCGTCGTCGAGGACTACCTGCGCCCCCGACGCGAGCTCTACCGCTTCGTGGTCATCCACTGGATCAGGCTGGTCTTCCTGCCCGGCCTCAGGCCGAAGGCCGCCGAGGGCCTGCTCGTCTTCGGCCTGGGCCGGCTCTTCTCGACCTACAACGACATGGGCGTCCAGCATTGCACCGACGTCGACCTTAATTTCGTCGCTCGCGACGGCGCGAGCGACGCGGACCTCGGCTACCTGCGCGAGCGCCTGGAGGCGCTCCAGGCCGAGCTCCGCGAGAACTTCGGCGTCCGGCTCGAGCTCTGCGCCGACTACACGCTCCTCCGCGAGGGCGAGGTGGCGGCCCGCCTCGGCCACGAGGACGAGGGGATCCGCGAGGCCAACCGGCGCTTCTACAAGAGCAACGAGGGCAGCATCAGCGTGATCCAGGACCAGGGCGAGATGCGCGAACGCCTCTTCTCCCGCGTCCGCTCCGAGCCCGACTCGAGGCTCTTCGAGAACTACCTCGGCCTCGAGTCGGGAAAGCAGAGCTACGCGAAGCTGCGCGTCGGCGAGAGGCTCCGGCTCGTGGCGGAGGGCGGCCAGGAGGTCGCCTCGGCCTCGGTGATCGGCTCGAAGCCCTTCGACGCCTATTGCAAGCGCCTCTTCCCGCGCAGGCACTTCCTCTCGCCCCCCGATTGGCACTTCTCCATGAAGTACTTCGTCAACCGCGTCTACGACTACGTCGCCGCCATGCGCAACCTCGGCCATGGCCTCGAGGAGATCGGCTTCGACACGCCCGATCCCGACCTGGACGAGCGGGCCTCCTCTTCGAGGCGCGCGCGTACCGGCCTGGACCCCGACTATCGCTACCTGCGCAACGCTCACAAGCTCATGCTCTACCTGCAGGAGCTCATCACGATCGCGATGCCCACCTACAACGAGGACAGCGACTACAGCTACATCTCCCGCGCGCGCTTCCTCTCCTTCATGGAGCTGGGCGGCGACAAGTTCAGGCGGGACTTCGACGGGATGATCGCGCGCGGGGACCTGCTCTACATGAGCGACCGGGAGAGGTACCGCCTCCTCGAGCAGAAGATCGCCGCCAAGGCCCGGGACCGCTGCCTCGCGGGCAAGACGCCTGAGCTCGAGCTCTACCCCCCGGACTTCGCCTACGAGCTCATCTACCGCGACGGCCACGACTACAAGATCTGCGTGCCCTACTCCTGGGCCGACGCCGGGTACTTCGTCTTCTCCGCGATAGCCGAGCGCATCTCGAAGATCGTGGACGAGCGCCTCGTGCCGAGGCTGCCCTCCTTCGGGATGGGCGCGGAGGCCTTGGGCCGCTACGAGGCCGTCCGGGCCCCGAGGTAGAGGCCGATCGCGTCTATTCGGGATTCCCCGCGTTCCAATCCGGCTCGACTCATCGACGGCAGGGCATCGACCCGTCGTTCTCCGCGCCGTAGCACGTCGCGCGGCCTCGGATCCAGCCCTCGTCGACCCTCATGTACTTGATATTCTTGCGATTTCCCCAGCTATAGGCGATATGCAAGCGATCATCGGCGCCCTGCATGATCACGGGATACTCATAGCGGCGGTTATTGACGTCATTCCATGGCCCCGTAAATCCCTCGCCATGCTCCACAACGCGCCGCCAAGGCCAGGTCGCCCCCTCGTCCTCGGAGAGCGCGACAGTAACGGGGCAACGTTGATTGGGCCAAACCGTCCTCGCCATGTCGTCATTAAAGCTGACGTCGTTGTAGGCGATGGCGATCCCGCCACTCTTGAGCCGAATGGCGGAGATCCCCGCGTTATTATTCCTCAGCTCGGTCCGGACGGGAGCCGACCAACTGTTCCCGTCATCGCGAGAATTCACCAGATAGATTCTGTCCGCGAAGCGACTTCGCAGGAAGGCGACCAGCCTGCCCGGTCCGAGTTCCACCACATTTGCGTGTACCCTTCCCCTACTGGATGGAATATCGACCTCGCGCCATGTGCACCCCCGGTCGTCTGATACCTGCATGACAGGGAGGTCGCTGCCATTCCGGGTTTCGTCGGGAAAGCATATCCAATTCCCAAAAATCCATCGCCCGCTCGACAGGACTTGAATCTTCTGGCGGCAAAATGATCCGGGACGGGCGAACATCACCTCGGTTGGGCCCCAAGTACTTCCTCCGTCGCGCGAGCGCTTCCGGCGTATTTCGGCCGTATACTGCAAATTAAAGCCTTGCCGCATATCTTGCGTCCTCGCGGCCTGCGCGGTGTATACGACCCACAGTTCCTCTCCGGGAGCCAGGAACAACGAAGGGTTCTGTTCCGATCTGGCCGGGTCATCCGAAATCTTTACCGGAGGCAGCCATTCGCTAGCCCCGCGTTTTAGCCTTGACATGACGATACTGATGTCAGCGTTACCCTCGTCGGATCCCGCGAACCAACAGCACAGGATATCCTCGTTGGGCAGCTCGAGCAGATCGGCCGCATGGCAGCTCGTAAAGGGATTCGGAATGAGCGATTCGACCGTATCGAGCGCGCAGTTGTGGTATAGCCTTCCATCGTTGGCGAGAGCCATCATTTCTATATATCTCGAATCCATGCACGACTCCTTTTTCGCATCAGCCCTTTACGGCGCCGATCATGATCCCTTTCTTGAAGTACTTCATCACGAAGGGGTAGACGCAGACGATAGGCAGCATGCTGATGAATATTGCCGCCGACTTGAGGTTCTGCTGATTGAGGATAATCCCGTTCTGGATGAGGTTCCTGAACGTGGTCCCGGAGGCTGAATCCGTTATCACCACGTTCTTCAGCACTTGTTGAACGGTCTGTAGGCCACTGCTCTTGAGGTATATCTGGGGGATCAAGTACTGGTTCCAAATCGACACTGCGTAGAAGGTCCCCAAGGTCGCGATTATCGTGGACGACAGGGGCACGAAGATCCTTGTGAGGATGACCCAATCGTTAGCACCGTCTACGAAGGCGGCCTCCTCTAGCTCCTTGGGTACGCTCTCGAGAAAGGACCTGGCGATAATGAGGAACTGCACGTTGATGGCGCCTGGTATGATCATCACGGCGGGATTGTCCACGAAGCCGAACCGGCTGTAAACGATATATTGGGGGATTATCCCGGCCTCGAAAACCCAGGTTATGATGAAGAACGACATTATCCAGTTGCGATGCCGGAACCTCGTCCTCGAAAGCACAAAGGCCGTTATATACGTGCAGAAAATTGAAACCAAAGTCCCCACAATTGTATACAGAAATGAGTTCGTCAGGCCCGACAGCACGTTAAACCTCGGATTGGCCAGTATGTACCTGAATGCCTCGAGGCTAGCGCCTTTGGGGAGGAACGTAACCTCCCCCCTCGAAAGGTATTTCCCGTCGCTCATTGCCAGGAACAGGACGTAAAGAAAGGGATAAACGCAGAGCGCCGCGATCAAGAGCAGCGCCGCGCTATTCATTGCATCGAAGGCCTTGTCACTCCTGCTATATTTCATGGCGGCACTCCCTAGAAAAGGCGAGTCTCCGCGAATTTCGCGGCCAGCTTATTGACGCCGACGACGAGGGCGAAGGCGATGAGCGATTTCAGGACGTTGACCGACGTCCCGTAGCTATAATCAGGGAAACCAGTCGACTGGAAGGCGATTCGGTAAACGTAGGTCTGAATCACATCCGCCGTGGGATAGACGCTGGGATTGTACATCAGGAGGATCCTGTCGAGGTTGACAGTGAAGATATTACCGACGCTGATGATGAGCATCACGATTACCGAGGGCAGGATCGAGGGCAGGGTCACATGAACCATCTTCGACCATCGATTGGCGCCATCTACTTCGGCGGCCTCGTATATCTCGAGATCGATCGCGGTCATCGAGGCGAGATAGATGATAGAGGAGTAGCCGAAAGTCTGCCAGATCTCGAGGATCACGTAGATAGGCCTGAACCAGCTGGGCTTGGCCATGAAATTAATGGCCGTGCCGCCGCAAGCGACAATGACCTCGTTCACAATACCGTAGCTCGGCGACAATAGCGTGTAGGTGATGCTGACCATGACCGCTGCTGAGATGAAATACGGCAGGAAGCTTAGCGCCTGTACGGCGCTATGGACCCATTTTCGCCGCACCTCGTTGAGGAACAGGGAAAAGATAATCGGCAGGGGGAACACGACGACGATCGACAACACGGCCAGGATGAGCGTGTTCTTCACGATCGTAAGAATATAGGGATCCTTGAAAACACGGATATAATTATCGAGCGCAACCCACCGGCTTCCGAGGACACCCTGGGCCGCACTATAGTCCTGCAGGGAAATGACCATTGCGAACACTGGGCCGATCTTGAACAGTACGAGCATGGCGAAGCCAGGGATCATTAGCAGATAGAGAATACGGTTCTTGCCGATATCCCGAATCGCTCGCCGAAGAAAGCTTTCTTCGCGTACAGTCGCTCCGTCGCGCCGGTTGTCTTTGCTAGGCATTCGCGTCCCCCCCCACAGGCGCCAAAGGCGCGGACCGACTCGTGCATGTCCGCGCCGGCAGAGGCCTATTTCGTGTACGTAGTTACGAAAGCCTCGTGCTGGATCTCCTCGATCCGACGAAGGCCCTTCTTGTTCATCGTGTCCTGGAATGCGGCCCAGCTCTTGGGCGTCAGCTTGGACGAACCATTGATGAAGGTGACCATACCGGCGGTCTCGGCTGCATACACGGAAGCGACCAGGTTGGAGAGCTCCTTCGAGTCGGCCTCGGAGAACTTGAGCGTATATGATTTCAGCAGGTTTTTGTCCACCAGGAGCCGACCGGCGGCCTCCGATATTAGGGGGGCGTTCCACTTGAAGAAAGCGACGTTGTCGACAGGCTTGCAGACAGTGAGGCGGTCGCTCAGGAACGACCAGCGCTTATCGCCCGCAGCCGCGGCTTCCTCCTTGGCGTAGTCGACGATGAACTCCTTGCTCCCGTCAGCCGCAAGCTTAAAGCTCTGGCCTTCCACGCCGTAGTTCGCGAGGATTATGCCGTCCTTTCCGTAGAAATAATCGATGAACTTAAGGATGGCCTTGATGGTCGCCTCGCTGACCTTTGCGTTCACGGCCGTCACGACCTCGTCGTTGTACTTCAAGCTGGTGGTTACCTTCATCGGGTTGCCCTTTCCGTCCTCTAGAAAATCGAGGACCGCCATCTTGTAGTCGGGGTCAGAATTGGGACCGCCGTTCTCCATAAACCACTCCGCGCGGTTGTAGTAGTCATAGAAGACCGATCCGTTTCCGTTGAGCATCGCTGACTCCCAGTCGGCCTCGCTAGTCGTGCCAGCCACCCATTCGGGATTGATAAGGCCTTCCGCGTACCACTGATTCATGGTCTGCATCATGGCATAGGCATCCTCGTTCATGATGTCGAAGGAACCGTCCTTGTAGTGACCGTTGATGTACACTCCGCCCGACTTCTCCGCCGAAATACTGCTCGCGCAGCCGAACCAAGCGGCGAATCGCAGGACGCTGTCCCGTCCACAGAGCGGGTAGTAGTTTCGGTTATCCTTGCCAAAATGTTTCTTCAGCGCCCGAAGCGCATCGGTAAAGTCCTCGACGGTCTTGATCTTCGAGGCATCGACACCCGCCTTGGCGAACTGGTCCGCACGGTACCCGATAAAATCGGCGAAGATCGGCGTTTCCTTGCACAAGCCATAGATAGCACCATCAGGGCTGGTCACCAGCTTGCGGTAGTCGGGATTGGCATCGATATAAGCCTGCAGGTTCGGGGCGTACTTCTTAATGTAGGGCGCCAAGTTCGCGAAGACGCCCTGCGGCCCGTAGACGTTCGTCTGGGTCAGCTTGGTCATGACCGCATCGGGGAGGTTCTTGCTGATAATGCGTTGGTCGACCTCTGAATAGCAGTCGGCGAATTCCTCAGGACCGCGCACGTACTCGACATGGATGCCCGTTCTCTTCTCTGCCTCGTCGTACCATTTCAATTCCTTTATCCAATCGATATAGGTCGAGCGCATGAACATGGAATAGCCCTTGCCTGATTTGATCCCCGCAGCGCCTTGCCCGCCCTGGCATCCCGTCAGCAGAACCGCGCCGACGGACGCGGCGACGAGCGTCAGCATCACAACTCTCTTGAGCATCTTCATCGAAACCTCCATATTGATTCTCTCTCGCCTTACCCTCATGCTTGCGTTGGGCCCCTTCGGCCAAGCGCGAAGCAGCATGCATAATCGATGGCGTTCCGCAGACTGAGCGGGTTCGCCGTTCCGAGCCCCGCCTGATCGAAGGCCGTACCGTGGTCCACCGAGGAACGAATGATCGGCAAGCCGAGCGTGACGTTCACGCCCTCGACGGACTCCCAGAGCCCGGTTTCACGATCGAATGAGAAGCCGAGCGTCTTCATGGGTATGTGTCCCTGATCGTGGTACATAGCAACCACGATGTCGTACCAGCCTCCCAAGGCCTTCGAGAAGATCGTGTCCGCAGGTACTGGACCCAAGGCGTCGATCCCGGAGGCCCTCGCATCCGCAATCGCTGGGGCGATCTCCTCCATCTCCTCCCTGCCAAAGAGCCCGTTCTCCCCGCAGTGCGGATTTAGGCCCGCGACACCGATCCTCGGCGAGGCGATCCCCAGGCCGGCGCAAGCGTCAGCCGCAAGAGTAATGGCCTCCAGGACCCGCGCCCGCTTAACCCGATTGCATGCCTCGCGAAGAGATACATGGGTGGACACGTGCACCACGCGTAAGTCACCCAAGGCCAACATCATCGAATACCTCTGGGTATGGGTGTATTCAGCCAGTATCTCGGTATGGCCCGAGTATCGATGCCCCGCGAGATTCATGGCCTCTTTATTGAGCGCATTAGTGACCATGGCATCCACCTCGCGTGCCATGGCAAGCTCGATTGCCTTGGTCACGTAGTGGAAGGCGGCGTCGCCGGCGAGAGGGGACACCTTTCCCCATTCCAACTCGCTCGCCCCAACGATTCCCATGTCCAGGACATCCACGGTTCCGCCCTCAAACCGCGCCTGACCCGCGTCTCGAACGGCGTGCAGGGCGAGTCGGGGCATCCCTGCAAATCCGAGTGCCTCCCGCAGTACAGTGATGTCCCCAATTACCAGGGGCCTGCACTTGCCAGCCAGGGAGGGGTCGCTCAAGGCCTTGAGCGTTATTTCGGGTCCGATGCTCGACGGATCGCCCATCGTGATGGCGATCAACGGGAGTTTCCTTAATTCGGTCGCCATCAGCGAATCCCCGCCGTAGCGCTTTCGACGAGCGCGTTCCGAACAGCCTCGAGGCCTTGCGGCGAAATCCGGCCGAAGGGTTTCCTACATGGGCCCACCGGATGGCCCAGCAAAGCAACGGCCACCTTCACGATGGTGTTTGGGTTCCCGTACTGAAAGCAGTCGCGGAAGCTGCGGATATTCTCTTGGCTCCGCTTGGCCGCCTCGATATCCCCCGATGCGAAGGACTCGTATATTGCGACCATGTTCTCCGGAAAGACATTTGCGCAACCGGCAATGCCCCCAGCCCCGCCAGCGAGCAGGTTCCACAGGATAAGAGAATCATTCCCCGAGAGCACCGCGAAATCTTCCCCCCCGACCGCCTCGATGTATTGGAGCATGTTGTCGAAATTCCCACTTGAATCCTTGATACCGACGATGCCCTCGACCTCCGAAAGGCGACGGACAGTCGAGGCGGCCAAGGCGTTCCCGGTCCTGGCCGGGATATTATAGAGGACTATCGGGGTATTCACGGCTCCCGCGATAGCCGCGTAATGCTCGAAAAGCTCATCCTGCGAGGCCGCAGCGAATGACGGCGTTATTATCGATAGATAATCGGCGCCGAGGGCCTCGGCCCTACGGGACAGGGCGATAGTATCCATCGTCCCGATGCAGCCAGTACCGGCGTAGACAGGGACGCGACCCTTCGTCTGGTCTATCGCGACCGACAGGACGAACTCCTTTTCCTCGGCCGAGAGGATATAGCCTTCCCCGTTGGTCCCGAAGGCGAAGATCCCGTGGATTCCCGCAGTGATCATGCGATCGACCTGTCTTCGGAGCTCGCCCTCATTGATCGACTCGTCCTCGAACATCGGAGTGACGATCGGGGCGATGATCCCATGAATGCTTCCCATACCGCCTCCTAGAGTATTTCCCGATAAAGCCCGCGGACATCCTCGGCGGACAACTCGCGCTTGTTGTTGGACAACAGCCGCCGGACTCCCAATCCGGCCGCGACAAGGCCGTCGAGATCCCCGAGCGGCACGTCGTAATCCTTTACCGAAGCCGGAATCCCAAGGCGTGACACGATGGATCCCATCAGGTCGAGCAACGCATCGGCCTTCGCCGCGTCCGATGAGGCGTTCCCGAGGCACAAGGCATCGTACACCTCGCCGAATTCGACCAAACAGGCGGGGAGGTTGAAGCGCATGACGGGCATCAACATGATCGCATTAGCCGCCCCATGCGGAATATGGTATTTCCCCCCCAAGGGATACGAGAGAGCGTGAACGGCCGTCGTACCCGAAGCGGCGATGGCCGCGCCTGCGTAGAACGAGCCTCGCAGCATCGCCTCCTTCTGCTCCATGGCCCCGCCGTCCTCGCATGCACGGACGATGCTCGGCAATATAAGCCGCAGCGCCTCCATCGCGAGCACGTCACTGAAGGGGTTCGCCCGCTTCGAGGTATAGCACTCAATGGCGTGGCATAGCGCGTCGACGCCCGAAAAGGCCGCGATGCGTTTCGGTAGCCGGCGTATCATCTCGACGTCGAGGATGACGGCGTCTGCCATCATCTCGTCGTTCACGATGCCTGTTTTCACCTCCTCTTCGGGCACGGCCACGACACTATTGCACGTCGCCTCGGCGCCAGTACCCGAGGTCGTCGGGATCATCATGGTCGGCACGGACTTCTTCCCCAGAGCCGGGTCGCGGAGCAGGTCTCGGACGCCATGGTCGCCGCAGGATATCGAGGCGAGCTTCGCGACGTCCATCACGCTACCGCCGCCAACCGCGATTATCAGGTCGGCCCTCGAACCCCTGAAGCGGTCGATGACGCCCTGGGCCTGGTCGCAGCTGGGCTCCGGGACGAGATCATCAAATATTTCCACGTCCGCATCGGCAAGCCGCAAGCGGTCGAGAGGAAGCTCCAATATTCCCGACTCGCGGACGCCGCGGTCCGTGAAGACGGCGGCTCTCCGATGCTTGCCCTTAACGAATGGGACGATCTCATCGAGCGAATTCACGCCGCAGAAAACGGACCTTGGCGCCTTGAGTGCGTAGCGCCCCATCATGGCCTAGCCCCTGACAAGGCCTCACGACGCTTCGCCAATCGGACGAGGAGAGATTCGTCCCCCAGGCCACCCGATTTCGAAATGATTCGTAACGCTTCGCCGCCGACCCTGCAGGACGAGAGGACCGTACCGAGGTCCAGCTCGCAGACTAACTCGATCTCGGAGCAGCCAAGCGCCTGATAAGAGCTCAGGAAAGTGTCACCGCCGATGAACACCAAAGCGCGTCGCTTGGCGTAGCCGCACTCGAACAACCGCTTGGTCAAGGAGCCTAAAAAGGCGGCTATTCGTTCCCGAGCGCATTCCTTGTCCATCCCCTCCCCCTCCAGGTACTCCTGCATCTTCCACTGGCGAGAGATCCCGGTATCGATCACGATATCGTCCTCGCCTGAAAATAGCGCCTCGAGGGAATCGACCCAACGACTGCCCTGATCGCTATCGAGATAACCACATTCCAGCTGCTGGTAGGGCTCTAGGACCACGTGAACGAACCCGGATCGCTCGGCGCATTCTATCTGAGCTCTCGCGACGGGGTGCAGGCTTCCGCACACGACGAGCAGGGACGCATCCAGCCGAGGGGGATCGACTTTCCGCTTCGGTATGGACAGGACCTCAGGAAGCACCTGGGCGAAACCGGCGCATCCCGCGACCACGCCCAGCTGCCCGTTGGTTCGCAGGTATTCGGCGATCCTCAGCAGGTCTCCGTTGGTCCGCGCGTCGAAAACGGCGATCGTGGGCCGGACGAAGGAGGTCCGATACTCGAGCCCGAGCGGCACCTCGACGATCTGGGCGTCGATACCAACGAAGAGGTCTTTTACGTAAGGAGAAGCGACTGGATTGAAAGGATCCGAACCGAAGAAGCTCCGATCGATTGGGACGCCATCGATATACTGGATGCCACCCTCGGTGATGCGGTTGCTATCGGGGTAAGCCGGCAGAAACGCGAGGAAATGCCCGGAGCTCAGGTCGAGGGCCGCCTTTAGCATGCTGCCGATATTTCCGCGCAGGCCGGAATCGGTCTTCACGAACAGGTGGCGCGCGCCCGCGTCGATCGCTTCCTTCGCAATCCGCAGCGTCTTTACGTAGGCCCGACTCGGGTCGAAATGACGAGTCTCCGCGTCGATGACGAACACCTCGACGCCGTCCAAACCCCTCAGACCGAGATCCGCCTCATCGGCGACGATGACGGAAACCCGCATACCATATTTGGCGAATTGAATTCCTGCATCCAAAGCTCCTGTGAAATCATCCGATATCAAAGCAAGCAACACTATGGACTCCCATATGGCCAGGAAAAGTATACTCAACACAAATATTTAGGAACCGTTGCTAGGATAGAAGGGAAAATTTCAGAATACAACATCGCCAATAGAGATTTTCATACAAAAATGTTGCATATTGGAACTTTTTCAATATATACAATAAGTTACCATGTTTATATAATAAAGTTCCCATTTTGAAACATATGGATCATCACCGGGAGGATCGTGAAATGTCAGAAAAAACCCGCGTCCTTGGCATTGTCCCGTATGAAGGCATGAAGCGCTTGATGGAACAGATTATCAGGAAGCGCGACGACATCGACCTCGTGGCCTACGTCGGAGACCTTCAGGAAGGAGCCGACATCGCGGCTAAATACTCTGCATCCGATTTCGACGTCATCATCTCCCGCGGCGGCACGGCGGAAATGATACGGCAGAGAACCAGCCTGCCCATCGTCGAGATACCCCTGTCCCTCTATGACATCCTGCGCTCGATCAAGCTCGCGGAAAACAATAACAAATTCGCTATCGTAGGCTTCCCGGCCATCACGCAAAGCGCTCATTTCCTCTGCGACGTGCTTCGTTACGACCTGGCCATCTATACGATCCATAATCAGAGCGAGGCTGAGTCGGCCCTGAGGGAAATCGTCGCCAGCAATTGCAATCTGGTCCTCTGCGACATGATCACGAATTCTCTGGCGCAACGGCAGGGCATACCCGCAATTCTCATTACATCCGGCACCGAGAGCATCGAAAGCGCTTTCGAACAGGCGATACAGACCAAGCGGACATACAAAGGCCTGATCGACCAGATCGCCTTTTATAAGGCGCTCTTAAGCGGGGCTAGGCATCGAATCTACGCGTATGGGAGCGAGGGCAAGCCGTCCTTCACGCCCGACGACCAACCGCCTCCGGCGCCTGTGGCGGAGAAGATGGCGAGCGCTATAGACTCAGTTCTGTCCGGCAGGCAGAAGGTCCTCACGGTGGAGGTCGAGGACACGCAATACTCGATATCCGGATCCCGCCTGACCTTGAGTGACGATATTTATGCGGTCTTCGAGACGAGCGCCAGGAAAATGCCCCTTACCTTAAGCAAGAACGGGTTCTCATACAGCGACAAGGAAGAAGCATTTGACGAGTTCTTCGGCAGCTTCTACGGCATCACCCAATCAACCTCGGCCATAGGCCGTACGATCGAGCAATGCCTCGAAGGGCAGCAGCCGCTGATAATCCTTGGAGAGGAGGGGACCGGCAAGGAACAGATGCTCCGCCTCATCTACGCGCAAAGCAAATGGAGCGGCAACCCGCTGATCACGATCGATTGTACGCGCCTGCACGAGCGTGGATGGAAATTCCTGATGGAGAGCGACAATTCGCCGCTTTGCGACAGGGATAACTCCATATACATTAAGCGAGTCGAGGAACTCTCGGACTCACAGTTCCAGGAGCTGATAGCTGAAATCGACAATACCAGCTGCCACCGGCAGAATCGGCTCTACTTCGTACATACCCTTGACTCGAAGGCGGGTATAGGCCGGCGCGCGCAGTACCTCGTCAACCACTACGCTTGTCGAACAGTCACAATGCCCCCGCTGCGGAGCCATAAGGAGGACATCCCGAACCTGGCGAGCATCTATATCAGCATTCTGAACATGGAGCTGGTAAAACAGGTAATCGGGTTCGAGCCCGAAGCCATGCGGTTGCTCCAGGCCCTCGACTGGCCGAACAACTATGATCAGTTTAAGCGAATAATCCACGAACTGGTCAGGGTCACCGACTCGCCTTACATAAGCAGCAAGGACGTAAGGGGGCTCTTGCGCAAGGAGCAAGCTCTCTTCTATGGCTCCGGCTCCGACAATGTCCTGCCGATAGACTTGAGCGGGAATCTAGAGGCGATCAACTTGAACATACTAAGGATCGTCTTAGCCGAAGAGCACGGCAACCAAAAGGCGGCCGCCGAGCGTTTAGGCATTAGCAGGACCACGCTCTGGCGCATGATGCAGAAAATGGGCGCGGAGGCCTTGAGCCGCTACGAGGCCGTCCGTGCCCCGAGGTAGAGGCCGGCCGCCAGCCCGAGGCCCGCGAGGATGAGGCCTCCGACCGCGTCCAGGGAGAAGTTGGCGGCGGCCTTGGCGTAGGCGCCGCGGCGGAGGAAGTCGACGGTCTCGTAGGCGAAGGTTGAGAAGGTGGTGAGGCCGCCCAGGAAGCCCGCGACGGCGAGGGGCTTGAAGCGGCTCGAGCCGAGGCCGCGCTCGACGAGGCCGAGGGCCATGCCGATGCAGAAGCAGCCGACCAGGTTCACGATATGCGTGCCCCAGGGAAAGGCGTCGCCGAGCCAGCGCGCCGAGGCCCTCGAGACGAGCCATCGGCAGGCGGCGCCGGCGCCGCCGCCCAGGAAGACGTAAAATAGATCGTGCATCGCTCGCCTCCGGTCCCTTGCCCTCCAGGACGAGATGCATCCTAGCCAATCGGCTTCGCCGGGGTCAAGCTCGCGCCCACGGCCCATCCTTGATCCTCAAGGAGGACTTTACCCCTCGCCCCCTCCGGGGCTACAGTTTAGCTCGTGGAGGCGTCGGCGCATGCGGGAAGGCGGTAAGGGCGGGCTCGGGGACAAGCGGCGCTTCTTCGGTTTCATAGCGGCGATCATCGCGATCGGCTTCGGGGGATCGAGCCTGCTCGCCTTCTTCGCGGCGCGCGGAGCCGTACGCGCCACGATCGAGGGCGAATCCCTGCCGGCCGCCGCGGATTCCATCTACGCCCAAATCCGCACCGAGCTCGTGAAGCCCGTGTTCGCCTCCTCGATGATGGCCCACGACACATTCCTCCACGACTGGTCCGCGAGCGGAGAGTCCGACCTCGGTGCCATCGAGAACTACCTCGGCGAGATCGTCCGGCGCAACGGCGCGCTCACCGCCTTCTTTGTCTCGGAGCGCACGAAGCGCTATTACTACGCGGACGGCGTGCTCAAGACGGTGCGGGAGGACGAGGAGCGCGACGCGTGGTACTACCGCGTGCGGGGCATGAAGCAGGATTACGAGCTGAACGTCGACATCGACATGGCCCACAGGGACATGCTCACGATCTTCGTCAACTACCGCGTGATCGACAGGCGCGGCCGCTTCGTGGGCGCCGCGGGCATCGGCATCTCGGCATCGACCCTCCGCGACATGATCCTCCGATATCGAAGCGAGCTGAGCACGTCCATCTACTTCGTCGATTCCAAGGGCAAGATCGTCGCGGGCGCCCCCTACGGGCGCGAAGCGGCGCCGCCCGCGGCCCTGGGATCCGACCCCATGCTCGATATGCCCGCGGAAAAGGCGCTCGCGACGCATGGCGGCTCGTTCCGCTACGCGCACGCCGGCGAAACCGTGCTCACCCGCGCGCTCTGGCTCCCCGAGCTCTCGTGGTTCGTCTTCGTCGAGAAGGCCGAGGGAGGGTCGGTCGCGCTCGCGAGGAAGGCCCTGTACCTCAACATAGCGCTCTGCGCGCTGGTCCTCCTCCTCGTCCTCGCGGCCTCGGCGCTGACCATCAACCGATTCCAGTCGAGGCTCGAGCAGAGCGCGTCGCACGACCCGCTCACGGGCGCCCTCAATCGGCTATCCTTCGGGGCGATGGCCGAGCACGAGATCAAGGCGGCCAGGCGCTCGGGCGGCGGCGTCTCCGCCGTCATCTTCGACATCGACGATTTCAAGCGCGTCAACGACGAATTGGGCCATCCGGCCGGCGACGCCGTCCTCGTCCGCGTCACCGAGAGCGCGGCGAGGGCCATTCGCTCGTCTGACATGCTCTGCCGTTGGGGCGGGGAGGAATTCCTGGCGCTCCTCCCCGACTGCGACCTCGAGGCGGCGGCGCTCATCGCCGAGAAGATACGCGCGTCCGTGCTCGCGGGGACATCCGTCGACTGCCCCTGCCCCGTAAGCGTGAGCGCCGGCGTCGCCTCGATCGATACGGCCGCGATCCGAGCCGGCGAGCCCGAGCCCGCGTCGATCTTCGGCGAGCTCGTGGACAGGGCCGACAGGGCCCTCCTCGAGGCCAAGCGTAGCGGGAAGGACCGGACCGCCACCGCATGAGGCGGTGAGCGCGCTCATCCCGGCAGCTTGCTCCAGTCGAGTCCCTTGGTCAGGAGGTCGGGCTGGCAGGCTGGGCAGAAGAAAGAATCGTAGCCGAGCACGCCGGCCTTGCGGATCGTGGCGCCGCAGCGCGGGCATTTCTCCCCGGCCTTCCCCCGCATGCGAATATGGCCGCGAACCTTGTCCTCGAGGGGCAGATGAGCCTTCTCGACTTCCTCGATCCCCCAGGCGAGCACCGAGCGGACGGCCTCGTACAGGGC
>DBTW01000172.1:1796-2263 GCA_002307245.1 Spirochaetaceae bacterium UBA1306 | reverse complement strand
CAGGGCGTGGCAGGAGGCCTTCGGGTGTATGCCCGCCTCGCAGAGTATCTCGTCCGCATAGGCGTTGCCGATGGCCGAAAGGCAGGATTGGTCCATGACGAAGACGCGGGCCTGGCAGCGCTTCTTGTCGATCATGGCCGAGAAGGCCTCGTAGCTGAAGCCGGGGGACATCACAGCGATGCCCTGGGAGAGGTAGCCGGGGATCGCATCGAAGCTCCCCACGGGACAGAGGTAGACCTTGCCCATGGACTTATCGTCGCCGTAATGCAAGCCGCGCCCGTCTTCGACCTCGAGGCTGAAGGCCAGTGCGGGCAGAGCCTTCTCGCCCGGCTAGGCGAGCTTGAGCCAGCCAGCATCAGGTGCATGACCAGCTCGAGCCCCACGGCATCGCCCTTCGCGGCCTCGCCGCCCTCCCCCGCCGGCTCAAGGCGGGCATGCAAAAAAGGCCCGTGCCGCTCGAGAGCGCG
>DBTW01000172.1:0-1495 GCA_002307245.1 Spirochaetaceae bacterium UBA1306 | reverse complement strand
GCGGAGCACGATGGGATTCTTGACGAGGGCCCGCGCGCCTTGACGATATGAACCAAGTCGGGAAGCTCGGGCATATACCACCAATCCAGGGGCGAGCGCCGCATGAAGCGCTCGATCAAGGCAGGGAAAAAGCAAGGGGACGATCCGAAGACCGTCCCCTTTACTATTAGCCCCGAGCGGGCCGAAGCCTGGATTCAGACTACCTTGGCGACCTTGCCGCTCTTGAGGCAGCGGGTACAGATCGTGAGATTCTCTACAGTGCCGTTGACCTTGGCCTTGATCCCGAGGAGGTTAGGCCTCCAGGTCCGGCGAGAGCGGTTCTTGGAGTGGGAAACGGTGTTGCCAAAGGCGGTGCTCTTGCCGCAAATATCGCATTTTCTCGACATGCTATGCTCCAGTTGAATAGGTGAAGGCGAGTATATCGAGGGCTTTAGCGCGTGTAAAGTCCCCGCTAGGCCTTCCCGCCCAGCATCTGCTGCTGGTATTTCCTGTTCTTGGAAAGCTTCTTCATCATGAGCCGCGACTTCTCGAATTTCTTGAGGAAGCGGTTGACCTCGGCTACGGAGGTACCCGAGCCCTTGGCTATCCGGGTCCTGCGGCTGGGGCCGATGATGAGGTGGTTCAGCCTCTCTTTCCTGGTCATGGAGCGCAGCATCGCTTCCTCGCGCTTCATGCCCGACTCGTCGATCCTGTCCTCGTCGATCTGCCCGGCGAGGCCCGGCAGCATCTCGAGCAGGCCCTTCATCGAGCCCATCTTCTTCATGCCCTGGAGCTGCTCGAGGTAGTCCTCGAGGGTGAGGGTCTCCTGGCTGATCTTGCGCTCGAGCTCGGCGGCTTGCTTCTGGTCGAAGGCGCCCTGGGCCTTCTCCACGAGGCCGACCACGTCGCCCATGCCGAGAATGCGGCCCGCGATGCGCTCGGGGTAGAAGGGCTCGAGCCCCTCCATCTTCTCGCTAGTGCCGATGAACTTGATCGGCTTGCCCGTGACCGACTTGAGCGACAGGGCCGCGCCGCCGCGGGTGTCGGAGTCGAACTTGGAGAGGATGACGCCAGTGATGCCTATCTGCTCGTCGAAGGACTTGGCGATGTCGGCGGCGGCCTGGCCGGTCATCGAATCGGCGACGAGGAGGGCCTCCACGGGCTTCACGGCGTCGCGCACGCGTGAGAGCTCGGCCATGAGCTCCTCGTCGATATTGAGTCGGCCGGCCGTATCCACGATGAGGACGTCGTAGAGCTCCCGCTTGGCCTTGGCCAGGGCGTTGGAGGCCACTCGAACGGCGTCCTTGGAATCCTCGCGGTAGACATCGACCCCGACCTGCGATCCGAGGACGGAGAGCTGCTCGATGGCGGCGGGGCGCTGGAGGTCGCAGGCCGCGAGCAGAACCTTGCGGCCCTTGCCCTTGAGCATGGCGGCCAGCTTGGCGGCGCTCGTCGTCTTGCCCGATCCCTGGAGCCCGAGCAGGAGGATGACGCTCTGCGTGTCCGGGCCGCGCAG
>DBTW01000053.1:5278-5465 GCA_002307245.1 Spirochaetaceae bacterium UBA1306 | reverse complement strand
AAGGAGTGGAAGGTCCGCATCACCGCGCGGGAGCAGGCGCCCTCGATGGCCGCGGCCCTGTCGCGCATCTCCCTCGCGGCCTTGTTCGTGAAGGTCACGGCCAGGATCGACTCGGGCTCGATGCCCTTCTCCCGGACGAGGTAGGCGATCTTGGTGGTGATCACGCGGGTCTTGCCCGAGCCCGCGC
>DBTW01000053.1:0-5155 GCA_002307245.1 Spirochaetaceae bacterium UBA1306 | reverse complement strand
CGGCCCTGTCGCGCATCTCCCTCGCGGCCTTGTTCGTGAAGGTCACGGCCAGGATCGACTCGGGCTCGATGCCCTTCTCCCGGACGAGGTAGGCGATCTTGGTGGTGATCACGCGGGTCTTGCCCGAGCCCGCGCCCGCGAGTATGAGGAGACTGCCGCCCTCGTGGCGGACGGCGGCGAGCTGCTCGGGATTCAGCGAGGCCAGGTAGGGCGGCAGGCTCGTTTCCATCAGCGGCCCTCGGTTAGCGAGGAAGAGGATGGGCCGGAGCGGTTCTTGTCTTCATGACGCCCAACCATCCTCTGCGGTCTCTGCGGGCGAATTCCGCGCCCTCTGCGTTTCCGGTTCTTGCAGCTCATTCCCGCTCATTTCGATACCGGCATCGCGTCGAAGTCAACGCCGTTGACCGCGAGGACGCGGGCGCGGACCACGCTGCCCGGCTCGAGCTCGCCGCGCAGGACCGTGAGTCCGTCGACCTCGGGCGCCTGGTTCCAGGCGCGCCCGAGCGAGAGCGGCTCCTCGTCCTCGGACAAGCGCGCCACGCGCTCCTCCACCAGAACCTCGAGCTCGCGCCCAACGAAGCGCTCCAGCCGCTCGCGCGTTATGCGCTCCTGCGCCTCCTCGATGGCCGCGCGCCGGGCCGCCACGGCCCTCTTGGCCGGCCTCCCGCGCATGGCGTAGGCGGCCGTGCCCTCCTCGCGCGAGTAGGCGAAGCTGCCGACCCAGTCGAGCCGCGCCGCCTCCTGGAAGGAGCGCAGGGCGCGGAAGTCGTCCTCGTCCTCTCCCGGGAAGCCGAGGAGGAAGGTGGAGCGTATCGCCGCGTCGGGCAGGGCCTCCCTGATGCGGGAGACGAGGCCGAGGTAGGCCTCGCCCGAGCCCTCGCGGTTCATGGCCTTCAGCACCCTGGGCGAGGCGTGCTGGAAGGGCAGGTCGAAGTAGGGCAGGAGCCTGGGGTCGGAGGCCATCAGGGGAAGGATCCCCTCGGGGAATCGGTCGGGATGGATGTAGAGGGTGCGCAGCCTGAAGTCGCCCTTTAGCCGCGTTAGGCGCTCGAGGAGCTCCGGCAGCAGGGAGGGCGCCTCGCCGCGGCCGGCGAGGCCGCGCGGGCCCAGGTCGCGGCCGTAGGAGCCGAGGTCCTGGCCGATGAGGACGAGCTCGCGCACGCCCTGGCCCAGGAGCTCGGCGCACTCAGAGGCGAGTTCCGCAGGGGGGCGCGAGCGCAGGGCCCCGCGGATGAGGGGGATGGCGCAGAAGGAGCAGCAGTTGGAGCAGCCCTCGGTGGCCTTCACGTGGGCCGTGCCGGGGAAGTCGAAGCGCCTAACTCGTTTCACGAGTTGACTGCTAGGAATGGGATGAACGTGCTCGCCTTCGGCAAGCTGCGCATGAGGCGCGACAATCCGCGGTATTTCGGGCACGATGACGGGCCTCTCCCCGGCCGCGGTGGCCTCGGCGGCGGCGAGCACGGCGCCCAGGTCGGCGTTGCCTACGATGCCATCGGCCTCCGGCAGGGCGGCCGCGAGCTCGGCGGCGTAGCGCTGGGAGAGGCAGCCGGCGACGAGGACCCGCTTGCCGGGATAGGCCGCCTTGAGGGCGACTATCGCGTCGATGGATTCCTTTTTGGCGTCCTCGATGAAGCCGCAGGTATTGACGATGACGAGCTCGGCGTCGGCGGCGCCCTCGGCGTAGGAATGCCCGGCAGCCTCGAGCCGCGCGGCTATCTCCTCCGCGTCGACGTCGTTCTTGGCGCAGCCGTGGCGGTCGATCCAGAAGCGCATGCGCGGGGGCTTCTAGTCCACTTCCGCGGCGCCGAGGACCCAGCCGCCGGAATCGGCCTGCGTCCAGGCGATGCGCTTCACGGCCACCTCGCCCGCCCCGCCCAGGTCGAGGTCGGCGCTCTTGCCTCCCGAGGCCTGGACGGTCATCTTGACCGCCTGGGCGTTGGATGCCCAGAGCCTCAGGCTGTTCTGCGCGTTGACGGTCACCGTGTCGCCCTTGCGGTAGTAGCGCTCGTCGCGGTCGCGCTTGTCGACCTCGTAGCGGAACATGCAGGAGCCGCGGAAGGTCACCGAGACGACGAAGGGATAGGTGGTCTTGGCCGACTCGAAGAGGACGACGGGCTTTCCTGGCGTGGCGCTCAACGCGACGGGCGCCGCGGCGGCGGGCGCGACCGCGGTCGGGGCGGCTGCCGGGCTCGTGGCGGGGGCGGCCCCGTCCTGGGCCGCGGCGCCGGGGGCGGCGGGGGCGGCGCCGGAGGCGGCGGCCGCCGCCGAGGCGTACTCGAGCCTGAGGATGGCGCCCTTCGACGAATCCTTCTTGGAGAGGTCGCTCACGAGGAGCTTGAGCTCGGGGCTGTTATTGCGGTCGAGGTCGAGGGTCCCTTCCTCGCCCAGCATGAGGCGGGAGGCGCCCACCGGCGTCTCGAGGGTGACGGCGTCGTCGATGCGGGATACGAGGAGCTTGTACTTCTCGTTGGCGTAGGAGACGAGGACGGAATCGCCCACGTAGAGGCGCTTCTCGAAGGACGAGCCCTCGACGCGGTATTCCATGGGATTGCGCCGCGAGGTGGCGACCTCCTCGCCCGTCGGCTTGCGCCCGCCGACTATGACGATCAGCGCGACGGCGATGACGACCGCGGCCCCGACCACGGCGGCGCCGATGGCCAGGGGCGAGGGCCCGCGCTTGGGGATGAGCTCCTGGATGGGGACGGGCTGCTCCTGGATCTTCATGTTCTTGTAGGCGTTCGCGAATTCATCCGAGGGGAGGCCGAGGTACTCGGCGTAGTTGCGCAGGAAGCCGATGACGTAGGGGTCGCCGGGGAAGACCGCGAAGTCCTCGGCTTCCATGGCGGTCAGGTACCGCTTGGCTATGTTGGTCTCGTCGGCAACGCGGTCGAGTGTGAGGCCCTTGCGCTCGCGCGTGGCGCGGAGCTGTTCGCCGATGGCTGTCATGACGCGGTTTGTCCTTTCCGTCAGTTGTCGGATTTGAAGAGGAAATTATTGTAGACGTTGGCCGAGGCCGGCGAGTCGTAGACGAAGCGCGCGGCCGGGATCCCGACATTGGTCTTGATGCCCGTGAAGTCGAAGCTGAGCTTGTCGCCGGCGATCGTCCAGCCCTCGATCCTGCGGATGAGCTTGCTGTCCGGCGTCACGTAGATCTTGAGGACCTTGAAGCCCTCCGAGGCCGAGCTGCGGCCGAGGACGAGCCTCACGGCGGTTTCGCCGGCCGCGCCGCCCTCGAGGGGGAGGGGGGCGGGGCTCGATTCGAAGGCCACCGTGTAGTTGCGCTTGAGCATGCGCAGTCCCTCGCGGGTCGCCATCGTGGCGGCGCCGGCCCCGGGCTTGTCGGCCGTGCTCTGGGAGAGGATGGCGTTGTAGCTCGGTATGTAGACGGTGAGGGTCTGTCCGTCGAAGGATATGACTTGGTCGGGCGGGCTCGTGAAATCGACCCTGAGGAGGGAGGGCGCTTTGAAGGAGATGTCGCCCTTCATGCTGTCCTTGGCCGTCGTGATGCTCAGCTTGCCCTCGTAGTCGTTGATCTGCGAGTAGCGATCGGCCACGAGGCCGAAATACTGGGCGGCCGTGACGATCTCGGCCGGCGAGGACGCGGCCGCGGGAGTCTGAGCGAAAGAGGCTCCAAGGGACAAGGCTGCGAGAAGCAGGCAGATGGAAAGATGTTTCACGAGGCTCTTCCTATAAAAGCGCTGGGAATTCGCTGGAATAGTATCGCCTATGCGCTAAAAAGACAATCCCGCGGGACTTTCGGGCCCGGTTTTCAGGCTTTTCGGCGCGCTTCCAGGCTTTCCCTGACGAGGTAACGCAGCTTGTTGTCGGAAAGCTTGAGCGCGACGCCGCATTCGGGGCAGGTGAAGCGGCTGTCGACGAGCTCGCCCTTGCGGCAGGCGATGCAGTAGACCTTGCCGCAGCTCGGGCAGGCTCCGGCCGGGGAATCGTCGGGCGGCATGGCCCTGATGCTCGAGGAGCTCATCGCGGGCAGGTCTCGGGGGACGCGCCAGGTCCTGCCGCAGGCGGCGCAGGACAGGGGCTCGGTGGTCGCCGCCTCGATCTCGAAACCGAGCTTCCGGGCCCGCTCTCGGGCATCCTGGGCCTCGGAGGGATAGTCGGCCTCGATCCTCGAGGCAGTCCCCTCGAGCCTTTGGACGAGGCCCTGGGCCTTCTCGGGCTTTTGGAGCGAGATATAGCAGCGGCCCAGGGCGAACATGAGGGCCGAATCGTCGGGGGCCGACTCGAGGCCCAGGCGGTAGGAAGCCTCGGCGCGGGGGAATTCGCCGTAGACCGTCGCGAGGTTTCCCGCGAGGAGGAGGGCCCTCGCGCCCCCGCCCGAGTCCAGGGCCTTGCGGATCCTCTCCTCGGCCTCGGAATAGCGCTCGAGCTCGATATAGACGGCGGCGAGATTGCTCTGGTATTCGGCGAGGCCGGGATCGAGGCTGGTAGCCCGGAAGTATTCTCGGGCGGCCTTTTCCAATAGCTCCTCGCGGGCTTCCGCGGCCGCCCCTCCCGCGGCCCTCGCGAAGGCGTTGCCCGCCTGGTTGCGGCAGGCTGGGTTTTCGGGGAAGGGCGCGAGGGCGGCGAGGGCCGTCTCCAGGCGGCCTTCGCGGGACTCGAGGTCAGCGAGGTTGATGGCCGGCTCGGGGACGCCGGGCAGGGCGGCGCGGGCGGCCTCCAGGTAGCCGCGGGCCGTCTCGAGCTCGCCCCGCGCGAGGGCTTCCTGGCCGGCCAGGTTGAGGGTCCAGCCGTCTTCCGGCCCGAGGGCCAAGGCCCGCGCTATCGCCGCCTGAGTCTCGGCTATGGGGAGCCCCGCACGCGGGCCGAGGATGAAGAGCCGCTCGGCGTAGCGGAAGGCGTAGAGGGCGAAGCCTGGCTCGAGCTCGCAGGCGCGGCGGAAGCGCTCGAGGGCCTTCTCGCCCTCGCCCCGCTCGGCTAGCACGAGGCCCAGGGTGTAGTGCACGGCCGAGTCCCTGCTGCCCTTGACGACGAGCTCTGCCAGGAGCTTCGCCGCCTCGTCCTTCTTGCCGGCCCGGTAGAGGGCCTTGGCCTTGATCTCCTTGAGCTCGGCGCTCCGGGGCTTCAGGACCGAGAGGCGGGCGAGAGCCAGGGCGAGGTCGTCGTCGGCGCCCTGGGCCGAGAAGAGCCTGGCCGC
>DBTW01000122.1 GCA_002307245.1 Spirochaetaceae bacterium UBA1306 | reverse complement strand
GAAAGGTATTGCGTGCCAGCCGGCCTCTGAGTCGGGACGGGGCGGCGCCCCGGGGATGGGCCTGGGGACGAAGACCTGGTCCTGCAGTCCGCGGTGCCCGCCATGGTGGGCGCCCACGGCATCGCCGGCGCTCGCGCTCTTGCCGCTCCCCACGGTGACGATGTTGAAGTTGCGCCAGGCGGTGCTGAAGTGGGTCATCAGCATAGTGTGCCATTCCTCGCAGCTGTGGGTGTTGTTGAGCAGCGCGGGCAGGTCCGGCTCGGGATTGTCGGCCGTGCCGATCGAGGCGACATAGCAGTAGTGCCGTAGGCTGTCGACGATTGCGTAGCTGAGCGGCGCGGTGACGACTAGGTTCTGGAAGTTGGCTCTGATAGAGCTTACTGCGGTCAGTCCCGCGAAGTTGAAGGCCCCGAGCTTGGTGATCGTGATGGGTGCCCCCGTCGATGAGGGGAAGTAGTACAGGGTGCCGCTCATGGGATCGGCCGCCACGGCGAAGTCCTTCGCCCCCGCGTTCTTGACCCGGAGGTGGGCGTAGTAGCTGGTTCCGCTGACGATGTCGAAGGCGTCGCTGGGGTTGTTCGACGGATCGCTCGCCAGGGCCTGCGCGGCGTTCGCGTCGCGCAGGGTCTTCATGGTGACCAGGTCGATCGCGTTGAAGTAATTCGCGCAGGGCTTAGGCGTGTGGCCGTCGTCCCCTGTGTCGGTCCTGGGGAAAAGCGCCGCGCCCTTGCGCAGCAGGGTCAGCTGCGGAGACACGGCGGCGAAGTAGCGGGACCCTGTCGCGTCGGCGACCGCCGAAGCCTTGAGCGAGATGGTCGCGTTGACGGCGGTGAAGGGCCTTTGCTCCTGCGTCGCGATGGACGAGAGGTCAGTCGCCTTGATGACGCGCGTTTCGGCCTTGCCCGCCAGGTAGTCGGAGAGCTTGTATTGGCCGTCGGCCGAGCCCTTGGCGAAGGTTCCGCCGCCGCTCATCTGATAGCTTCCCGGCGCGCCCGCGCCCACCGCCTGCTTCGAGACGACCGCGGCCCCGCCGGCCGCGGGTCCGCTCAGGGTGCAGCTGAACTCGCTGCCCTCGCCTATGTAGTTGCCCGACACCGCTATCGCGCCCTGGAGCCCCGCGGTCCGCAGGTCGAGGACGCGCTTGGCGAGATAGGAGGCGCATTTCCCGATCTTCACCGCGGCGGTATCCGTCGACCAGTCCAGGGCGATGTAGTCGTCCATGCTCCAGCCGGTCGATGCGGCAGGAGCCAGCCCGTTGCCGGTATCGGCGCTGGTCAGGTGGAAGGCGTCGACGAAGGTGAAGCCCGGCTTGAGGACGAAGAGCGCCGGCCAGGTGACGCTGAGCCCCATGGGGGTGATGTACGCCCCGCTCGGGTCGGTGTACGCGCCGCCCGTAGGCACGATCCTGAGGATAGGCATCTTCGATCTATCGTAGACGAATCCGCCGGGTAGGTTGCGCGCAATCCACGCGTCCGTCACGTCGGTGGAGAAAGTAGTCGGATCCGAGACCTTGTCGGGATTCCCCACTACGACGACGTTGACGATATTCGCGTCGGAGGCGAGATCCATGATTGCAGGTAGGAGGGAAAGTTCGGGAGAGGCGCCTCCTCCCGTTACGGCGACCCTGACGAAGCTCAACAGTGCGAGCTTTCCGCCCAAGGCCGCGTTCGTGAATGCGAAGTCGAAGGGCGAAGCCCCCGTTGAGTCGTAGCCGGGCAAGGTGAAATCGCTAGCGCTCGATCCGATAGCCATCTTTTTCCTCCCTTTCAGTCATACTCGAATGCGCCTATGCTCCAGGACGAGGTCCTTGGATTCTTGTCTTTGTCGAGATAGTTTCCCGAGAGAGTCGGAAAATCTGGATAGTCGCTAGTCGAGATCGAGAGACCGCCGCCCTGGACTTCGCTAGGCCAGGCCGTCGCCGTACGCCTTCCCGTCGTCGTGCTGACCTCATTGCCCGAATAATTTCTGTTGAGCGCCAGGTTCCCCGAGAAGCCGGTCAGCAGAGTGTTCACGTTGTAGATCAAGGTTGAGTCACAGAGGGCATCCGAGGGAGTCGCGGGTATCGTGAACCAGGAGCTTCCATAGGCTTTATATATCAATGAGCGGTATCCGGTGGATATGAAGATATTGAAGGAGAAAGAATTGTTCTTGAGGATGGCCGGCCGGCAGCTGGCTGAACTCGCTTCATAGATGCCGCATCCGTAGGATGAGCTCGAGCTCGCGAAGAGGTAGTTGTCGATAAGGACGGGGCCCGTGATGACTTGGTCGATGTACACGGAGCTTGGCCAGAGCGTCCTCGTGGATTCTGTCCTGCCATCGTCGCCTGAGCAGATCGTGTTGCCGATAAGGACGAGGGCGCAGCGATAGCAATAGACGCCCATCCCGGTGCATAGGTTCGCGTTGGTCGCTGTATAATCGCCCTTGCCCCCGATGATCACGTTATTGTACAGATGGGCGCTGAGGGTGTTGTTGTTCGCCGGGGCGAGGTTCACCGCGTAGGCCATGGTAGCGCCGGTTGCGTTCTCCGCGGCGGAGATCAGGCAGCCGATGACGAGGAGGCTCGTCGTGGCGGTACCCGTGTACGTGCTCTGGGCCGCCAGGCCATTGCAGGCATAGGTCCCGAATCCTGCGTTGAGCGCGCAGTATTGGATGGCAATCGTGTCCGCGGGCTTCGCCGAATTCAGGATAGCCATCGCCCTCGTGTTGTAGCCCGTGCCGCCCTCCAGTGTCGAGTTCGAGACGAGAGGGCAGGCCGTTTCCTGGACGTGGATTCCCTCGGAGACGGAGAGGGTAGCCGTTGGGATCGACCCTCCGTTGGCGGTGCATCCGTTGATCGTGGGCGAGGCGTTTCCTCCGCAGACGATCGCCGCAACCTTGATCGTGCTGCCGCTGGATATGGTCGCCGCCTGGATGGTGCAGCCGTCCAGGCTGGTGTCTCTGGTGATCCCGTTGCCGATCGTGACGGCCCTGCTGTAGTCGCTGCCCGTATAGGCCGCGCTGCTGTCTTTCAAGAGGGTTGTATATATCGATGCGTCGCGGGAATCCCAATTGCTCGGCGAGAAGCCGCCGAGCACGGACACCCCCTCCTTCATCGCGAGAGCGGGCGTCGCGTCGCTGTAATAGTTCGATGAATAGGTCTCCGGCGTCAGGCTCCCTCCTGTCGCGCATACCTCTACGCGTATAGTCGGCGCTTGATAGCGCAGGGCCGCGAAGTCGACGGCGTACTGCAGCGTGGCCATGGGGATGGCCCTGGTTCCAGCTGTTGTCGCCGCGCTCGCGTCGAGGCTGATCGTGCCGCCCTGGTTCAATCGGTTAGTCGCGCTCGCGCTCACGTAAACCCGGTTGGACACGGTCAGGGGGAGCTCTCCTGAACCCAGGGCGATCCCGTCGCTCGAGGAGCCGGAAAGACCGAGGCTCTTGCTGCCCGCTGGCCAGAGGTAGTATCCGGCCGACGTCGGTGCGATGGTGAGCCGGACGTTCGGTATTTCGCCATAGGGGGCCCAGGTCGCCGTCACGTGGCCTGCGCTCCAGAGCGCCGCGAAGTCCCCCGTCAGGGCGACGGAAGCGGTGTTCATGCTCTCGCTGAAGTCGATGACGATCTTCTCGTGGGCGGAGACCTTCGACGATTGCGCGGCGTCGAGGCTGGCGCTCGGTATCGCGTAATAGCCGGCGGTGATCTGCATTGGGTCGGATACGTTGCCCGCCCTATCCTTGGCCCAGGCGTAGATCGCGTGCGCGCCGTAGTTGCCCGCGGTCAAGTCGATCGAGCTTGGGGGGGAGCTCGGCCATGACTCGGAGCCGGTGAGCGTTCCCGAGTCGGCCTTGACGAGCCAGGAGCCTATTCCCGAGAGGTCGGCGCCCGTGCCGCTCGCGGCTACGAGCGAGAAGCTCACCGTCTTGGAGGAAGACGGGCTGGAGCTCGTCCTGGTGAAGCTGAAGCTCGGCTTCGCCGTATCGTAGACGATGTCCAGCTTCTTTGCGGAGCTGATCTGCCCGTAGGCGTTCTTCGTCCAGGCGTAGAGGTCGTAAGCCCCGTCGGGGCCGGAGAGCGTGAAGCTCGAGGGCGCGCTCGCGATCGCTTGCCATCCCGCGTCCTCCGCCATCGGCGCCACGGGCGTCGCTCCGTCCGCGACCTGCTTGATCATCCAATGGCTCGAGAGCGTCGCAGCGAAGGTGACGCTCAAGGCCGAGGAATTCGTATAGGCGCTAGGCGAGGAGAAGCTCGTGACCGTGGGGGCGGTCGCGGGATCCTGGAAGGTGAGGTCCAGGGTAGCCGCCTGGCTGATGTTGCCGGCCTTGTCCTTGGCCCAGGCGTAGAGGTGCTTGAGCCCCGAGCCGGACGAAAGTGTCCAGTTCGTAATGCTCGCTTTCCAGTCCGAGCCCGCCGTCGGTATCGCGGAGCTCTCGGACAGGTACCACGATTCTATGCCCGACACCGCGTCGCTGCCCGAGAGCGAGATCGCGATATCCGCCACGGTCGTCGGGTCGGCGCTTCCCGAGCCCAGGGCTAGCGCGAGCGAGCTCGGCGGATTCCTGTCGAGGGTCACCGGGAAGGACAGGGAGGAACTGACCTGCCCCGAGTCGTTCCTGGCCCAGGCGTAGACCGTATAGGCGCCATCGGCGTCCAGGGTCAGCGAGCTCGGCTTCGCGGAAAGCCAGCCGCCCTCATCGACCGAGGGCGCGGCCTGGGCAGTCCTCACCATCCAGGCCGTCGCGTTGGATGATTCGAGGCTGAAGGACACCGCGGGGTTGGTCGTGTAGGCCGAGCCCGACCTCGTGAAGGCGCTTAAGCTGGGCGCCGTGCCCGCGTCCTGGTAGACGACGCTGATGGGCGCCGCCGCCTGGCCGACGTTGCCGGCCGCGTCCCTGGCGAAGGCATAAATGGTCTTGCCGCCCGAGCCTGAGGACAGCTGGATGTTGTACGGGGCTTGGGCCCCGGAGATCCAGCCGGACGCAGGAGGCGCCATCAGGGCCGAGGCGCTTTCGACCACGAGCCAGGCCGAGATGCCGTTGGCGTCGCTGCCTGACAGGTCGAAGGCCAGGATCTGGTTCTGCGTCGTCGAGGAGGCCCCGGCCGGCAGCGCGAAGGCGCTTATCGTGGGCGCGGTCGTGTCCAGCACTATCACCCTCGGCTGGATGGCCGCGCTGACGCTTCCGTCCGAGCTCTTCGCCCAGGCGTAGAGAGTATGCGCGCCCTCGGATTCGATCAAGTAGCTGCTCGGCTTGGTGCCGGACCACTTCGCGTCCGAGCTTGCCGGGGGCGTCGAGCTCTCGGTTATCAAATAAAAGCTCGCGTTGGCGCAGACAAGGTTGAAGGCGACCGTCGGCTGATTGGTAGGCGTCGGGCTCGTGACGGCAAAGGTGGAGACCGAGGGCGCGAGCGCCTGCCTCGCCTCGGTCACGCTCTTCTTGACGTCCTCGATCACGCCGCCCGAGCAGGCGGAAAGAGCCAGGACGATCGAAGCGGCCGCGGCCAGCGCCGCGCCTTTTCCGGCGAATAGACCATTGGATAATGTGCTCATTCCTGTCACCCCTTCGGAAGGATCAATCGGTATCGGCCCAGAAGACGGCGGCGCCGCCGGCCTGGGCCGCGCGGCTCGCGCTCGCCCCGCCAGCGAATAGGCCGGAGTACTTGTCGGCGGTCTTGGGGTCGATGGACTTCAGCCTGTCGTAGGCCGCCTTGGCGGCGGCGCCGTCCTCCGCGGCGAGGCAGGCGCGGGAGAGGCCGACCAGGGCCGGCACGCTCGTCGCGTCCTTGGCCAGGGCCTTCTCGAACCAGGTGCGAGCCTTTTTGGCCTCGGCGTTGAGCAGCGTGACGTTGCCGAGGTTGACCATGGCCGGCCCGAAGTCGAGCATGGCGGCCTTCGTGAATTGGCCGAGGGCCCGATCGTAGAGGCCGTAGTGTGCGTACAGGACTCCCAGCTTGTTGAGGGGCCGGGGATCCTTGCCTTGCGCGGTCTTGATCTCCAGCAGGATGGCGGGCTCCCGGGCCTTCACCTCGGCGTCGACGAAGCGGGCCATCTCTTCCGAGAAGGCCTTGGTCTCGGCCTCGGCCGAGGGCGGCGCGAGGGCGGCCTGGGCGCCCACGAAGGCGGCGGCCTCGTAGGTCCGCCAGGCGTCGCGCAGGGGATACATCGCCGCCTTGCCCTGGGCTTCGGCCTCGCGCCACTCGCGGGCCCCCGAGCGCCAGGCGGCGAGGAAGCCGTCGCGGACCATCGTGACCTCCACGGGAAGCCAGGCTCGCCCATCGCGGAAGACGAGATCCTGGGTCTGCGAGAGGCTCGCCTTGGCCTCGGCGAGCTCCATGCCCAGGTTGAAGGCGAGGTAGATGTGGCCGGGAATGGTAATGAAGGCCGCCTCGATGCCCGTCGCCTCGAGCATGGCCGCGTAGCAGATGGTAAGGTCGTCGCAGTCGCCGGCCTTGTAGGCGAGGGTCTGGGCGGGGAACTGCAGGTAATCGACGGCTTCCTTGGCCTTGCCCTGGTCGGTGAATGGGGAGGTGGGATCGGGCACGTAGCGCAGGCCGTAGGTCCCGAGGGCCTGGAAGATGCTCATGGCCTGGCGGAAGGGATTGTTCACGGCGCCGCTAGCGTCGCGGCCTACCCCGGCGGCCGTCTTGGCGAAGACGAGGACCTGGGGATCCTTGGCCGAGACGAAGGCCGCCGCGCGGCGGTCGTCGTCCCAGGTCATCGCATTGCGGTTGTAGACGCGCAGCGAGATGTCGGAGCCGCCCTTGAACTCCGTATCGCCATAGGTATAGGAGTAGGACACCTTTGCCTCGACCTTGGTGTCCTCGGTCAGTCCGATGATCGAGTCGGAGAAGAGGGCGTAGATGGGCACGTCGAGGGTCTCGCCGGCCTTGAGCTCGGCTCGAGACAGGCATTGCTTGGGACTCGACATGAACTGGGGGACGGAGAATGAGATCTTGAGGTTGTCGATCGCGCCGGACTCCCCGTTCTGGATCCTCACGAGTCCGGCCGGGTTCGTGTCGTAATACTTGAAAAACACCGGGAAGATCGGATCCATCTGGAGCTCGAGTATGCGCATGAGGGGCTTCGAGGGTCCGCGGCCGAGCGCGAAGGACGCGCCCAGGGATAGTCCCAGGCCGTGGTAATCGAAGCCGGAGGAGTTGAAATGCAGCCTATAGGCGGCCCCGAGACC
>DBTW01000113.1:13024-20056 GCA_002307245.1 Spirochaetaceae bacterium UBA1306 | reverse complement strand
TGGAAGCAATCGGGCGAGACGAAGAGGCTCTCGCCGACCCGCATATCCACGGCCATCTGCACGCTGTCGCCCTTGGTCAGGGCTACCCCGGTCGCCGGATCGTAGATCAGGTATCCGATGTGCATGCGATTTTCGTAGTCGATGAGCGTCGCGCGGACTCGCGCCGCCTGCCTGAAGACGAGGGGCTTGAGGTACTTGATGCGCATGTCCACGACGGGCCAGGCGTAACCTGAGGCCTCCATCTCGGCGTAGCCGTAGCCTATCTTGTCCAGGAGGGCGCATCGCCCGAGCTCGAGGAACTTCGGGTAGGAGCCGTGCCAAGCGATACGCATCGAGTCGATGTCGTAGAACTCGACGCGGAAGTCGGCCTCGGCCGAGAGCTGGGCCTCGGCCGTCACGCGAGACTCCAGCCCCGGCGCTCGATGCGGTCGACGGTCGCGCGCAGCTCGGCCTCGAGGGGCCGATCCTCCCGGAGGGGCGCGAAGAGCTCGGAGGCCTCGTCCAGCAAGGCCTTCACGCCGGCGAAGTCGGCGGGGGAAGCCTCGCCAGCCTCCGCGCGGAGCCGCAGGGCCTGGGTCCCGGCGAGGAGCAGCGCGGCCGCCACCTGCTCGGTCAGCTCGAGGACGCGGACGCAGTCCCGGGCCGCGATCGTGCCCATACTGACCTTGTCCTGGTTGTGGCACTCGGTGGATCGCGAGAAGACGCTGGCGGGCATCGTGGCCTTGAGCGCCTCGGCGGTCCAGGCGGAAGCGCCGATCTGCACGGCCTTGAAGCCGTGGCTGAGGGCGTAGACGTCCTTCGAGCCCGAGAGGTTGGGCGGGAGGCCGCGGTTGAACTTCTCGTCGACCAGGAGGGCGAGCTGCCGATCCATGAGGTCCGCCACGTTCGCCACCGCGTTCTTGAGCGAGTCCATCACGAAGGCGATGTGGCCGCCGTAGAAGTGCCCGCCGTGCATGATCGACCGGGTCTCGGGGTCCACGACCGGGTTGTCGTTGGCGCTGTTCATCTCGATCTCGATCGTGCCCCGGAAGAAGGAGAGCGCGTCGAAGAGCACGCCGACGACGTGGGGGGCGCAGCGTATCGAATAGGCGTCCTGTATCCTCTTGGGCACGGTGCCGACGGCGCTGCAGCCGCCGATGCCCCGGCGCACGGAATCGGCGGCCCTCGTCTGGCCCGGATGGGGCTTGAGCGAGAACAGCCGCGCGTCGAAGTGGTAGGCGTTGCCCTTGAGGGCGATGGACGCCATCGCGGTGAGCGAGCAGGCGAGCTCGCCCAGGTAGTCGGCCCTGGCGTAGGCGAGACAGGCGATGCCGGTCATCGCGGCCGTGCCGTTCATGATGGCCAGAGCCTCCTTGGGCCTGAGCCGGAGCGGGGCCATGCCGGCCGCCGCGAGCGCGGAGGCAGCGCCCATCCTCTCGCCTCTGTACAGCACCTCGCGCTCGCCGATGATCGCGGCCACGATGTACGACAGCGGCGTGAGATCGCCGGAGGCCCCTACCGAGCCCTCCTGCGGGATCAGGGGCAGGATGTCGTGCTCGAGGAGGCCGGCGAGGGCGCGCAGGAGGCCGAAGCTCACGCCGGAATGGCCCGCGCAGAGCGAGGCTAGCCGCACCGCGATGATGGCGCGGGTCTGCTCGGGCGAAAAGAAGTCGCCGAGCCCGCAGCCATGGAAGCGGCTCAGGTTGATCGGGAGCTCGTAACAGCGGTCGCGCGGGACTTTCTTGTCGCAGGAGTCGCCGTAGCCCGTCGTCACGCCGTATATGTCGTCCTTCTCGGCGATCATCTCGTCGAGGAAGCGCGCTCCCGACTCGATCATCTGGACGAACTCGCGATCCTCGCAGAGCTTGGGCTCCGCCTCCCGGCGCGCGAGCTCCACGATATCCTCGATGCGCAATGCCTTCGGCCCGAACACTATGGATCGCATTATTTCCCCCTGTTCCAAAAATCGAAGAAGTTATACCACTGGTAGGGATGCTCGGCCGCGAGCCGACCGAGATCGGAAGCGTACTCCGCCGCGAGGGCGGCGACGCGGGCGGCCCTCGCCCCGCGCCCGCCGCCTTCCCCGCCGATCGGGGAGGTCGCGCGGGTCACGCGAAATTCGTAATGGGCCTTCCAATTTAGGTCGCTCTCGCGGAGGGCGGACACGAAATAGACCGGCGCCTCGAGGAGATCCGCCAGGACGAAGGGGCCGAGCGGCAGGCAGGCCTCGCGGCCGAGGAACTCGACCTCGACGACGCGGCCGCGGTTGCCCGCCGCCACCCGGTCGCCGGCTATGGCGACGAGGCCGCCCGCGTCCACCCGCCCCTTGAGCATGATCATCGTGTCGGGCCCCATATCGGAGGCGGCGACGAGCATGCCAGCCGCCCGGGGATCCACCTCGGCTATCAGCCTGTTGAAGCGCGCCGTGCTCGCGATCTCGATGATCGAGGTGAACGACAGACCGTCCAGCCTTTCGCCCACCTCGAGGTTCGCCAAGGCTCGCAGAAGCTCCGTATTGCCCAAGTGCGAGCAGAGAAGTAGCGCTCCCTTCCCCGACCGTAGGTCGGAGACCAGGGGACCGACTCCGTCGTCGCGGAAGCGGAGGTCGTCGACGCCGATCTCGCTCGACCAGGCGTCGATCTTGTCGACCAGGGCCTCGGCGAAGGACATGAAGTGCAGCAAGGAGTCGCGGCCGCGGGGGGCGGGGCGCCCCGCAGCCTCCGCGGCGCGGGACAGGAAGGCGCGCGAGGACGCCCTAGCCGAGCGCGAGAAGAGGTAGAAGAAGAACACTACCGGCCGCATGATCGCGGTCAGGGGACCCCGGCCAAGGAATCGCCGTAGCGCCAGCATCAGCCTCAATTGCCAATAGCCGCCGCCCTTCTCCCTCTGGTCCGCCCAGTGCCCCTCGCCCTGCCCCGCCGCCCGCCGCGCCCGCGCGAGGCGGCGGGCGACCAACAGGGGGGATCGGAGCAGCATCCCGAAGAAGAGCCTCGCGTGCAGGAGGCTGATGAGGACGTTATCCTCGAGCATCCTGAAGTTCGAGGTCCCGCCCTCGGGGTAGGCGACGCGGACGGGAAGGAAGCGCACGCTCGCGCCGCTCCAATGGATGCGCACGATTATATCGATGTCGAAGCCCATCCGCTCGCTGATATGCGCACGGGAGGCGACGCGGAGCGCGAGCTCGACCGGATAGACCCTGAAGCCTATCATCGCGTCGGGGATGTCGCGGGAGAGGGTCTCGACGGCCACCCAAAAATTGGTGATCTTGCGCCCGGCCATGCGCGAGCGAGGGGCGCTCGCGTCGTAGACGGGCGCACCGGCCACGACCGCCTCGGGCTCCGCGGCCGCGGCCGCGAGGAAGCGCGGGATCTCGCCCAGGTCGTGCTGGCCGTCGGCGTCGACCTGCAAGGCGTGGGTATAGCCCGCTTCCTTCGCCAACGCGAAGCCGCGGATCACCGCCCCGCCCTTGCCCCGGTTCTCGGGAAGCGTCAGGAGCCTCGTGCCCGGCACCGCCTCGAGGACCAGGCGCAGCGCTGCCTTCGTCTCGCTGCCGCTCCCGTCGTCGACGAGGATGGCGGGCAGGGAGCGCTCGGCGAGGCCCCGGACCACCGCGAGCGCCGTGCTCCCGTGGTTGTACACGGGCACGATGGCGCAGGGCCGGAAGGCGGGCCGTAGGCTCATTCGCGCATCGCCCGGCGCCTTACGATCATCTCGCCGACGAAGAGGACGCCTATGAGGATATAGGAAATGAAGCCGTTGTATATCGTCCAGGCGATGGGGCTCGCCCACAGCGCGGTAAACAGCGCTATCGACCCATTGACGACGAAAAAGGCGCACCAGACGACCGTGACCTTCCTGCAATACGACTCGGCCCTGTCGCGCCCGGGGCCCTCCTCGCGGAAGGACTTCTCCTTGAGCGAGGCGATTCGGAAAATGACGGTGGGCACCTTGACGAGGCTGAAGGTGAACACGGCCAGGAGCGCGAGACTCACGAGCACCGGGTATATCTTCGCGAAGACCGGGTTATCGGTGACGAAGACGAGGGCCACGAGGACGAGCGAGAGCCCGAGCCCGCCCCATCTCCGGACGCGATCGATCGGCCCCTTCCCGCCGCCCGAGAGCGAGAGGAAATTAAGGGCGGCGATCGCGAGGATGCAGAGGCCTATGCCGCGGGCCGAGACCTTGAAGACGAGGAGGCAGGCGAGCACAACGAAGGGATACGCGACCGTAAGCGAGATGGCGAGGACCTTCCCGAGTTTTTTCATCTCGCCAAGCCCCCGCCCGATCGGGCGCCGACGACGAGGCGCAGATTGCCGCGGGGCCGGCTGAAGCGAAGAGCGCACGCGGTAGGCCGCCCGCCATTATCATAGAGTTTATCCAAGGGCCGGCTCCGTCGAAGAATAGGTAGATATAGCTTCCGACAGGCGTTTTGTCAACGCTCTGGCGGCTATCGCGGCCTCGGTCCCCGCATAATCCTCGATCTTGATCATCGGCATGACCCGGACCTTGAAGCGGATCGGGCCCTCCCTCGGCAGGCTCAGGAAGGGATCCCCCTTACGGAGCCCCCGCGTGTCGTCGGAATAGATCCGCACCGGGACGATATCGCGGCCGGTCGAGAGCGCGACCCGCGCGGCCCCGCGCTGGAGCTTGGGCGGCTGCCCCTCCTTAGTCCGGGTGCCCTCCGGGAAGACCACGAGCGAATTGCCCTCGGCCAGCGAGGCCGAGCAGAGCTGGACGGTCTCCGGGAATCCCAGGGAGTTGGGTATGTAGGAGCAGCGCACGATCCAGCGCACGAAGGGCGTGTCCCAAAGCGCCCGCTTGACGATGCAATCGGCCTGCGGGATCCGCGAGGCGAGAATGATGATGTCGATGAGCGAGGGATGGTTCGCGGCCACGATGAGGCCTCGAGCCCCGCGCAGGGCCTCCTCGTTCTCGAACTCGACTCGTACCAGCCCGAAGGCGCCCATCGTGAATATGAATAGCCTGAAGGAGGAACTGACGAGGCTTCGCGAGATCCTGCGTAGCGCGAGCTTGTCGCGCACGGCGACGATGAGGACGGGATAGACCAGAGCGCCGAGGACGAAGGCCCCTATGCCGAAGAAGAAATAGCATACGGCCTTGCAGAGGAGGCGCCTCCAGTAATCGAGCGCCTTGATCATCGCGGCTCCACGGGCGCGGGATGCATGGCCTCGGCGGCCATGGGTCAACTCGCCGTCCTGAACCGGAGCAGGGAGTAGGAGTTGGCGCCGAGGCCGTGACGGGCCTCGGCGAGGCCGAAGCCCGCCCGCTCCACGGCCGCGACCAGCTCGTCCGAGCGATACATCTTGCTGTTGCCGTTCGCCATGCAGGTGAAGTAGAGCGAAGTCGCGTGGAGGCTGTAGCTCGCCGCCTCGAAGCGCTGCCGGTCCCAGAAGGGCTCGAGCACGAACACGTCGCAGGCGGGGCGCAGGGCGGGCCGAAGCCTCTTCATGATGCCCTCGACCTCGTCCAGCGAGAAGCAATCCAGGAACTGGCTCATCCACACCGCGTCCGCGCCGGCGGGGAAGGAGCCCTTCGGGTCGAGGACGTTGAGCTCCACTCCCGATACGCGATCGCCGAAGCCCGCCGCCTCGGCGTTCCGGCGCGCGACGGCCAGCTGGCCCGGCAGGTCCACTATGGTGACTTTGACGTCCGGGTCGTAGCGGCAGCAGGCGAGGGCCCACTTGGCGGTATTGCCCCCGACGTCGAAGAGCCTCGACGGCTTCCCCGCGAATACTATGGGAAGGGCGTCGGGGAAGGCGAGGTCGGAATAATGATGGTCGAAGGCGAACCAGCTGCGCTTGACGCCCTCGGGCAGGCGGGAAAGGCCATCGTAAATGGTCGGCCAGTCGCCGAAGACCTTCAGGCCCTCGGGCTTGCCGGAACGGATCGAATCCTCGAGGGCGGCGGCGCCCGCGTAGCAGACATCGCCGACGAAATCCATGTTGGCCCGGGTCATCTCGTCGTAGAGGACGAAGTGCCCGGTCTTGCCGAGGACGAAGAGGGGATCCGCGCCATCGTCCTTCAGCTTGACGAGGGCGAGACTCAGGCCCATCTCGAGCAGCACCCCGACTCCGTAGGCCGAGAGCTCGAGCGAGCGGGCCACCGCACCCGGGCCTATGCCATCGTCCTTGGCGGCAGCGACGCTCTCGAGTATGCCCAGGTCGCGCATAGCCCGGGCGGCCTGGAATGCGATGGGTCCGAAGGCGATCTTCTGCGCCTCGAATTTTGCGTCGACGGCGCGAATGCCGTCGATAAAGTAGGACTCGCGCATGGCAGCTCCGACCTTCCCCTCGATCAGGGCCTCGAATTCCGCCTTGGACAGCCTTGTCCATCGCGGATCGGTGAATTTCCCGCCGTCCCACGAATAGGAGACCCGGTCGAAGGTCTCGTCGTATATCTCCAGCTTGGAATGCCGATCCGGAGTGTGCTCGACTACCACGAGCTTCGCGGGGTCGAGCCCCTCGCTCGCGGCGAGCTCCGTCGCCAGCTGCGCGGACCAGTTGGTCACCGAGCTGCCGGGATTGCTGTCGTAGAGTTCGGTCAGGACGACGACGGCCAGGTCGGCCCGCCGCACGATCTTTAGCCCGCACTTCGAGGGAACGCCCCAGAGCCCGCGATATTCGTATTCGCGATCGATATAGTCAGCCATGATCAGCCGATCTTCCTCACAACCTCGCGGCCGAAGGTCTTGCCGGCCATCTCCCTGCGTCGGCTCCGGTAGGTGCCGTCCTCTATCTCCCTGGTGATGACCTTGTTGAAGAGGTTGAACATCTTCTGGCTCTGGGTCTCGTCGCGATAGAAGCTGTCCCAGGCGAACTGGTAGAGCTCCTGCAGGCGGTCAGGGGACATGTGCTTGGGCTGGAAGACGACCTTCCCGGCGTTATAGTGATTCCAGTCCCTGTCGATGATCCGGTCCTGCTTGACGAGGTCGTCCCAGGCCTTTGTGTGCGGGAAGGGCGTGAGCACGGTGAACTCGGCGAGGTCCAGGTCGATCTCGAGGAGGAAGTCGACGAGGCGCTTGATATCGTCCTC
>DBTW01000113.1:0-12664 GCA_002307245.1 Spirochaetaceae bacterium UBA1306 | reverse complement strand
TGGTAAACGTACCAGGCGCCGGCCCGGGCGGCGAGCTCCAGGACCTCGGGCTTGTCCTCGATGGTGTGGCTGATCCATTTCTTCTTGAGCGGGATCATCGCCGTGAAGAGCTCCTTCTCCCACTGGGTATCCTGGGCCAGGGAATTGTCCACGATGAAGAGCCTGTTGTTGTCGATGGTCTCGAGCTCCTCGATAGCCTTCGCGATCGGGCGGGGACGGAACTTGCGGCCCCCCAGGTAGGACACCGCGCAGGGATAGCACTTGTACTTGCAGCCGCGCGAGGCGTGGAATAGGTCGACCATCTGGACGCCCTTGTGGAAGTACAGCTCGGTCTTCAGTATCGAGCGGCGGGCGGGCCCGATGGACTCGATGGCCGGGAAGTCGTTCATGTAGTTATACAGCGGCTTGAGCCGGCCGCCCTTGAAGTCCTCGAACAGGCCTTCCATCCGGCCCTCGGCCTCGCCCAGGAACACCGCGTCGGCGTGCTGCATCGTCTCCTCGGCGTGGAGCATCGTGCTTATGCCGCCGAAAACGACTTTCTTGCCCCGCCGCCGGAATTCGTCCGCGATCTCCCAGCCCCGGCGGACCTGCGTGGTGAGCATCATCGAGATGCCGACGAAATCGCAAGCGTCGTCGTAATTGAAGGTGTCGACGTTCTCGTCGCAGAAATCGATATCGACCCAGGAGGGCAAGGCGGCCGCCATCACGACCGGCCCATGGGGCGGCAGGTTGAACGTAGTCTGCCCTTCAAGCTTGGTCCACTTGGGATAGATGAGCTTGAACTTCATTGGGAACATCCTTGCTAATGGTTATTGTCGCATAGGCTCGAGACGCGAAACCGGAACTGTTTTCCATTCCCGCTCTGGGCGTGGAAACGATAACACCTCGGAATTAAGGCGTCAAGCGTTCGACCTCCAGGGCGTTGACGATGGCCTTGGCCTTGATCCGCCCGTTCTCGCCTACCGCGCATTCGAACGAGACGACGTCCTCTTCTCGGGCGAGCTGCCTCACGCTGACGCGAAGCCGGCTTCCCGGGGGGAAATGCGGGGCGTAGGCCTGAAAATCCCTGACGCTCATTATGAAGCCGAAGCGGGGCTCCGAGCCGTCGGCGCCCCTGCGCCTCAGGCCCGACAGGGCCGAGATGCTCTGGGCCATGTACTCGAAGGCCACCCATACGGGCACGCCCGCGGTGCGGGTGTCGTAGAAGAGATCGCCCTCGCTAACCAGAACCTCGGATTCCAGGGTCCCCGCGGCGAGATCCCATCTATGGACGCTGTCGAGGAGGAACATCCGGCCCTTGTGCGGCAGGAGGGATTCGAGCTCCCGCCGCAGTATGGCCGAGGGAAGGCCCGCGCCGCCTTCCATCACGCCTCCGCGAGCTGGGAAATGGCTTTCGCGACGTCGGACACGGTCCTCATCTGCATGAAATCCTCCGGGCCGAAACGCCGCCCCGAGGCTTCGTGGAGCTGGGTCACGAGCTCCATGACATCGATGCTGTCGAGGGCGAGATCCTCAGCGAGCCGAGTCTCGGGCTTCACGCTCTCGGGCTCGACCTCGAAGCTCTCGACGAGGATGTTCCGGGTTTTATCGAAAATCTGTTGTTGTGTCATGCGACGGCTCCCAGGATGTGGCCGACTGCGGAGAGGACCGGGATCGATCGCCCACACAGCCCCCGAGGTCGCTCGGGATCCTTCCTAATTTAGGATCGATAAGGAGTATACCGCGCTATAGGCATTGTCAATCCCCGGCGGCGGCCGAGGCGGGGACAAGGCCTTAAGCGCAATACGCAAAATGCGGAGGGAGGGTATAATGCAAGGGATGAGGACGTACATCTCCGCCCGGAAAGCTTGGTTCTTCGCATTGGCCGCCATCGCCATCGAAGGCGCTGCCGGACAAGTACCGGGAGCCGGCGACTCTTTCTGCTTTTCCGAATCGCCCGGCGGCCGAGCCGCGCCGAGCTTCCGCGCCGGACTCGCGGCCTCGTGCTCGACCGGACGCGAGGAAGCCATCCTACCCTACCTCGGCCTCGGGATAGTCGGTAGCCGGTTCCGCTCCGACATCGGGATCGGCGCGGCCATCCCCGGGGACCTAATCGACTCGATGAACGCGGCCGTCTCGGCCCGGGTCTGGCGAGGCGGGGCCTTCCAGGCGGGGATCTGCTCGCTGGCCGATTGGCATTCGTTCGGGGACTTCGGCTGGCAGCTGAGGATAGGAGAAATAGTCGACGCCAGGCTCGGCGCAGGCGAGGGCCAGGTCGGCCTTTACCTCGGCAGCTCCCTCGGCTGCTCCCTGCTCGTCACGAAGATGCCCTCCATTTCGGGATCCTTGACCGACATCGACCCGATAGGGGGGCTCTTCCTCGGCTACCGCCCCGCTCGCGGAATAGCCCTAGGCTTAAGCCTCGCGAACTGGAATTACCTCGAGGCGAGCACCTGGTCCGCCATCTTCGCGGGATTCGGCGTGTCGTGCAGGATCTCGGGCTTCTTCATCGAGGCCGAGGCGACCGCGAAGATGATCGACCTCTATGCTCTCAGCGCAGGCGTCGACGGCGGTCTGGTCCGCCTCGGGCTTCGGATCCCGGCGCATGGCGCGGAGCGGCGCGGGGGCGGTCCATGAGGGGGCCGGCCCTGGCCGTCGCGGCCTTGGGGCTCGCCTCGGCCCTGCTCCTCCACTCCTGCTCCCTCGGCGAATGGCTCGACCCCTCCGAGCCGGTCGAGGAAAGGTTCCGCGAGGCCTCGGACCGAAGCCCCCCGGCCCTCGACCAGGCATCCTTGGCCGATGGCTTCGCGTTTATCGTCGGGACGGACATCCACTTCGGGAAAGGCGACGGCGAGCCGCGCCGGGCGGCTCTCGATGCCTTCGCGATGATCGCCAAGGAGGAGGACGCGCGGTTCGCCCTATTCGCCGGCGACTCGACCGACGACGGAGAGGAGTCGGAGTTCGACTCGATGGTCGCCTTCGCCGATTCCCTGCAACGCCGGGACGGGTCCGCCCTGCCCTGGTACGCCGTCGTAGGCAACCACGATCTCTTCAACGGGGGCTGGAGCCACTATCGGAAGCTCGTCGGCCCCTCCTACGCGATAATCCCCTGCGGGCCGGTCGATATCTACCTGCTCGACAGCGCCAGCGGGACCCTCGGCAATTCACAGCTCGACAGGCTGCGCGCGGATATGAAGGCGGACCCCCTGCCGAAGATCACCCTCACGCATACGCCGATCATCGGCTCGGGCGACGGGGTATATATCAGGCTCCCCAATCCCCTGGAACGGGCGATCATCCTCGATCTCTTCGCGGCATCGGACGTTCGGCTCATGCTGAATGGCCATACCCATGCCTACGGCGAGGCGAGCCTCGGCGATTTGAGGGAAATTACAATAGGCAGCCTGGTCGACGCGAACGACGGCCTGGCCCATTGCCTCGTGGTGCAAGTCGACGGCGCCGGGGCGATAAGCTCGATAAAGTCGATGGATTTCTGAGGGGAATGGCGGCAGGTCGATGACCATCTTGCCGATACCTTGGCAATCGACCATACTATCGAACTATATATTATATAAACATGATCGAACCTGGTCTCGGATCGCATGCTGAAGCATGACAAGAACACTACGATATCCAGCTTGGAGGCGAGATGAAAGTCCATGAAGTCCCTCAAGACGCGGAAAACTACTATGAAGACTGGGGCGGCAGAAAGGTATACGCGCTCGACAACCAGGGACACATGACCGGCGCGATCCAGAACGGCTGGGCCGTCGAGACATTCTGCATGGGACTCGCGTGGAAAGAGGTGAAGAGAAAGGTCGACCTGGCCCTCGAACTCGTAGGCCAGGGCAGCTTGAGCCCTCTCGGCGTCCATATCGAGGCGCGCATGACCAACGTAGCCCTCACCGCCGCGCAAACCGGCATTCCCCGCTGGAAGGTCCGCGGCCACCTCAAGCCCCGGAACTACGCGAAGTTGACGATCGATCAGAAGAAGCCCTACGAGAAGGCCTTTCGCCTGGCGGGTTCGCTCGACGACTTGAGCATATACGAGCATTGGATCGAGGAATAAAATGAAGCATAAGCCATCGTCGGAACTATCCAAGATCGTCCACAGGCAGGCGACGCACTGCGAAAGCGGCACCGTCGCCACGCTCTGCACGGCCTCGGGCCTCCCCCTCAGCGAGCCGATGGCCTTCGGCATCGGCAGCGGGATATTCTTCTCGCACCTTTCCTTCGTCAAGATGATGGACCTCGAGACGACCAGTTTCCGCTCCCTCCCGGGCACTATCGCCAAGAAGACCTTCGGCCGCCTCGGGATGAACCTGACAAGCCAGCGCTTCCGCCGGGTCGAGGATGGGGTCGAGGCCTTGGACGCCATCCTGGCGCAGGGATCGGCCGTCGGGATCCAAGTGAGCGTGATGGACCTGCCCTACCTGCCGAGGCGCTTCCGCTTTCCCTTCAACGCGCACCACGTCATCGTCCTCAAGCGCGAGGGGGACCAATACCTCGTGGAGGATACCCTGGCCACCGAGCCCAAGTGGTGCCCCGTGGAGGACTTCACGCGGGCGCGCTTCCCCAAGGGTCCCTTCGCCCCCGACGGCCTCATGTACGCCCCGTGGGGCAGGCCCCCGGAGGCCGTTCCCCGCTCGGCCGTGCTGGCTGGCCTGCGCGAAAGCGCCAATCGCATGCTCTACGCGCCCGCGCCCTTTTTCGGCATCAACGCCATCAGGTTCCTGGCCAAGCGGATCGAGAAATGGAGCTCCGGCCCCCGCGACGAAAGGTGGCTCCGGCTCCAGCTCGCCCAGGTCGTCCGCATGGCCGAGGAAGTAGGCTCGGGCGGGGCGGGCTTCCGTTACCTCTTCGCGGCCTTCCTCGACGAGGCCTCCGCCTTCCTCGGTGCGGACATCCTGCACGACGACTCCCTGGCCATGGTCGACTGCGGCGACCTATGGCGGGCCTTCTCCGTCGTGACGGCCGGCGCCTGCAAGAAGGAAGCGCCGATATCGGCCGAGGATGGCCGCCGTATGCGCGAGGCGATGCTCGCCTGCGCCGAGGCGGAGACGAAGGTATTCAAGTCGCTCTTCGCCTTCGTCAAGAGCGCGAAATGAGCGAGCCCGTCGTCGAGATCAAGGACTTGCGCTTCCGCTATCCCGGCGCGAACCGGGACGCCTTGAACGGACTCAGCCTCAGCATCGCGAAGGGGACGATGCACGGGCTGATCGGCCCCAACGGGGCCGGGAAAACCACGCTCCTCACGATCATCACGGGGGCCCGTCGGGGCTTCACGGGCCGCTCGACCGTCCTCGGGCTTCCCAGCGGCGACGCGTCCCTGCATCGTCGGGTCTCCTACGCCCCGCAGACGCCCTCGGTCGCGCCGATGCTGACCGTCCGGGAGAACCTCAGGCTCTTCGCCTCGTTCTACGGCCTCCGCGCATCGGAATGCAAGGCGCGCGCCGCCAACTGGGAGAGCAAGCTCGGCCTGACCAAGGCCTCGAGGCAGCAGGCGCGGGAGCTCTCGGGGGGGACCCTGAAGCGCCTGAGCCTCGGCGCCGCCCTCGTCGCCGAGCCCGAGCTGATCATCGCCGACGAGGCGACCGCGGGCGTGGACCCCCAGTCGCGGGAGACCATCGGCGACATCCTCAGGGAAATGCGCGACCGCGGCTGCACCGTCCTGTACTCGACCCATTACATCGCCGAGGTGGACAAGGTCTGCGACGAAGTGACGATGATAGACGCGGGCGCCGTGGTGGAGAGCGGCGCCGTGGCCGATTATCGCTGCGAGTCCGGCTCGAGGATCGAGGATCGCTTCCTCGAGCTGACGGGAAGGGAATTGCGCGAATGAGCTCCCTGCCGATGATCTTCGCCCTCGTCAAGAAGGAGTGGCTCTCGCTCTTCCGGGACTGGCACGCGCTCGCCCTAATGTTCATACTCCCGGCCGCCTTCATCGTCGTGCTCTCCCTCGGCCTGGAGGGGCTCTATTACCAGCAGACTGGCATCACCCTGCGCGTGGGCTACCTCGACGAGGACGGCAGCGCCGCCTCCGCCGCCGTGCTCGAGCATATCGGGCGGACCGGCATCAAACTGGCCAAGCTGGGCTCGCTCCCCGGGGCGGCCGAGCCGCCGCGGGACCTTGAGGCCACCATCGCGATCCCGAAGGGCTTCGGGGCGAGCGCGGACATCCTCTCCCGGGAAGGGAAGGGACCGCTCCCCATCGTGATGCGCGCGGCTAAGGGGCTGGACCTGCCCTATCGCCTCTGGCTCGCGGCCCAGCTCGAGCGATCGGTCGCGCGGACGGTCACGACGGGAATGTCCGAGAAGCTCAAGGACGATCTCCCGGCCCTCGCCTCCACCCTCGATACCATGAACGGCTCGCAGGGATGGGTCGAGGATCGCAGCGCCGCGGTGAACGCGATCAGCCCGCTCCAGCTGAACGTGCCCGGCTGGGCCCTTTTCGCCATGTTCATGATCAGCATGCCCCTCTCCTCCGGGCTGGTACGGGAGAGACGGGAAGGGCTGCTCGCCAGGATCAGGACGACCCCGGTCACGAAACCCGCGCTCATCATGGGCAAATTCATTCCTTACGCCATCGTCAACACCATCCAGTTCGCCGTGCTGCTCGCCTTCGGCCTCGTAGTCGTGCCGCGAATGACCAGCCAGCCCATCGTCTTCAGCGGCTCGATAGGCTGGCTCGCCATCCTCGTGGTCACGGTCTCCCTCGTCTGCGCCTCGCTGGGAGTCGCGATCGGATCCTGGTCCAAGAGCGACGACCAGGCCATCGCCCTCACGGCGGGGATCGTCATCATCGCCGCCGCCCTGGGCGGCATCATGATCCCCTATTTCGCGATGCCGGCGGCCCTGCAGGCTTTCGCGAAGATATCCCCCCTGTATTGGGCGCACTCGTCGGCCGTGTCGATCATGATGGGGACGACGAATCCGGCCGAGATCGCAGGGGCCCTAGCGCGACTGCTGGCCTTCGCCGCCGTCCTGCTGCTGGTCGGCGGCGCGGGCATACAGCGGGCCGCGCGCCAAGATTGAAGAGAAAAGAGGAAGCCATGAGCGAGAACGGGATCAAGACGGCGGCAGGCCGCAGCTTCGCGTCGATGGAGGACCTGGAAAGGGACCTCATCGGGAACATCGTCAGGGTCTGCGCCTGGGAAGGCCCCGTTGCCGATATCAAGGCGGACGACATCCTCATCAACGGGGACGGGGCGCTTCAGCTGGACAGCATGGACGCGATCGAGATCTCGATGATGGTCCACCAGGTCTACGGCGTGAAGATCCAGGACATCAGCTCGGCCAAGGCCATCATGGCCACCGTATCGAGCCTGGCCGCGCATATCAGAGCCGTCTCCGAAGCCGTGACGGCGTCATGACCAGAGGCGTGGGGATACTGGGCAAGGGCCTGGTCACGGCGCTCGGCTCCGGGTCCCGCGAGAACGCGAGCGCCCTGCTCGAGAAGCGGGGCGGGATCGCCGCCGCCGAGTCCCTGCCCTGGGCCAAGCGCGGCGATCTCATGGCTACGATCTCGTCCCCGATGGACGGAGAGGAGCGCTCCGCCTGGATGCTGGAGCGCGCGCTCGAGGAGGCCCTGGCCTCGGCGGGGCTCGGGGCGGGGCGATTGGCCGGCGCCGGCGTCTTCGTGGGGACGAACACGGGCATGTACCAGGTCGACGATTTCCGCTGCTGGGAGGCCCTCCGAGCCGATCCCTCGGCGGCCGTCGGCATCAGGTCGCGCGGGCTCGGCGTCATCGGGGCGCGGGTCGCGGAGCTCGCGGGAGCCAAAGGCCCCGTCCTCAATATCTCGGCCGCCTGCGTCTCGAGCGCGATCGCCCTCGTGGAGGCGATGCGCTGGATCAAGGCGGGACTCCTCGACTACGCCCTGGTCGTAGGCTTCGAGACGATCCTGTTCACCTCCCTCTCCGGCTTCAAGGCCATGATGCTCATCGATCCCGAGGGCTGCCGCCCCTTCGATAGGCGGCGGGCGGGCACCACCCTGGGCGAGGGCTGCGGGGTCATGGTCCTGTCGAAGGACTCGTCCGGCGGGATATCCCTGCGCGGCGGCATATCTCGCTTCGACCCGACCAGCGTCACCTCGCACGACCCGGAAGGCGGGAACGGGTCGGCCATGCTCGAGGATCTGCTCGCGGCCTGCGGCTGCGGGCCGCGCGACGTGAAGGCGATCAAAGCCCACGGGACGGGCACCGGGGAGAACGACCTGATCGAGGCGCGGGTCATCAAGCGGGTGTTCTCTCCTGGCGGCGAGGGGGCCTGCCCGCCCGTTGCGGCGATCAAGGGGGCCCTCGGTCACACTCAGGGAGCCTCGGGGGTCGTGGAGACCGCGGCCTGGATCGCCTGCGTCGAGTCGGGCTTCATCCCGCCGACCTTCGGGTTCGCCGAGGCCGACCCGGCGCTGGGGCTCGTACCGCTGACGGAGCCGGCGCGGGCCCCGGGCGGCATCCACATCTGCGAGTTCTTCGGCTTCGGCGGGTCCAGCGCGGCTCTCGCGCTGGACTGCGGGGGGGCGATCGCATGAGCTTGCCGATACTCGGCTGGGCCGGCCTCTCCTGGAATGGCGAAGTCGGGATATACCCGGAGCGGGGCGAATTGTCGACGGAGAAGCTGGGTCGTCCGCCCCGCCTCGAGCTACCTCCCCTTATGATGCGGGAGACCCGGCGCGCGAGCCGCTTCGACAAGCTCGTGCTCGCCGCCGCATGGGCCTGCCTCGATCGGGCAGGGGGCCCCGGAGTCCCGCCTTCGCGCTTCGGGATCTTCATGGGGACGAACTTCGGGAGCATGTCGGAGACCCACGACTTCTACGCGAGCCTCTGGGACGATAGGGGCGAATTCGTGAGCCCCACGACCTTCGTCAACATGGTGAGCAACCGCTGTCTCCACATCATCGCGGGGGGGATCGGCTCGCCCCGGGAGACCCTCGTGTTCTCTCAGGAGGACATCTCCTTCGAGGCCGCCCTTGCCAGCGCGGCCCTGCGCCTCGAACTGGGGGAGCTGGACCGCGCCCTCGTCGTGGGCGCGGACGCCTATTGCGGGCCCGAGGACTTCCATAGGAGCCGCCTCTTCGGCGACCGCGATTTCTCGGACGTCCCCCTCGGCGAGGGAGCGGGCGCCGTGCTCCTCGGGCGGGGCGGGGCGGACGCGATAGCCGATCTCGACGCCCCCCGCCTGAGCCGGATCGCGCCGCCCGCTAGCGCCGCTGACCCGTCCGAAATCGCGTCCGCCTCGCCCTGGGCCTCCGGGAGCCCGGGTGCCTGCTCTCCCTGGCTCGAGGCCTTCGGCTATTTCCCGACGGTCTCGGCCCTCGAGCTCTGCGCCTGGCTCGATCAGGCCTCGCGAGGGCCGGCGCCGAAGCGCTATTCCAGGGTCTCCGCGAGCGCCTCGGGGGAATACGCGCCCTGGTCCGCCTCCCTGCGCGACTCGAGGTTCTAGGCGGTTCTGCCGGAGCTCAGCCGCGCAGGGCCCTGATAATCGCGAAGACGGACAGGGCGACCACGGCGCCGAGGACCGGGCCCAGGATCAGGGAGCCGATCAGCCATTCCAGCACGCGCTGCGGTATCTGGATCGCGATCGTCTCCCAAGAGAACTCCGTCCAGAGACGGCCGTAGCGGATCGCGTGCCCAAGCTCCACGCAGAGGAAGGGCACGAAGGGAAAGACGCAAATGTTGCCCGCGCCCACCGCCGCCAGGGCATTGAGCCGAAGCCGGCTGCACACGAAGATCGTCGTGACGATCCCGAAGGGGATGATCGGCAGCGCGCCGATCGCGACGCCGACCCCCGCCGCGATCGCCAGTTCGCCGGCGCCGGAATGCTCGAGACTCAGCTTGCGCAGGAAGGCCAGGGGCGATCGCATCGCCGCCGCCGCCTTCTCGCGAAAGCCCTTCCCGTCGTCCGACGACGAACGGCTGGCGAGCCGGGGATGAGGCCAGGGAAGGATGGCGCGAATCACGAGCCACGAGTGCAGCGATGCCGATCGCAGGCCGTCGAGGGCAGAGCCGAATCGCCAGGAGTTCTCGCCTGCCCGCTCGGGCCTGGCGCCAAGCGTCGCGGACAGGACCGGGAGCCCCGCCCAGGCGCCGCGCACGAGCGCTTCGGTCTCGAAGGCCCCGCCTCGGGACAGGAAGCCGATCGAAGTCAGGAGCTCCACGGGGTAGAGGCGATAGCCGTCCAGCGCGTCGGGAAGGTTCCGCCCGCATTCGAGCCTGAGCCAGAATTTCCGCAAGCCGTGGCGGATGGCCCTCGGGCGCGGCGCTTCGCCTCCATCCGGCGGGAACTCGCCGACGACGATGCAGGGCCAGTCGGTCCGCGCGGCCTCCGCAAGGCGGACGATGTCGGAGGGATCGCCCCAGGCCTCGACGTCGATCGTGATAAGGGCGTCGCAGCCGAGCTCGCGCGCCTTCTTCGCGGCCGCCAGGATCGCCCTTCCCTTCCCGGCTCGCCTCGGCGGCATGGGCGCCTCGATCACGGGGAAGCCTAGGGCGAGGCAAGCCTCGATCGATCCCCGGGGGGAGTCGCCGCGCGCGCGGGCGAGCATCGCGACCGCGACGCTCGGCTCGCCGCCCATCATCCCGCCTCGCGGCCGGCGGAGGGCGGCCCCGGCTTTCGGGCCAAGACCTCGAGCAGCATCCCGCCGGAGATGACGCAGCGCAGGAGGCGGGACCTGATGTCTATCCCCTCGAAGCCCGCCCCGGCGAGCGCCGACCGGACCTCTCCCGCGCTGAAGGCCCTCATCCAGATGCCGTGGCGGAGGGCATTGCCGATCTGCACGAAGAAGCGGAAGAGCGATTTACGGGCCATGATGAAATAGACCCGCCCGCCGGGCTTGAGCGAGGCGGAGAGCCGCTTGGCCAGGGCGGGCAGGTCGCCGATGTACTCGAGGCTGCAGAATGCGCAGATCGCGTCGAAACCGCCCTCGAGCTCGACCGTTTCTATGTTCCCCGCGAGGAGCCGCAGGTTGCCAAGGCCCGCCTCCCCGGCCTTGGACTCGAGGACGGCGAGCATCTTCGCGGATACGTCGACCCCGAGGACTTCCTTGCAAAGGGCGGCGATGGGCAGGGTGAAGATACCCGTGCCGGCGCCGATCTCCATGACCCGGTCGGCCTTCGAGAGCAGCTCCGGCGCGCGGGCGCGGAAGAGCGCGAGCTCCGTGCGCTTCGATATGGACACGGGCGTATTGAACTGTTCGTCGTCGTAGCTCCCGGATAGGCCGTCGTAGAGCAATTCCGCGGCGCAAGGGTCTTCGACGAGCCGGCCCCGGCGCATTACCTCACGGCCCAGCAGCCTCTCCAGCGGCACGATCTCGAGGCCGCGCGCGATGATCCCGGACATAAGCGAGTCGAACTCCCCGAGGAGGATATCCTCGTCTCCCGAATGCACGACCGCGTCATGGATCAGGATGATGTCGCCGGCCCGCAGGCCGGACAGTATCCGCGCGGCCAGCTTGCGCGTCCGCCTATTGCCCATGTCGCCGGCGCGACGGGTGAAGTTCACGCAAGACAGGCCGTTATCGAGGAGGATGCGGAAGAGGTCCGGGTTGGTGACGCCCACGGGCGGCCTGAAGGCCAGGGGCACGACGCCCAGCCGGGCGATGGCCGACTGTCCCATCTCGATCTCCCGCCTCAGGTTTCGCTTGCCCTGCAGCATCACGAAGGGCGAGTGACTGTAGGTATGATTGCCGAGGCTGTGTCCCCGCTCGAGGATCTCGCGCACCAGCTCGGGATAGGCCTCGGCCCTCGAGCCGGGCAAGAAGAAGGTCGCCTTGACGCGGTAGCGGTCCAGCAGGTCCAGCAGGCGGGGGGTCAGCATGGGATCGGGGCCGTCGTCGATAGTGATCGAGACCGCGGGGACGCTTTTATCGCCCGCGCTGACGATCGGCAGGAAGAAGCCGAAGCGGGGAAGGAATGGCGCCACGAGGCAGAGCAGGGCGAAGAGGATGAGCGGCACCGGAGCCGCGGCGGCGTCGACGAAGAGGAGGACCGCGGCGACCTGAAGAGCCCCCAGCCCGAATAGATGGAATAGCGATAGAGGGCATCTCATCAACCCTAGTTGTCTAGCAAGGGGCGAGCTCGTGTCAAGCGGCGGCCCCTATGCCCCGGGCCGCGCCCGCAGGACTATCCGTAATTGACAGCGTGAAGCTAAAATCGAATGCAATCATCCGAACTGGCGACAGGGAGCTTAAGACCATGGCCAACACGATCAAGCATAGCAGGAACGGCGCCGGCCACCACGCGATTCCTCGTAGCGGCTCATGAAAATCGCCCTCGTGCATCCCGCGGGATCCAACTGGATCAAGGGTAAAAAGGATTTGGCGGGCGTCGCCAATCGCATGGCGCCCATCGGCCTCCTGTCGCTCGCCGCCTACCTCGAGCTGCAGGGGCACGAGGTCAGCGTCCACGATTGCATCGGTCCCGGCGCCTCCAGCGACCCGGAGGAGAACCTTCGCGAGATCCTGGCGGGCGAGCCCGCCCTGGTAGGCTTCTCGGCGACGACCTCAGCCTTCCTGGACGGCCAGCGCATGGCTTCGATGATCAAGCGGTCGAGGCCCGAGGTAGCGACCGTCTTCGGCGGCGTCCATATCTCCGCGATGGGGGGGGCGCTGCTGGAGCAGTTCTCCGACATCGACTATCTCTGCTACGGGGAGGGCGAGGTTACGCTCTCCGAGCTGGCGGATGGG
>DBTW01000146.1:910-5423 GCA_002307245.1 Spirochaetaceae bacterium UBA1306 | reverse complement strand
CTATCAGGTGGCGAGCCTTCGTCCTGAAGAATCCAATGCTGCGGATCGCCGCCTCCAACTCGGCCGGGTCGGCGCGCGACATGGCCTCCGGGCCGGGCCAGCGCGCGAAAAGCCCCGGCGTCGCCTTATTCACCTGCTCGTCGGTGCATTGGGCCGAAAGGGCGACTGCGCAGACGAGCTCGAAGGGATCGCGGTAATCCAGGAGGGGCCGGGCCTCGGGCCAGAGGGGCGCGAGGCCCTCGAAGGCCGCCAGGGCCCTGGCGCGCCGCTTGGTCAAAGCTGCCATGCGCGGCACTATAGCTCGCTCCCGGGAACGGGGGCAAGCGAGGGCTTTCGGGCGCCTTGCCGATTATTCCCTTGCATTGTCGCGGCCATGGGCTATAATTTCCTCCGAACGGAGGGTCGAATGAAACGCGCAACGATAGTACTCGTTCTCATCGCCATCGTCTCTCTCGGGCTCGCAGCCGAGTCCTCCGCCTACTATCCCGTCAGGGTCGACGTGGTCAAGGTTTTCTCGCACGCTGATGGCTTCCGCGTCATTTACCGCAAGGGGAGCGCCGATATAGCCGCGGTTTACCTTCCCGCCCGCTGGTTCATCTCGGGTGGCAAGGCCGAGCTCGTCAGGGATCACGACTCGAGTTTCCCGTATATGACGGTTTTCTACAAGGCGGGGAAATTCGATCACCTGCGGCTCTACGTCCAGGCTGACCAAAGGGACGATTCCTGGGGTATACTGGCTCCGGCCGACGGCGTTGGGAAGTTCAGCTCCGACGACCTTAAGCTGGAATTCTAGGCGCCCCAAGGCGCGGGAGGCCCTCAGGGCCTTCCCATAGATTCCCTGTTCTCGATCGCCGCCCCGGCGGCGAAGAAAGGCAATCACATGCGTCCCGTTCCCCCCGAGCTTCTCGATTTCATCGACCGGCACGGGCCTTTTTACGTAATCGGCCACAAGGAGCCCGATGGCGATTGCATCGGCTCCCAACTCGCCCTCGCTTCCTTCCTGAAGCGTACGGGAAAGACCGCCTACCTCTGCTCCGCCGGTCCCTTTTCCCGTACCGAGATCATGCCCTACGAGAACCGCTTCATGATCGAGGTACCTCCGGAAAAGGCCTCGGAGCGCGCGGCTGCCATAATTCTCGATTGCTCCAGCCTCGGGCGTATCGGGGCTGTCGTCGAGACCCTGCCGAAAGTGCCCATCGCCTTCATAGACCACCATGCGTCCGGGAATGCGTCCGGGGACGCCGTATATATCGATGATTCGTCCCCCTCCGTCACCGCGATGATCCTCCTTCTCATCGAGGCCATGGGCGGCAAGCCCACGAAGGAGGAGGCCGAGTATCTCCTTTTCGGCTTGGGCACGGATACGGGCTTCTTCCGCCACCTGGATGAGCATTCGGCCGAGATCTTCGGCATCGCCTCGCGCCTCGTTTCGGCGGGAGCCTCGCCTAAGCGTATCTACAACAATATGTACGGTGGCAAGAGCCTCTTCACGCGCAAGCTTATGGGTGAGATCCTCACGCGTACCGAGCAGCATTATGACGGGGCCCTCCTCGTCTCCTTCGTCACCCTGGAGGATCAGCAGCGCTACGGCCTAGCGAGCAGAGACTCCGACACCCTCTACCAGCTACTCCTCGGCGTAGGGGGCTGCGAGGCTGCGATGATCATCAGACAGGAAAACGAGGCCGAGTGCACGGTCGGCCTCAGGGCCCGCGAGCGGATCGACGTCGGCTCGATCGCGGCGAGCTTCGGCGGGGGAGGGCACCGCCTCGCCGCTGGGCTGCTCATGCGGGGCAAGCTCGAAGAAGTGAAGGAAAGGCTTATCGCAGCTTTTGAACCTTGGTTTGGGCCCTAAGCCCCAGCATCCCCTCCGGCGGGCATGCTCTCCGTGGGAGGGGGCTGGGCGCGAAAAAACCCGTATTATCATTACTCACCCCGAACGCCGGCCGTCGGTTCTATTCACGGTAGATATATGGCTTGTATATCGCGATAGCTAAAGGCTTATTGAATAAGTTAATATTTGTTTGCGCATGGCGCGGGACCGACCTTTGTCATTATTCGGCATGATACTTGCATCTTCTCTTTCCGGGAGGGCGGAAAGATGCAGGAATCATCGCTACATGATCTCGTTACTGCCTATCGGGCTAGCGGAAGCGGACGTGAGCAGATCATTGATCGCGTGATCGGTCTCGTGTATAGCTCCCACGAACGCTTCGGTTTCGATGACGAGGACGATGCAGCCAACGCCCTCTACAAGTATCGGGCGCGCATCGGGAAGCTCGTCGACCGTTTCGAGGACCGAGGCCTGCCCTTCGATGCCTACCTCGTCGCGAGCCTCCGCTACCTGGCCAAGACCGTGCGACGCGAGAGGAAGAAGGCTCGAGAGCGCGAATCGGTCTGCGAAAGCACCGCCGGGCTCGCCTTCGAGGGATCAGCGGCCCGCGACCCGGCCCTCGAAAGCCAGGCTCTGGATACCGTCCATGACGAGGGCGTGGCCTTCGCCCGAGCCGGGGCGAAACGCCGCCCGAGGGCGCGGGGCGGATTCCTCCGTTGCGGGGCTTCGGAAGCGGCGGCGTATTCGAGCCGGCTCGTCTACCTCGCGATCAAGTGCGCCTGGGAGATCGACGAGGCGGGGATAGCCCGCGTCGCGGCCTGTGCCGGAGTGGAGCGGGCATGGCTCGCCGCCGCCGTTGAGCAGGCGCGGCGCTCGCTCGAATCCGAGCGGGCGAGGGTCGAGGCCCTGACCCAGCGGCGCAACGCCTCCTGGTGCAGACAGCGCCTCCTCGAGGCCAGGATAGCCGCCGAGAGCGATTCCTATCGCTTGGAACGCCTCGAGGCCGCACGTGATCGCGAGCTGGGGCGCTTCGACCGCATCCAGCACGAGATTTCCTCTCTGCGCACGGTCGTTCCCAATTCCCTGGTCGCCCGCATTCTCGGCGTCCCCAAGGGCACGGTCGATTCGGGGCTCTTCTACCTGCGGAAGCACTATGGACCGCCGGATTGACGGCCCTTGCATCCGGGGCGGGAGCGAGGCTATGGTCGGTGACTATGGAACTCTTCGTAGCCACGGGCAATGCCCACAAGCTCGTCGAGCTCGGCCCGGCCCTGCCCGGCCAGCTCCTCAGGACGCCTGCCGATGCGGGCTTCCCTGCCTTCGATGTCGTAGAGGATGGATCCACCTACCTAGAGAACGCTGTCAAGAAGGCCATGGCCCTTCATGCCCTCCTGGGCAAGCCTTCCTTGGCGGACGATTCGGGTCTCTCCGTCCGCGCCCTGGGCGGCGGTCCGGGCGTGCTCTCGGCTCGATACGGTTCGGTCGACGGGCGTCGCAAGCTCGAGGCGACGGAACGCAATGCCCTGCTCCTCGCCAATATGGGGGGCCAGGCCGACAGGGCCTGCGCCTTCGTCTGCTGCCTCGTCCTCGTCCTCGCGCCGGATCGCCTCTTCGTCGTTCAGGAGAGCTGTCCCGGCGAGCTCCTTCGCGCCCCGAGGGGGGCGGGCGGCTTCGGCTACGACCCGATTGTCTTCCTGCCCGAGCTCGGCAAGAGCGTCGCCGAGCTGTCGATCGAGGAGAAGAACCGCCTTTCCCACCGCGGTCGCGCCTGCGCCCGTATGTCGAAGATCCTCGCCGACCTCGAGCTTAGGCCCTAGAAGATAACCGTAGGTTACGGAGGAGAATACGAATGCAATCGCGATGTGCACGAAGTGCGCGAAGTATGGGGATAACGCAGGGAATTTGCGATTTTCGGCTCTGTTTTTTTTCGCGACCTTTGCGCCGCTCCTTCGCTCCTTCGCGTTTCACTTCTCGAGGCATTAGGCTCATTTTCTCAAGGGCGTAAAAAAGAAGACGGCCGCCCCATCGCTGGAGCGGCCGTGCTAATTCCGGTACGAGAGCTTACTTCTCTTCGGCCTTTTTGATGCCATACTTCTTGTTGAAGCGCTCGATGCGTCCAGCGGTGTCTACGAGTTTCTGCTTGCCGGTAAAGAAAGGGTGGCAGGAAGAGCAAATTTCCACCTGGATGTTCTTTACCGTCGAACGGGTCTCGATGACATTGCCGCAGGCGCAGGTGATGGTCGTCATCTCGTACTTGGGGTGAATCCCGCTTTTCATAACCATTCCTCCGCGAATGCAATGCTGAAAACCGACCTGGCGAAACTTCGTTTCGCCTTGCAGTTTCCGCGGAACATTGACGCGGAAACTGCTCTATACCTGATTAGTGCCCTGAACCAGGCCACTAAACGGCGATTATACTTACAACTTCGGTTCTAGAAAAGGCCCCCGCCAAGCGCCTTAGTTCGGTGTGTTCATCGATTTGAGGAAGGCCTCGTTGTTCTTGGATTTCATCATCCTGTCGATAAGTAGCTCGATTATCTCCACATCGTCCATCGGGTTGATCACCTTGCGGAGGACCCATATCTTTTGGAGTTCTTCCTCGGTGAGGAGGAGCTCTTCCTTCCGCGTTCCCGACTTCTTGATGTTGATGGCCGGGAAGGTGCGGCGGTCGGAGAGCCTGCG
>DBTW01000146.1:400-585 GCA_002307245.1 Spirochaetaceae bacterium UBA1306 | reverse complement strand
TCCATGCGGCTGCCGGTGTCGATGAGGGCCGTCGCGATGATCGTGAGAGAGCCGCCCTGCTCGATGTTTCGCGCCGCGCCGAAGAAGCGCTTGGGCTTATGCAGGGCATTGGAGTCCACGCCGCCCGACAGGATCTTGCCGCTCGTCGGCACGGTCTGGTTGTAGGCGCGGGCGAGGCGGGTGAT
>DBTW01000146.1:0-129 GCA_002307245.1 Spirochaetaceae bacterium UBA1306 | reverse complement strand
GGGTGATCGAGTCGAGGAGGATGACCACGTCCTTGCCGTGCTCGACGAGGCGCTTGGCCTTGTCGAGGACCATCTCGGCGACCTGTACGTGCCGTGTAGCCTGTTCGTCGAAGGTCGAGGAGATGACCT